>NZ_JHVE01000004.1:0-217515 GCF_000619985.1 Prevotella sp. P6B4
AAAGGCGTTATCTCCAATACTCGTTACGCTGTTTGGAATAGTGACAGAGGTAAGGCCTTCACAGTTAGCAAAGACTTCATTCCTGATTGTAGTCACACCATTTGGAATTACCAAATCTGTTATTTCTGTATTCTCATCACTATACAAATGATGTGCATAATATAAGGGATTACTGTAAGATTCAGAGAAAGCAATATTACACCAAGCGGCAACATCATTGATGATGACTTTATTTAGATCGCAACAATCATAAAAGGCATAATCGCCAATACTCGTCACGCTGTTGGGAATAGTGACAGAAGTAAGGCCGTCACAGTAAGCAAAGACTTCATTCCCGATTGTAGTCACACCATTTGGAATTACCAAATCAGTTATTTCTGTATTCTCATCACTATACAAATGATGTGCCTTTTCTAAAGGATTACTACCACTACCTGAGAAAACGACATTACACCAAGCACCAATATCATTGATAATGACTTTATTTAGATTGTAACACTCTGCAAAGGCTCCCTCTCCAATACTCATTACGCCGTTTGAAATAGTGACGGAGGTAAGATTATCACAACTATCAAAGGCGTAACTGCCAATACTCTTTACGCTATTTGGAATGGTGACGGAGGTAAGACCGTCACAGTAAGCAAAGGCGTAATCGTCAATACTCGTCAAGCCCGTGAAATATGCTAATTCATCGAACGATGTGATAGAAGTGTTTTCCTTAAAGATGTCAGATAAGGTAGTCACAGCAGCTGCCTCATCAAAGTTGATCTCACCGTCATTATTAGTATCCCAGTGTGCTACGCATATTGCTTTAACATTACTATCAGCAAAAGTGATAGTCGGCTCTACTATCTCCTTAAAATCTTTCCAATAGTTTGCTGCCTCGTATGCCGCTTTACTGCCTGCAGGTACATAGAGTGTTGTTATTGTGCGATTTGAGAATGCGTTACCTGTAATAACAACTGGTGATGGATTCAAAACGGTGACAGAGGTAAGACCGCTACAGCTATTAAAGGCACTACTACCAATGCTCGTCACGCTGTTTGGAATTGTGACAGAGGTTAGACCGCTACAGCCATTAAAAGCACTACTACCAATACTCGTCACACTTCCTGGTATAGTAATGGAGGTAAGACCGCTACAGCCATCAAATGCGTAACTGTCGATGCTCGTCAAGCCAGTGAAATTAATTAGTTCATCGAACAGTGTAATAGATTTGTTCCTAAAATAATCAGACAATGTCGTTACTGCAGCTGCCTCATCAAAACTGATTAGACCGTCACCATCAGTATCCCAATGCTCTATACATATAGCCTTTACATTGCTATCAGCAAAAGTGAAGTTGTAATCAGTCAACTCTACTATCTCCTTGAACTCCTTCCAATTGTTTGCTAGCTCGTATGCAGTCTTACATCCTGCAGGAACGTAAAGGGTTGCATTAGCACGATTTGAAAATACGGATTGTGTAATTGTAGCAGGCGATGGATTCAAAGCAGTAACAGAGCTAAGGCCACTACAACCTTTAAAGGCGTTATCTCCAATACTCGTTACGCTGTTTGGAATAGTGACAGAGGTAAGGCCTTCACAGTTAGCAAAGACATAATTCCCGATTGTAGTCACACCATTTGGAATTACCAAATCTGCTATCTCTGTATTCTCATCACTATACAAATGACGTGCAAATTCTAAGGGATTACTATAACTACCTGAGAAAACGACATTACACCAAGCGCCTATATCATTGATGATGACTTTATTTAGTTTATAACATTCCCGAAAAGCGTATTCGCCAATGCTTGTCACACTGTTTGGAATTGTGATGGAGGTAAGTTCGCTACAACCTTTAAAGGCACTTTTGCCAATGCTCATCACGCTGTTTGGAATAGTAATAGAGGTAAGGCCGCTACAATATTCAAAGGTACTTACGCCAATACTCGACACACTATTTGGAATAGTGATAGAGGAAAGACCGCTACAGCCCCAAAAGGCCATATTACCAATACTCGTCACACTGTTTGGAATGATTGTGTTTTTGCAACCCTCAATAAGTTCATTTGCTGCAGTCTTTATAATTGCATTGCAATTGTCTCGTGAATCATAATATGCATTACCTGATTCCACCTCAATAGAGGTTAAATTACTACATTTGAATAATATGTTATTACCAATACTCGCCACGCTGTTTGGAATTGTGATGGAGGTAAGGCCGCTACAGCCCCCAAAGGCACTATTACCAATACTCGTCACGCTGTTTGGAATAGTGAAAGAGATAAGTCCACTACAGCCCCAAAAGGCACCCTCGCCAATACTCGTTACGCCGTTTGGGATAATGACGGAGGTTAGAGCCCTACAGTCTTCAAAGGCATAATCTCCTATACTCGTCACACTACTTGGAATAGTGACGGAAGCAAGTTTGTAACAGTATTCAAAGGCATTTTCGCCTATACTCGTCACGCCGTTTGCAATAATGACTGTAGTCACATCGCTGAGCTTAAAAGCATTTTTATAAATGCTCGTAACTGTATAATTAATCGAGTTGTATTCGATAGACGCTGGAATAGGAACGTATCCTGAGTACTTACCATCATTTGGTTTCGATGTTACCTGAGCATAGTGATTACTTTTATCTAAATAGTAATACAACATGCCAACCTGAACCTTTGTACTTGTATCAAAGTCTGCAAACGCGTTGAGACTTACCATACTCATAAGCAGAGTGAGTACAAGGATTAGCTTGTTTTGTTTCATAATTATAGTATTAAGAATTATTCGCTTATTATTGAATAGCAAAGGTACGCAAATTTGCGCAAACAGCATTGGTTCAAACTGACTCATTTGCTGGTTCACTTTGGTTCACTTCGGTTTTGTCGATGTGATAAGGGATTTGGTGGTATAAAACTTACTGGTGGTAGGGGGAGCCTGGGGCAGATAAGGAGATGTCGTTGCGGAGGGTCTCGAGATAGTCGAGGTTGTTGAGATCGACCTCATTGGCTACACGCTCCCAAACGAGTTTGGTGGTATCAGAGAGCTCAAGCGACATACGATAGACGCCTGTAAACACGAAGTTGGAATCAACCAGATTCTTGACGAACGCAATACGGAGTTCGTTAAGTCGGAGGTAATGAAAATATTGCTGGGTATTTCGGATAGCCGTTGCCTCCTTAGTAGCACCCTCACCTGTCCAGTATTCGGTAATGGTAGGCAGCATCCTGGCGCTGTCGCCCTCGTTGTGCCAATTACGATGGTGATACGTGGGCCCCCATGTCCAGATGTTGGGATGGTTGGGCACAGGCTGTCCATAAAGGACTTTAGCATTGTGTATACCAAAGAAATCCAAATAGTCCTGATGGCTCTTGAACTTCTGGCCGATGGTCAGTACATATTTGCTGGCGACAGGCTTAGGCTCTGTTTTTGTCTGCTGACGACCTAAGAGGAAGAATACAACCGCAACAACTGCCATGCAAACAGCAAGAACACCCCAAAATAAAGGAGAACGCATTCGGCTTAAGGAATCTTTTGGAGCATTCGGAGTAGAATCCTGCTCCATGAAACCGGTCCAGTCGGTATAGCCAACATATTGTGCCAGAATATCGAGGGTGGAGACACGTGGAACAGATGACTCTGACAGGTATCCCCAGAATCGTTTGAGGGTAGAAGCACTCACCTTCTGATGTGTCTCATCAGAAATATACTCCGACAGGATATCAAAATCTTTCGGCGTTCGCATGCTACGACCAGCCTTCTCCTCGATGGCCTTGCGTAGCAACTCAAGTGCTGTTTCTTCTTCCATCACGCCTGCAAAAGTAGGAATTATAATTGAAACTTCCAAGTATTATACAAAAAAAAGTTATAAAAAGAAACTGGTCAACACCTCACTTTGAGGCTCTGAAATCCTTTGTGGCAAGGGGTTTGAGGCGAGTGAGGTGTTTGGCAAACTACTCACTAAACATCTCACTTAAAACCTCACTCGATTTTAACACTTGAAGAATTTAACAAAAATTTAATAGGAAAGACAGACAACCGCTTTTTTATTTTTGTACCTTTGCCAACCGAAAGGCAATAGCCAAAAACCGTACACAAAAACATACGCGAGTATGAAAAGTGCACATAATCAACAAACTTAAAATTAAATTCTTTATCTTATGGAGAAACTAACAATTAACGGAGAGTCTCTTGGAGTCTCTCAGCAGAACTCGCTCGCCGTAGAGCAGTTCCTTAGTGACAACTACCAGTTCCGTCGCAATGTGCTGAATGGTAAGGTAGAGTATGTAACCCTTAGCGCAGAACCTCCTGATAGTCAGCCTGTTTGGAGAACGCTAACACCTGAAGCGCTGAACAGCATCGTTCGCAAGGGTAAGCAGGAGCAGATTACCAAAAACAGTCCTAAGACTGATATACAAGAGGTGATCTACTCGGATGCAACGCCCGTGTACAATCCTATCAGTGAGTATCTGATGCATCTGCCTAAATGGGACGGGCAGAATCATCTGGCCAGGTTGTTCAGCCGCCTGCCTGGCATCAGCAGCGAACAGTTGGACTTCTTAGTCATCTGGTTCCGATCGGCTGTGGCGCATTGGCTGCAGAAGGACAGGCTGCATGCCAACGAGACTGTGCCCACACTGATTGGGGCGCAGGGCTGTGGCAAGTCAACCTTCATAGCGCGCTTGCTGCCCCCCGAACTGCAGGAGTATTATCTGGACCACCTGAACCTATCGAACAAGTTCGATAAGGAGATGGCCTTGACAAACAATCTGCTGGTGAATCTCGATGAGCTGGATGCCATCCGTCCCAGTCAGCAGGCGGCCTTGAAGCAGACGCTCTCAAAAATCAAGGTCAACGGACGTACCATCTATGGCAGTTCGCAACAGGATCGCCCCCGCTATGCATCGTTTGTAGCCACTACCAACAATCCTCATCCGCTGTCGGATGTAACGGGTAGTCGACGATATATCTGCATTGAAATCCCTCAGGGGCAGTATATCAACAATACAGGCGAGATAGATTACGAACAGCTATATGCCCAGCTGGTGTACGAGGTGAACGAACTCAAAGTGCCCTACTGGTTCACCAACGAGCAGGTGGCGCGTATCCAGCAGCTGAACCTGAACTATACCGATGAGAAGGATATAGCCGAGATTGTTGAGACCTGTTTCCGCAAGCCCCATGAGGGCGAGAAGGTGAAGGCTATGAACACCAAGCAGATGATTGAGCTGATCCGCAAGGAATACCCCTCGGTAAAGAGCGACCAGAGTACCAAGATTCATCTGGGTTATGCGATGAAGGACCTGGGCTTTGAGCATACTGAGCGCGGACATGTGAAATTCTACAATGTGGTGCCTCTGAAAATTGCATGAGGTGTTGAGTGAGGTGTCAGGTGAGTAGTTTCGCAAACACCTCACTCGCCTCAAACCCTCTGCTACAAAGGATATCAGCCTCGTAAAGTGAGGTGTTGAGTATGTTTTACATAAAAAAAAAAATAATGGAGAATAAAATCAATTACAATATTGTTCCCGGCTTTTTCCTGCATTGCATACAGTCGGATTGCAAAATGGCTGACCACTGTCTTCGCCAGCTGGCGATGCAGGCTTTGCCCGATGATTATCATAGTGTGACGATTGTGAATCCAAAGTACACAAAACCCACGGGAGATTGCGAGTTCTATCGCAGCGATAAGCCCCAGGTGTATGGTAAAGGTTTCAAGAATATGCAGACCAAGATGCTGCCTAGCGAGTACGATACGTTCCGTTACAGACTTCAGGGCAAGTTCGGTCGAAACCCTTACTTCGAGCGTCGCAAGGGCGAGCGACTTTGTTCGCCCAGCGAAATCAAAGAGGTGGAGGCAGCGCTAAAGATTGTTGGCCATGAAGAACTGAAATTTGATGCTTATGTAGAGAAACTGAACTGGGTGGATTAATCACTGGTTCAGTACTTGGTAACAAAGACTGGAGTCCTCCGCCTGAAGGACTCCAGTCTTTTAGTTAGAGGATTGCAGTCCTTCAGTGAAAGGACTGGCTAATTATTTAAATGTACATTACGACAGCAACCGATGGCCCAGATCTCTTTGCTGGCAGATGGTGACAATCTGCTGGATAAGCTGGTCCATCTTAGGCACTTGGGCCACGTAGTAGGTGGGATAGTCGGGACAGAGCACCACCAGGTTCATTGCCTTGATGCGGATGCCGTAATGACGCTCGAGCATGTAGCGATACAGGTTCTGCTGGATGCAGTAGTGATAGAACGAGGTGTCGGGCAGACTGATGCCGTTGTGGCTCATCTTACCACGGAAACCCTCTACGATGGGTTGGCCTTGGGCGTTGACCACCTTCGACGAACGCTTCCAGTCGTAGATGGTAAACTCGCCATCGTCGTTCTGGCAAATCAGGTCGATGGTGCCGGCAATGTTCAGATCCTTATCATAGACAGGCCACTCCTGGCGATAGGGCTCGATATCGTAGTCGCGGATGAAGCGCAGGAAGTGCAGTTTCTCCTGTTCCACGTTCACCACTTCGGTCTCAGAGCCGAACTGTAGCTGGCATTCTGTCTCGAAAAATCCACGCTGGAAGTAGTTCTCTGTCTGCAGATGCACAAAGGTGCCTACCTCGCTGGCCAATCGGCCTGCCTTGGCCCACTTATCGAGGCACTCCTCTACGGGTATGCCTTTATATCGCAACTGGTTCTCGGCCTGTGACAGAGGTTGGAACTCATCGTAGAAGTAGGCTATCAACGAGCTCACAGGCAGCATGCGCTTTATTCCTTTATATATATAGATATGTTCCTCGGGCTCAAAATCAATGAAAGCATCCTGCTCGTAGCAGCCAGCATCGCGAAAGGTGGCCATCTTCTCGCACATATCATCCGTTTTCTCGAAAGGCCTGACCAGCGGCTTGCACTTCAGTTCCTGCTCGTCGAGGGCGTATCTGTCGGCTATCCACTGGCGGTCTTCGCCTGCCACCTTCTGCCAGTACGCCATCTTCAGGGCATCATGACGGCTCCAAGGCTCAACAGGAAAGGGCACAGAGGTGAAGACATGCTGCCCGGCTGTAGCCATATCGGCCGTCATAGCCGAAAGCAGTTCCACCAGATAGTCGGCACAGATGCTGGCTTCCTGAGTGATTTGCTGAACGGCCAATCGCACCACCGTCCACCCATGACGATTCAACAGATGATCGCGAAACACATCGCCACACGACTGATAGTGGATAGGCTCGCGCGTGCTCTTCTGATAAGGCTCGTCGATCTCCACATCGATACGGATATCAGGGCGACCAGCTACCACCAGCGCCAAATCGGGATAGTAAGGCGGCTGCTTATCAGTAGTGATGATGCAGGCATTGAGGATGCACTCCACGCCAGTAGGCAACTTGGCAGAAAGCTCACGAGCGAAATGCTGCTCGATGGCGCCTGGCTGTACTAAGGGATGACGACGATAGGGATACAAAACGGTTCCCTTCTCAGGGAACCTTATGATAGGATATACTTGTTGTTTCATGCCGTTTCTTCTTTCTCGCTTTGCAAGGTCATCACGAATCGCGCGCCTCCGGTATAGGTGGTGTCGAGAACGATGTCACCACCCAGTCGGCGCGCCAAGCTACGCGCTATAGCCAGTCCGATGCCTGTTCCATCGCTATATTCGTCTAACTGTACAAACTCATCGAATATGCGCTCGGCCTGATATACGGGTATCGATATGCCTGAATCCTCTACCACAAAGCATGCCTGGCCGTCGTGATTACTTATTGTTAATGTTACTTGTCCTTGTTGGGTAAACTTCTTGGCGTTGTCAAGCAATTGTTCCAACGCCTGTACTGCCGAGCGCTGATGGGTATCAAAGAATTGCTCTGTACCCGTCTGCTTAATCAGTCTGAATACGAACTGCGATGCCTTATCGATACCTGTAGCCTTGATGGCCTCCTGGGCTATCATGGCTGCCGATGTATGGTCTTCACGCTCCAGTATGGCACTACTATTGACATCGGCCAGCGCCAGCATCTTATTCACCAGTCCTGTGATACGTTCCGTATTCTCTATAATCTGCAACGACATCTCGCGCCTCTGCGCCTTATCCAGTTCGACATCGGTCGTTGTCAGCACCTGTGTAAAGCCACATACGATATTCAGTGGCGTACGTATCTCGTGCGATATCTGCTTGATGAAGTTGCTCTTCATACGGGTACTCTCCTCGGCTCTGGCAGTAGCCAGCTGGAGGGCCTTGTTCTTCTGTTGCAACTGCACGTTGGCACGCTGCAAATGGTGGCTGTAGCGATTGCGGTTGACCACATAGACCACCATAAACATAAACACCAGACAGGTGAGCAGCCACCAAACCCACATGGGGATCTTGATATCGCCAAACCGTTCGGCCACTTCCTGGCCATATATCTCATCGATGATGCCTTCGGCCTCCATCTTCTTCAGTTCGGCATTGATGGCATCAATCAGTCGCTTGTCGTGACTGGCATAACAGTATTCACGAGGCTCTAACGAGAGGTCGTCGGCCTGCAACTGCCTCGACATACGCAGAAGTCCGATATTATATTTAGCCTGGAAACGATAGCAGATCACACCATCGTACTTACCGTCAGCCAATTCAACAAAAGCCTCGCTCAGATCGGTTATCGGATGGCCGATAGCCCCTTCGTCCTTCAGCATCATGCCGATAGGACGTGATTTCATATAAGCCATATGCTTGCCTTTCAGGTGACGGAAATCAAACTCCGAAAAGTCCTGTTTCCTGTAAACCACCTGATAATACATACGGAATACTGCTTCAGAATAGTTGGTTGTATCTTTACGATAGGGCGAATAGACCAACATGCCCATATCGTATTTGCCGCCAATGATGCCTGGCGACATTTTGTCCCAATGGTTAGGTGAGAAAGTAAACGGGATGCCCATCCGCTTCAGCAGTTTCTTGGTGAACATCACATCGTAACCACTTGGTACGCCCTGGTTGTTCACATATTGCAGAGGAGCATAACTGGTATTCATACCCATGACCAACGGACGATCCTTGCTGAAACCAAGCTCTGTGGCCAGTGGGCTTACGTTAGGTTCATCATCAAACGACTGGAAGATGTCGCTGGCATCGTATCTACATGAAACCAGCACTATAGCCGATAAGACAGCTATAACCGACGTCAATCTGATGATGAACCTATTTGTTCGCATGAAATTATTCAGGCTTGAAACTGTCTTTGCCCACACCGCAAACGGGGCAAACCCAATCATCAGGAATATCCTCAAATGCTGTTCCTGGAGCGATGCCACCATCGGGATCGCCTTCTGCCGGATCGTAAACGTATCCGCAAACTTCACAAATGTACTTCATAAGCGTCTTAGTTTTTAGTTATTAATAATGGTAATTATTCTGTCAACAATCCGCTCAGGCGGAATGTTCTGCAGACAAGCATAATCGCCGCGCTGACAAGGCTTGTTGCCATAGATACTGCACGGACGGCATTCCAGATCAATCTGGATCACATTCTCCGGATTCTGGTTATAACCCAGGAATCCAGCCATAGGATGGGTGGCTCCCCACACACTCACCACAGGAACACCAGTGAGCGAAGCCAGATGCATGTTGGCAGAATCCATCGAGAGCATCACATTGAGATGGCTCATCAGGATCAGCTCCTGATACATCCCCTCGCAATGCTTGCCAACCCATACACACTGGCGATACTGGGCACACCACAACTGGAAGTACTTCTCCTCCTCTTCGCCCCTACCAAACAGGAAGATGCGACCTTTAGGATAGGCCTGTATCAGGCGATAGATGACCTGCTCCATCAGGCGAGGCGGATACACCTTACCCTCGTGAGCAGCAAACGGAGCAATACCAATCCACTGCTCAAAACTCTTCTTAGGACCAAACACGGCTGGCAGCAGATTCAGATTACCACCTTCGGCGGAGAAGATGGAGCGGAACTGCCTCAAGTCAACCGGATAGCCCAAGCGCTCAAACACAGCAGCATAGTTCTCGAACGATGACGGGAGCTGCACGCGCTTATCCTGTTTGCCAGAAACCAGCTTACGGCGCTGACTACGGTTCTTAATCAAATGCTCTACACGGTATCTGCCCAGATTGAAACGCATGCGGAGATACTCTGAACGTAGAACATTATGCAAATCGGCCACCTTCGTAAATTGCTTGGCAACCAATCGGCGGTAAAGGGCATTCAGTCCTCTGACGCCGTGATACTCCTTGTTCAGATCGGCCTCCATGAAATTCACATTCGGAGCCAGATCATCGAACAACGGGCGCGCAAACTTACGGCTCAGCACCGTGATACGGATATCAGGATACTGCTGAGCCAGCGCCCATACCACAGGCACCATCATGGCTACGTCGCCAAGAGCAGAGAATCTTATGACCAGTATATGCTCTTTCTTCATCAGCCTTGTTACTTCTGATTATACAAGATAGGGTTAGTAGCGGGATCGTTATACATCTTCATCTGACGATACACTTTCATGTATTTGCGGCCTTCTGCGATATCCTCCAGCAACTGGTCGATAGCCAGCGAGAGGTCCTTCTGCTGTTCGAGCAGCACATTGAGCTTAGCCTGACATTTGGCAATATGCGCTGGCTCGGCATCAGTACGGTTCACCTGCTCCTGCATGTGATATATCTTCAGGGCAAGAATGCTCAGACGGTCGACAGCCCATGCTGGGCTCTCTGTATTCAGGCGCGCATCGGCCTGAGGCTTCACATCGCTATAATACTGACGGAAATATGAATCGATCTCCTCTACCAAATCGGTACGGTCCTGATTGCTACGGTCAATACGGCGCTTTAAGGCCAGCGCCTCAATGGAATCAATATGGGGATCGCGGATGATATCCTCATAATGCCATTGAACCGTGTCTATCCAGCACTTCTTATAAAGACTATGCTGGATACTGTCTTTCTGATACGGATTCTTTATAGGTGTATCTACATCATCGGTGACATGGTAATCATTGATGGCTCGATTAAAAATTTGATTAGATTCTTCTGTAAATGTCATATTTGTATTCGTTTTTATTTTGCAAAACTACAGAAAGTTTTTCAAATAACCAACTAAAATTGAATAAAATCATCATATTTTGTATTTTTATAGTATTAGAGGCGCCAAAAAATAGCATATTTTTGCACAAATCACCCCGTAGTGTGCAAACTAAAGCAAGTTTTTCTTAAAAAAATTTGCGTAAGTGAAAGAAATTGTGTTACTTTGCACCCGATTTCGACCTAAAGTCGGAAAAATTTCAAGATAGCAACATCATTATTAACAAATTAAAGTATTACAATTATGTCAGAAATTGAAAGCAAAGTAAAGGCAATTATCGTAGACAAACTCGGTGTAGATGAGGCTGAAGTAAAGGCTGAGGCTAGCTTCACAAACGATCTGGGTGCAGACTCACTGGATACCGTTGAGCTGATCATGGAGTTCGAGAAGGAGTTTGGTATCTCAATTCCCGATGATAAGGCTGAGAAGATCGGTACTGTTGGCGATGCTATCGCTTACATCGAGGAGAACGCAAAATAAATTTGTTCACAACATAATGGTTGCTTTCTAACACTTAGAAGCAACCATTATGCTTTAATTTAAGCTTATGGAATTAAAAAGAGTTGTTGTAACAGGTCTTGGCGCAGTTACGCCAGTGGGCAACACTCCTGAAGAGATGTGGAATAACCTGCTCAACGGAGTTAGCGGCGCAGCACCTATTACAAGTTTCGATACAACAAATTTCAAGACTAAGTTCGCTTGTGAGGTAAAGAACCTCAACGTGAACGATTTCCTGGACCGCAAAGAGGCACGTAAGATGGACCGCTACACTCAGCTGGCCCTGATTGCTGCTAAGCAGGCTGTTGAAGACAGCGGCATGGATCTGGAGACAGAAGACAAGAACCGTATCGGCGTGGTTTACGGCGTAGGTATCGGTGGAATTAAGACCTTCGAGGACGAAGTAAAATACTACGGTGTTCACGAAGCCGATGGTCCTAAGTTCAACCCCTTCTTCATCCCCAAGATGATTGCTGATATCGCAGCTGGTCAGATTTCAATCATGTATGGCTTCCATGGCCCCAACTATATCACCGCTTCTGCTTGTGCATCTTCTTCAAACGCACTGGCCGACGCCTTCAACCTGATTCGCTTGGGTAAGGCTAACGCTATCGTTGCTGGTGGTGCCGAGGCTGCTATCTGCGCTACCGGCGTAGGTGGTTTCAACGCCATGCATGCCCTTTCTACACGCAACGACGAGCCAGAGAAAGCCAGCCGTCCATTCAGCGCCAGCCGCGATGGATTCATCATGGCCGAGGGTTCTGGTTGCTTGATCCTGGAGGAGCTGGAGCACGCTAAGGCTCGTGGCGCTAAGATCTATGCTGAGATGGTAGGTGCTGGTATGAGCGCTGACGCTCACCACATCACTGCTTCTCACCCCGAGGGTCTGGGCGCTAAGCTCGTGATGCAGAACGCTCTTGAGGACGCAGGCATGAAGCCTGAGGACATCGACTACATCAATGTACACGGTACTTCTACCCACGTTGGTGATATCTCTGAGGCCAAGGCCATCAAGGAGGTATTCGGCGATGCTGCCTATAAGCTCAACATCTCTTCTACCAAGTCAATGACTGGTCACCTGCTGGGTGCCGCTGGTGCTGTTGAGGCAATGGCTACCGTTCTGGCTATTAAGAACGATATCATTCCTCCAACCATCAACCACGAGGAGGGAGATGAGGATCCTGAGATTGATTACAACCTGAACTTCACATTCAACAAGGCTCAGAAGCGTGTGGTACGTGCTGGTCTCAGCAATACCTTCGGCTTTGGTGGTCATAATGCCTGTGTAGTATTCAAGAAGTATGAGGCTTAATAACATCATTGATAGAATCAAGCTCCCTTTCCGCAAGGAGAAGGAGCTTTTTTCTTCTCTTTATGAGATACTGGGATTCTACCCCCACAACATCGAGTATTACAAGATGGCGCTGATGCACAAGAGCATCCGCAAGCGCAACGACAAGGGCAAGCCGCTGAACAATGAGCGACTGGAGTTCCTGGGCGATGCCATACTCGACGCTGCTGTGGGTTACATCGTTTACCGTCACTACGAGGGTAAGCGCGAGGGATTCCTGACCAACACACGATCGAAACTCGTCAGCCGCGAAACGCTTGGAAAGTTAGCCACCGAGATGCGATTGAGCAATCTGCTGATCTCAGCAGGTCATTCAACCTCGCACAACAGCTATGTTGAGGGAAATGCTTTCGAGGCGTTGGTAGGTGCCATTTATCTGGATCGTGGCTACGAGGCTTGCCTGTGGTTCTTCGAGAATCAGGTGCTGGGCAAGTTTATTGATATAGACAAGGTAGCATTCAAGGAGGTCAACTTCAAGTCGAAACTCCTTGAGTGGAGCCAGAAGAACCGTGTACGTTTGGAGTATAAGCTCACCAAACAGAAGAAAGACGAGAACGGCAGCCCTGTGTTTACCTATATGGTACAGATTGAGGGCGTGAGTGGCGAGAGTGGTTCGGGCTATTCGAAGAAAGAGGCGCAGCAGAAGGCTTCGAAAGACACCCTGCAGCGCCTGAAGCGCGAACCTCAGTTTGTGGATGCCGTATTTGCCGCCAAGACCGCTCGCACCCAGATGGAAGAAGAGCCGGCAATGGCTGTGCCCGATCCAGAGAAGGAGCAGCAGAACTTTATCATCGAGCAAC
The DNA here is from genome assembly GCF_000619985.1 of Prevotella sp. P6B4. Classification (NCBI taxonomy): domain Bacteria; kingdom Pseudomonadati; phylum Bacteroidota; class Bacteroidia; order Bacteroidales; family Prevotellaceae; genus Prevotella; species Prevotella sp. P6B4. Next base: position 13,698 of record NZ_JHVE01000004.1, read on the forward strand.
AGGAACCAGTAGAAGAGGTTGCAGTAAAACCTGCTAAGAAGTCCACGAAAGCTCCAACCATCGATTTATCAGAAAAGGAATTCGATCTTTCAGACATCTCGCACAAAGAGAAATCGCGTGAGGATATCATAGCCGAAGCTGAAGCAGCTGCTTTCGCAGACGATTAAATAAAAAAGAGGTTTTTTCAACCTCTTTTTTTTATTGTCCTGTAAACTTTCCAACGAACAAGATAACGCCCGAAGACCGTTCGCTAATCACGTAAACAAAAGGCTTGTTAGCGTGGAAGACAGCTTTTTTGTACACTACAGGCTCAGCAGTTGTTGTATAATTAGCACCTGCTATGGTAACTGCCGCTGCTTCAGAACCTTCCTCATTAACCTTGATTTTCGCCTTCTGACGCATCATAGAGATATAGACTCCACTTTGCTCACACATATTGGGAATCTCTGCAAAATCGCTGTCGAAAGCGAGATTTATGCCCATCTGCTTGAGCAAGCCGATAAGACCGATGGATAATTCATCTGTGTCAGAGTCGGTTTCAAAGCGTGGCAGTTTCAAATCTGTCTCGTAAGGTTGATAGATATCACCCATCGTTCCACAGAACCCATACCCCTCTAACTTACCTCGTTTCGAAATACGACTGATAATGTCGTCAGTGGTCTTACCTTCTTCCGGCAGCATCACCGTCATTCGCCAACTACCATTTCCATAAGGCATCTCGATAGCGCTATATGTTTCATTCTCCAAATAATTGATCAGCACATTCTGGTGCATCAGTGGCAACTTCTTACGACCTTTATCCGTGGTAAAAGTTTCTTCCTTCGTATTCTTCTGGTCGAACTTCGAAGCCCAGTCTGCTTTGAAATAGATGGCATTAAGCAGATAAGTAACTACATTAGGATCTATTTCATCCAGAATCTCAGGAATCATTTCATTAGTATGATCGCTTGCCCAACCATTGATGGTGCTGAGTGCTGAGTTCGAGGTAAAATCAAGATTCTCTGCCTTGGCATCATAATAGTTCTGCATATCCTGTTGATACTGTGACTTCAAGGTTGCTCTGTCCTGATTGACAAACAGCGCATTAGCTATGTTCAGTGTCACCTTGTTATCAACCTTTGGCAGCCCCTCAATCAGCTTCTTACAATAATCGTTAACAGCCTGAATACCTCCCTGCTGGAAGCCTAACGTCTGCTCCAGCTCTTGTTCCGTCTGTCCTACGGCAGCAGCGTTCACCATGCCTAATACATAGGTAATACTGAGTGGTGAGTAGATAAAGCTCTTGCCGCTCTGGTCTGCATCGTTCACTGTCTTCAGGAAGTTCAGTGTAAAACGGTTATTCCTGCTGGCAAATGCCTCCTGCTCTTGAGTCAACTTAATAGGCTCCGACTCAGACAGCATATTTACCACATGCTTGGTTTCGCCTAAGTCAATCTGCTCCTCTGATGAGGTGGTACACGATACCATCGCACTACTCAACGCAAGGGCTGAAAAAACAATCAGGTTCTTTTTCATACTTACAACGTTTTTTGGGTTTCATTCTGCCTTAATAATGCACCCAAAAGGCAATTCTTGTATGGAATAATGTTAAAGAAACAAAAAACTTGCCCATGTCATACAAGATTTGAGTACTTTTGGCTTCTTATAATAGAACGCGAGCAGAAAATGGTCAATAATATCGTTGAACGTATACGTCGGAAAGACCAACGGGCGATGGGCGAGCTCTACCAGATGTACATCGGTGAGCTGTCATCGGTCTGCTTTCGCTATATTCCTAATCGCGATGATGCGAAGGACGTGTTGCAGAACAGTTTTGTGAAGATATTCACATCTATCGCAACAATGGAGTATAGAGGCGAAGAAGCGTTCAAAGGCTGGCTCGTCAGGATAGTGGCCCACGAGGCACTATCATTCCTGAGGGAGAAAAAGAAACTGCAGTTCGTAGAGCAGGACGATACAAAGTTGCAACAAGCCCATATCGCAGATGAAGCTCCTGAAACAGAACGGATCTCAGCCGACCAGCTGCACCAATTGATCAGCGAACTGCCTGATGGCTATCGCACCGTGTTGAACCTCTATGTGTTCGAAAACTACTCTCATCGGCAAATAGCCGAACTACTAGGAATTAAGGAGAGTACATCAAGCTCTCAGCTACATTACGCCAAACAATGGCTGGCACGCAGAATAAAGGAATTAACGAACAAACAGGGATGAAAGAGGATTGGACTAAACAAATGAAGCAGAAGCTGGAAGGGCACGAGATGACGCCACCAGCCGGACTCTGGGAGGACATCAGTCAGCAGATGGGCCTCGAGCCCAAGCCGGCCCCCAAGGTTACCTTCATGCGCCGATATTACTGGGTCGCTGCTGCAGTCGTTCTGGCACTTGTAGGCTTCTTTGCATTCTATCAGTTCGATGAGAACCAGAGTCAGCCACAGCTAACAGCCCACAACAAGCCTGCAACAGCTACTCAGACAGATGATATTGCCAAAACTGCTGACGTAGATTTGGCTGCTGATGCAGCTCAACCTTCAGCTATTGCTAAGCAGCCCAGACTGCTGGCTCATACCCCTATCACCCCTAAGCAGGATATGAACAAGGCAGAAACGGTAACAGCAAAGACACAGCAGGAAACGGCAGAAGTCAGTCAGGAAGTAGCTGTGCCCTCTCAGGAAATGGCAGAGACCAGTCAGGAGCCATCAAACGATAGCCCCATGGTGGCAGCGAACCATCCAAAGCAGACCTATCTTCCAGATGTCAGCAAGCCTTACACAACCAGCTCGAAATCAGACGATTCTGACCGTTGGACGATTGGACTATCAGGGTCCAATGGCCTGTTGCTGGCTGCCAATAATAGCCTCCAGACACAAGAAAACGTCCCTCTCTACAATGATTTCTACAGCGACCCTGCCACTTATCTCAACGCCATCAACAAGTACTACGCTACCAACGAGATAAAAACTGTTCCGGACGTTGTCTATAAGCATCATATCCCAGTACGCTTCGGACTCTCGCTACAATACCAGCTCAGCGATCGTCTGTCGCTGCTCAGCGGTATCAGCTATACTTATCTGAAATCAGACATCAGCTCGCAACTCCTCGGTAGCCAGAGTATCAAACAGACACTCAGCTACTTTGGTATCCCTGTTGGCTTGTCGTGGAAGGTATGGTCGTCTCAGAACTTCCATGTCTATCTGACTGGCAGTACGCTGATAGAGAAGTGTATCGACGCAAACGTATCAGACGGCGACATCAATGAGCGCCCCTGGCAATGGTCTGTTAACGCCTCTGCTGGTGCAGAGTACAATATCACGCGCCAATTCGGCCTTTACTTAGAGCCATCGTTGGGCTATTACTTCAACGACGGCTCGTCATTGCAGCACTACTACAAAGAGCATACGCTGGCCCCATCTATCCAATTCGGATTAAGATTACATCTTAAATGATAAAAAAACGAAAATTTTTCCCCCTTTACAACGGAATTGCGTAATTTTGCACGCAAAATATGCAATTTGAGAAATGAGTATCACTAAGATAGTAAGAAAAGTGTTCGAGCCCAGACAGCGGGAACTTGAACAACATTTCAACGGAGGTCAGGCCTTGCAGGAGGCTGTGCTGCGCCGACTGATGGCAGAGGCCAAGGATACAGAATACGGCCGCCAGCATGCTTTTGCATCTGTAAGAGGCTACGACGACTTCGTGAAGAATAACCCTGTTAATACCTACGAAGAACTGAAAGGTGCCATTGACCGTATGCGACACGGCGAGACTGATGTGCTGTGGCCAGGACGTGTAAAATGGTATGCCAAATCATCAGGAACCACCAACGACAAGTCGAAGTTCATCCCCGTCAGTCAAGAGGGACTGAAGCGTATGCACTATCGTGGCGGATTCGATGCGGTAGCCATGTATCTGCAGAACAATCCCAAGTCGAGAATGTTTGATGGAAAGGGCCTGATTCTGGGTGGTAGTCATGCACCCAACTATAATCTGAAAGATTCGCTGGTTGGCGACCTGAGCGCCATCCTCATCGAGAATATCAACCCACTGGTCAATCTGGTTCGTGTACCTAAGAAACAAACGGCGCTGCTGTCTGATTTCGAGATCAAACGCGATCGCATAGCCCGTGAGGCCATGAACAAGAATGTGACCAATCTTTCTGGCGTGCCTTCGTGGATGCTCTCTGTGCTCACCCGCATGATGGAGATTACAGGCAAAACGCATCTTGAAGAGGTCTGGCCTAATATCGAAGTATTCTTCCACGGTGGTGTGGCCTTTACGCCATATCGCAAACAGTACGAGCAGCTCATCACCTCGCCCAACATGCACTATATGGAGACCTATAATGCCAGCGAAGGCTTCTTCGGACTGCAGAACGACCCAACGGATAAGTCGATGCTACTGATGCTCGACTACGATGTATTCTATGAGTTCATCCCCATGGATGGCGGCGACCCAGTACCCCTTTGGGGCGTAGAGACGGGTAAGAACTACGCGATGGTCATCTCGAATGCCTGCGGCTTGTGGCGCTACGAGATTGGCGACACCATCCAGTTCACCTCTACCAATCCTTATAAGTTCATCATCTCCGGTCGCACCAAGCATTTCATCAACGCCTTCGGCGAGGAGCTGATTGTAGATAATGCAGAGAAGGGACTGGCTTACGCTTGCGAACAGACTGGCGCTGAGGTATCAGAATACACAGCAGCTCCTGTGTTTATGGACCAGAACGCCAAGTGCCGCCATCAGTGGCTCATCGAGTTTAAGAAGCGTCCTGCCGACCTGCAGCTGTTCAGTGATTTGCTCGACAAGCATCTGCAGGAAATCAACAGCGACTACGAGGCCAAGCGCTACAAGGACATCACCCTGCAGCACCTCGAGATTGTTGAGGCACGTGAGAATCTCTTCAACGACTGGCTCAAGCTGAAAGGCAAGCTGGGCGGACAGCACAAGGTGCCTCGTCTCAGTAACTCGCGCGAACATATTGAACAATTATTGAAGTTGAACGCATGAAGAAACTCCTCTATATCTGCACTGTAGCGTTAGCTATGATAGGTTGTGCCCGTATGGGACAACCCGATGGCGGATGGTACGACGACGACCCACCTAAGGTGATAGGTTGCACCCCAACCGACCAGGCCACCAACGTCACAGCCAAGAAGATTACCATCCTTTTCGATGAGTATATCAAGCTGACCGATGCCAACAACAAGGTCATCGTGTCGCCTCCACAGCTCGAAGTGCCTGATATCAAGGCCGCGGGCAAGAAGATTGTGGTAGAACTGCAGGATTCGCTCATGGCGAACACCACCTATACCATCGACTTCAGCGATGCTATCAGTGATAACAACGAAGGCAACCCCATGGGCAGCTATACCTATAGCTTCTCTACAGGCGAGCGTATCGATACCTTCGAGGTATCGGGCTACGTGCTCGATGCCAGCAATCTCGAACCTATCAAAGGCATCATGGTCGGGCTCTATGCCGACCTGACTGATTCTGCCTTCCAGACCAAGCCTATGCTCCGCGTGTCGCGTACTGATGGTAGCGGCCACTTTGTGGTGAAAGGTGTGGCACCAGGCACCTATCGCGCCTATGCCCTACAGGATATGGACGGCGACTTCCGCTTCACCCAGAAGAGCGAGATGATAGCCTTCAACAAGCAGACATTCGAACCAAGCTCGAAGCCCGATGTACGTACTGATACAGTTTGGCGCGACTCGTTGCATATCGACGCGCTCATCCAAGTGCCCTACACCCACTTCCTGCCCGACGACATCACGCTGCTGGCTTTCACCCATGTGCAGACTGACAGGTTCCTTATCAAGACTGAACGTGTAGAGGCCAATAAATTCTCGATGTACTTCAGCTATGGTCATCCCGACCTGCCTGTCATCAAGGGCTTGAACTTCGACAGCAACGATGCCTTTGTTATCGAGACCAACGAGAAGCAGGACACTATCCACTACTGGTTGCGCGATACCACGCTGATCAATCAGGATACCCTCAGCATGGAAATCAGCTATCAGATTTCCGACTCTACAGGACTGCTCGTCAACCAGACGGATACCATCGAGGCGCTGGCCAAGACGCCCTACGAGAAACGTCTGAAAGCCCAAGCCAAGGAGATAGAGCAATGGCAGAAGGAGCAGGACAAGAAGAAGAAACGCGGCATGGAGTACGACTCCATCTGGCACGAGAAGCCATTGGAACCCAAATACGATGCCTCGCCATCGATGGATCCCGACAAGATAGTAAGGGTAGAGATGCCCACACCTCTGCAACGCTGCGATACAGCCGCTGTTCATCTCTATTCAATGATCGACTCGGTATGGTACGAGTCGGAATGCAAGATGGTTCCTATACCCAACCAGATTCGTCGTTACGAGATTCTGGCCGACTGGCGCCCAGGTATCGAGTACAGCCTTGAGGTCGACTCTGCCGCCTTCGAGGATATCTATGGCAAGGTGTCGAACGCCTACAAGCTGGGCATCAAGGTCAAGAGCGAAGACGAATACGGCACGCTGAAGCTTAATATCACAGGCGTAGAGGATTCGGCGATGGTGGTTCAGCTACTCAACGGCTCTGACAAGATTGTGAAACAGACCCGTGTAAAGAATCACGTGGCAGAGTTCTACTATCTCAAACCCGATAAGTACTACGTCAGCGCCTTTATCGACGAGAATGGCAATGGCATCTGGGATACGGGCAACTATGCCGAAGGTCGCCAGGCCGAAGCCGTCTATTACTATCCTCGCGAGATAGAATGCAAGGCCAAGTGGGATGTATCGCAGAGCTGGAATGTTACTGGCACGCCTATCTACAAGCAAAAGCCTGCCAAGATCACCAAGCAGAAACCCGATGCAGCCAAGAAACTTAAGAACCGTAATGTGGAACGAGCCCGCAAGTTAGGTATCGAATACCTGAAGGATAAGGGCATAAACTTAGATAATAAGAAATGAAAAAGATAATCTTTTCGCTTTGTATGGCATTTGGCATGGCACTTTCAGCCCATGCCCAATGCGGCATCAACAATACCGCCTTCAAGAGCGGTGAGAGTCTGGAGTACGACCTCTACTTCAACTGGCAGTTCATCTGGGTGAAGGTCGGAACAGCACAGATGGACACCAAGACCACCAAGTTTGAGGGCAAGGAAGCCTGGAAGTCATACCTCATCACACGCGGTAACTCCAAACTCGACAAGTATTTCACCATGCGCGACACCCTGCTGTCGTACTGCAATCCCAACCTCTCACCCCTGTACTTCCGTAAGGGCGCCAGAGAGGGCAAGAGCTACTATGTAGATGAGATATGGTACAGCTATCCAGGTGGCAACTGCCAGCTGAAAAAGCACCGCATCACATCGCACGGCGATCACCTGTGGACCACCAGCACCTATCGCAACTGTATCTACGATATGATGTCTATCTTCCTGCGTGCCCGCAATTTCGATGCTTCGAAATTCAAGAAGGGACAGGTCATCCCCATGCCTATCAGCGATGCACACAACCTGAGCAACTCATGGCTGGAGTTTCGTGGGCGAGAGAACTTCAAGATGAATGGCACCAAGGAGAAATTCCGCTGCTTGGTCATGTCGTTCTATGAGCGCGAAGACGGCAAGAGCCACGAGCTCGTCCGTTTCTATATCACCGACGACCAGAACCACATCCCTGTGCGCCTCGACATGTTCCTCTCCTTCGGTAGCGCCAAGGCCTATCTGAAGAACTACAAAGGCGTACGCAGCCCCATGACCTCGAAACTTAATTAACATGCTATAAGCAAATCGCATATAATATATTACTTTAACAAAACTAAAAATGATTATGAAAAAACAAATTTTGTCGATGGTTGTCTTGATGTCAACCTCGTTGTGTTCTTTTGCACAGAATGGTGTAGGTAGCTGGAGCTTCATGCCAAAAGTTGGTCTTAACCTTGCTACAATGACGAATGATGCCGATGCAAAAACCCGTCCGGCATTTACCCTTGGTGGAGAGTTTAGCTACGAGGCTGCACCCAAGGTAGCGCTGTCGTTTGGCGCCATGTATTCTCAGCAGGGATGCAAAACCAATGTCCAAGGTGTAGATGGCACCATCAAGATGGACTACATCAACGTGCCTGTCATTGCTGCCGCTCGTGTTACTGATAACCTGTCGGTAAAGGTTGGCTTACAGCCTGGATTCCTGATCAACGACAAGGTTAAGATCAGTAACAATGGTGTTTCTGCAGAGGTAGGACTGGAGGAGTCGTACAAAAACGCAGGAATGGATGTAACACTTCACAAGTTCGATTTCTCGATTCCCGTTGGAATCTCGTATGATTTGAACAACGTTCAGTTGGAGCTTCGTTATTATGCTGGTTTAACGAAGGTTTTGTCAGTCCCATCAGGAGATGGTGTTAAGAACAGCGTCTTCCAGTTGACGATTGGTTACAAGTTTGGTTTGTAAATTATCACAGCAATAATAAACAGGGCCGGAGATCTCCGGCCCTGTAATATAAAGGGTATGATAAAACATTTCTTTAACAAAATATATTATGCCCATTCAAAAATTGAGAATGAAGTAAGGCTGACCAAAAGCAAAAGTGATTTCTCTTGGGGCATGATTATAGAAATCATTGCTGGTTTCGAACTTGGAATTGGTGCTTTAATAGCATCAATTCCTACTTATCTGTTTATTAGGAACTATTTCGACTACATAGTAGCAATTCCGTTTGCTGTGCTCTTGGAGGCGGACTATTATTCATGTTGAGTCTATTCCATATTTATGAACAATGAGGATGGTAATTACAATAGCCTGTCGAGATAATCGATAAAGTCGGTAAATCGCTGGTGCTTTGGGGAAGTGCCAGCGATGGGCAGGGAGAGCTGCTGGGCACAATGGGTGGTGTAAGGACCAAACGAGTAGATGGGCACACGGATAGGCTCACCTTGCGCAGCTGCATAAGCCAGAATCTTAGACAACACATAAGCCTCGCCACCACTGGTAATAGCTATCGCACTGATGGTACCACTACGCAGAGTATCGACCATTTCGGCATAATACTCCTCGCTCAAGGCTGTGGTACGATAGCAATAGATATAGGTCATGGCAGCGCCTGTTTGGTTAAGCGCACGCTGGAAATTGGTGATGGTTGGGGGAACAGGCATGCCACAGAACTTGGGCAACAGCACAGCAATACGCTTTGAAGCCAGTGACGACTGGCTCTGAAGCGCCTCCACAATCCCCATCATGCTGGGCTTGGCATCAGACAGAGCCGTAGAAACACCCAAAAGCTGACGAACAGCTTGCTGATCGTTGCCGATAGCAACAACCTTGCCCTCTAAAAGCAATCTGTCTAAACCTGCTGATTCAAGCGCACGAACAGCCATGATGCTGGAACAGATAACGTAATCGTAAGTAGCCAACTGACTGCAAAACGACAGGAAGGTACCCTCTGGCGGTAATAAAGCCGAACTGATAAGAGGCATCAGCATCTGTCGGAAGCTGCACGAAGGCCTCTCGGCAAAGGCCTCATGTAATCGGGCATGATAGGTGTCAGGCGCCGAAAAAAGCACACGTCTTACCATCGGGCTAACATCTGATGAGGTTTGAAAACACGAATCACATAAACGAGGCTGACAAGGGCGATAGCCAGCTCGATGAGATAGAGACCACGATAGTCGAGCCACTCGCCAACGCCTCCCGATATAATCGAAATGAGCGACGAACTGAGATGAACCACCACTACCTGGATGGTGAAATCGGTTCCCTCACGCCCCTCGCGCACACAATCCATCGCCGTGGTATAAACCACGATTGAAGCAAAGGCATGGCACGTCTTGACCAGCAACAAACCACCCACCAGCATGGGCAGCGTGGGCGACGGCAGGAAAGTGAGCAACAGGAAATAGAGCGGCGCCATAACAATCATGACAGCCACCACCAAGCGGGCACGATACATGCCGATACGACGGATGAACACATGCGCCACCCAGGCCATCGCAAACGAGGTGGCTGTGCCCACCATACCAAACCACACGCCAATCTCCTTCATGTTATACCCCAGATCGACCATGTATGGACGTACATTGGCAATAATACCAATAATACCCATAAAGTAGAGCAGCAGGAACACCACATGGGGGATGATATCCTTGCGCGAGAAGAACCACATGAAGTCCATGAGTTTGGCACGCTGCTTGGGCGAACGGGGCTCGATATGAATCTTCTTGTTAAACTGCAAAGGCACCACCATGAACCAAGCCACCAATCCCAAAAGCGGGAACACCACGCTCCAGCCAAAATGGTCGAGCATCACAATGAAGATGCCACTACCCAGGAACGCACCTGCATAGCGTCCCATCGACTGCATACTGTTCACAGCACTATGGTCGCCCTTGCCGAAAGCACGTACAGCCAGGCCATCGGTGGCGATATCCTGCGTAGCAGATGCAAACATCGAGATAAACACCAGCACGAATATCAAGTAAATATCGGCTGAGATATCGAGAAATCCGATATACATGATAGACAGCGCATAGACCGACTCCATGAGCAGGATGAAACGACGGTAGTTGGAGAGATTGGCACACTGACGATCGACCATAGGCGCCCAGAGAAACTTGACGAGCCAGGGGATATGTACCAAATGCAGCAAGCCAATAGTGGCCAGGCCGTAATTGGCCTGGCGCATACTGACCTGCATGGCTGTTGTGATAAACGTAGATGGTATGAACTGCGCTATGTATAGGCAGAAAAACGTGGCGAGATTCAATCGGCGCACTTGATCGACGTTAGTGGTTGTTGCCATGTAGTATGGGGGTTAGAAATTAAGTTCGATGGTAGTTCCAAACATGAGAGGCTTGCCTGCCTGAGCATAGTTACCGCTTGACGACTTGAAGCCATAAGCCATATAGTTGGTGTCTGTCAGGTTCTTGCCCCACACCTCCCAGGTAACAATTCCCTTGGTGAAGGCCACCTTGGCATTGAGGGTGGTATAGAAGTCCTGACTCACGAGGTTATCCTCGGCCCAGTAGATACGACCCAGTCCGCGCAAACCAACATTGAACATCACACAATCCAGCCATCCTGTGGGGTTGATGGTGTAGTTGACATCGGCGCTCAGCGTATGGTTAGGAACCATGGGCAGGCGATTGTTGGTATAATCTACAGTAGCACTCTTCACATAAGAGAGGAAGCGGGCGTAGGTATAACCATAGTTAGCCGTGAGCTGCAAGCCCTTTACAGGACGTGCCACAACGTTCAGTTCGGCACCCTTACTATCAGTATGACCCGCGTTGGTGGTGATATTACCCACACCTGCAATAGTAGAGGTGATCTGCATGTGGCGCCAATCGATATAGAACAGGTCGGCACTCACTGTGAACAGATTGTTCAGCAAGTTAACGCTGGCACCCACCTCGTAGTTCCAACTATACTCTGGTTCATATGAACGCTGATCGGCAGTAGAGAACGATTTGTTGAAACCGCCTGGCTTATAACCACGTGTTACTGATATATAGTAGAGGTTATCCTCTGTGGTCTGGTACTGCAAGGTGAACTTAGGCGTTACCTGTGTAAAGTTCTTGGTACTCTCGAAGGATTCACCTGCTATTGATGGATCCTGGCTGGGCTCAACTAAGGTAAAACTGCCATCAGGCAGTGGCGAAACTTTTACTTTTAGATTTTCATAGTTGGTCTTAGCATGTTCATAATCAAAACGGATACCAGCAGTAGCCGAGAGGCCTCGCCATATGTTATAGGTGCTCTGGTGATACAGGGCCAGCGAACTGGTGGGAACACAATAGTTGGTGTGACTGAGCGAGCCTGCTGATGGTGAGAAGTTATCAACTGCACGATCCACATGTTCCATCATACCAAAGGCACCAACCACCCACTGGTAGCGGCTATCGTTATTAGATTTAAGGGTGAACTCCTGCGACACCATATTCTGATGGCGGGCATTCTCTACAAACGATTTGTCGTTGATAGTAAAGTCCTGATCGATAGCCTGCTTTGAGTTGATGTACTGGAATGAGGTCTGGCTATTGAAGCTGACTACAGGACCTGTATAGGTGACACCCAAACCAGTAGTGCTGACCAGACGACGGAATGAGCTATAGCGGTTGTACTTGATGTCCTGCAATGTATTGGTTGCCACATCCACAGGGGCATAAGGATAGCCACCCTGATCGCTGTAAGCGAAGTTGCTGGTCAGGCGGACCAACCAGTTGTCGGCAGGCTTATAGTAAAGACCGATACGCTCCTCGGTCTCATTCATCTTGTCAACCTTCTCATTGAGATAGCTGTTACGGAAGGCACCATCATTGTGATGATAGAGGGCACCAAAGGTGAAGCCGAACTTATCTGACACCTTGGTATAATTAGAGATTTGTGTGCGCAGATCGTTATAGCGACCATAGCCCAAGCGCAAACGGGTGTTCTGATACTCCAATGGGTTGCGGGTGCTGATATTCACAATACCACCAATGGCATTACGTCCATAAAGCGTGCCTTGTGGTCCACGCAGCACTTCTACTGAGGCAATATCGCCCAGATCGCAATCAAACGAGAGGGGCTCATAGTATGGCATACCATCTACATAGAAGCCAATACCTGTACCATCCGACTTGTTACCCACGCCACGCACGAATACAGGGCAACTGGCTCGTGAGCCATAGTCGGGCATGTAGAAATTGGGGATGACAGCTGTCAGCTCCTTGATGCCAGTAATCTGCTGATTACTGATCTGACGAGCCGACAAGGCTGAGCGCGATGCGGGCACTACCTCGTATTTATTTGTTTTAAACGCGCTGACAACCACTTCGTCCAAGGCATAAGAGCGGGCTGTGGTTGTGTCTGCTGGGTTGATCTCTGGTCCTTCTACGACCAGCATGGTTGTTAAAAGTAATCCTAAAAACATCATTCTAATATATTAATAATTGAATATAATCACATATGTTTGAACCACTCAGTCACGAACTGTACATTCTCGAGTGGTGTATCTTTGTGAAGCCCATGCCCCAGATTGAAGATATAATCAGGATGCTGGCTGAAGAACTGGGCATAAGTACGCAACTGCTTTTCAATCACAGCCTGAGGGGCAAACAGTACACGAGGGTCCATATTGCCCTGAAGACCTAACTTTGCATCTACCAAACCGCGAGCTGCAGATAGCGGTGTCTGCCAGTCGATGCTTACAAAGTCGCAATCTTCAAGACTAAGCATCTGGATCCCAGCCCCAAAGCCCTTAGGGAAGAAGATGACAGGTAAGCCGTGCTGACGGGCTGCCGCTGTGATACGACGTACAAACGGCAGAACCACTTCCTGATAGAGTTCGGCAGGAATGACACTCGCAAACGATTCGAAAATCTGGAACGCATCGATACCATGCTGAGCCTGCAAATGTACATAGGTCTCGCTGGCGCTGGTCAGAGCCTCGAACAGTTGGAGCGACTCCTCACGATGCGTATAGAGATAGCGCACCACCTCTGTAAACTGCAGACTACGATCGCGCCCAGCCAACATATAGCAAAGGCAGGTGAGTGGCCCACCACAGAAACCTATCACAGGCGTATCGCCAACCTTCTGTCGCCGAATCTCATCAAGCGTGTCGGCCACGTGATTCAGATGCGACGCATTAAAACTCAACACTGCTGCAGGATGCTCCACACCAATGAGTGGACGAGGGAAAGCAGGTCCTTCACTGGTCCATTCCACCTCGACACCTAAAGCTTCAGGAATCACTAAGATATCGCTGAACAAGATGGCTGCGTCCATACCCATATCGGCGATTGGCATCAGCGTAACCTCGGCAGCCAACTTGGCATCGGCCATGATAGAACGGAAAGGATGCGTTTGAGTGAGATGGCGATAGCGGGGCAATACGCGACCAGCCTGTCGCATCATCCATACAGGAGGGCGACAGGCTGGTTGGTGATTGATAACCGCAAAAAATGGATTGCTATACATATATTTTCGTTTTCTGTGTTCGATACCTTCAAATTTGCGGGGGCAAAGGTACGACTATTCAGAAAACTGTGCAATCCCTATAAATATGGATTTTTACGGATTATTTCTTGTTTTTTGTCTCGAAATCGGCTATTTTCTTCAAATAATAGGCGCGCAGGTCCTTCCAACTGTAGTAAGGCCACTGGTTGGTAGCGATAGGCAGATAAGCCTCGCGCTCGTTCAACAGAGCCTTCACTAAGATATCGCCTGTCTTACCCTTCTTAGGGCGATAGAAGATGAGCTGGATATTGCAACCCATAGGGAAGATGCGATAGTTACGCCAATACTTATCGAGTTCGTCGAGATTGTTGATTACCATACCACAATTGTCGAGTTCCAGCAGACAGGCAAGAGGCATCACGCACACCTCATGACCAAAGCGTAGGGTAGCCTGAGTCTGGGTAACAGTATCGGCTGTAGCAATGATATTCTTCAGCAGATTGAGCTGACTAAAAGGCATGACACCACCAGAAACTGGCGATGCGCCATAGTCGAGATACCAACCGATGTTGTTGAGTCGCCACAGATCGTACACCTCTTCGTCAGTAAACAGCGAGAAGAGCTCCAGATCAGTATCATGGCTCTGGAAGTTACAAGCCACATGGAACAGCTGGCGCATCAATGACGAGGCGCTTACATTGTTATATACGTAAGCCTGATCGTTAAAGAGCTGTTTCATCAGGCGCTCTGGGTGGGTATATTTCATCGTATAGTCGCGCTCCTCTTTGCCGCCCGTCTTACTCTGTTCTCTAACAATGCCGTCCCAAGGCTGATTCAGGTAATACTGCAGACTCTCGCTCACATCGTTATGAATCTGGGCTGTGGGATTGGCAGCAGCCAACTCCTCGCACTCGGCAATCATTGAGAGAATGCAACGGTTCACAACGGTGCTACGGGCATCTATCTTCAGATTTTTTGTTTTAAAAATCTCTGGAAAGTTCTGCACCATACGCTTTCCAATACCATGATGCTGGCGCTCGCCAACGGTAGTCAGGTCGCCCAGTCGTTTGTCGGCTGTAGCATAGATGGCTTCGATAGTTGCAAGTGTTTTCTCTCCCAGCGATGTAAGTTTACCTTGCTCCTTAGCGGCCTTCAGCGTTGCAAGGAGCTTAGAATAGTTGCCATCGCTGATGAGCCAACGTGAACCATGACGTCCATAGTGGCTCATATAGAATGGTTCGTAGTTCTTTGGACCGGCAGTCAGCGGTTTGTCTGAAAGCTGACGATCGTAGTCCAAATAGTTACTACCTGCCAGAAAGCGGTTGGCAGCAATCTCATCTTTAGCCGAAGTCTCAAAAACAGGTGCCTGCTGCGCCTGTACCGCCATCGAAAATCCGATAGCAAGAATTAATAGTTTTCGTTTCATTTTCTTACAATATTTGATAATCTCGTGCAAAGATAAGCAATTATTTGGAAAATTGCAATTTTATTTGGTTTTTCACGTAGTTATTCGTACCTTTGCAGCCAAATATTATTAAATAGGTATAGCATGATACAATCGATGACAGGTTACGGCAAGGCTGTCGTAGCGTTTAAGGAAAAGAAGATTCACGTAGAAATCAAGTCGCTGAACTCTAAGCAGTTGGACTTGAACACACGTATTGCGCCACTCTATCGTGAGAAAGAGATGGAAATGCGCCAGATGGTGGCCGAAGCTCTGATCCGCGGAAAGGTGGATATGAGCGTATGGGTTGAGAAGGATATGGCTGTTGACCCAACACCCATCAACGCCCAGTTGGTGGAGAACTACTATCAGCAGATTAAGGCCATATCAGACAAGACAGGCATCCCTGCTCCTGAGGATTGGTTCGTTACCCTGCTCCGCATGCCAGACGTCATGACTAAGACTGACGTAGAAGAGCTGGACGAAGATGAGTGGGCTGTAGTAAAAGGTGGCGTAGCCGAAGCCCTGAAGAACCTGGTTGACTTCCGTACCCAGGAAGGTGCAGCCTTACAGAAGAAGTTTACTGAGAAGATTGATAATATTGCCAAGCTGATGGGCGAGATTGAGCCATACGAGAAGAGTCGCGTTGAGAAAATCAGAGCACGTATCGTAGATGGCTTGCAGCAGATTCCAACAGCCGAATATGATAAGAACCGCCTGGAGCAGGAGCTGATTTACTATATCGAGAAGCTGGACATCAGCGAGGAGAAGCAGCGACTGTCCAACCACCTGAAGTACTTCCGCGATACGATGAACGAGCCTGCCGGACAGGGTAAGAAGTTGGGCTTTATCGCTCAGGAAATGGGTCGCGAAATCAATACAACCGGTTCGAAGAGTAATCAGGCCGAGATGCAGAACATCGTGGTTAAGATGAAGGACGAGCTGGAGCAGATTAAGGAACAGGTTCTTAACGCACTTTAAACGATGGCAAAAGGTAAATTAATTATTATATCAGCTCCATCAGGCACTGGCAAGAGTACGATTATCTCATGGCTGATGAGAGAGCACAAGGAACTGAATCTGGCCTACTCTATCTCATGCACATCGCGAGCTCCTCGCGGCACTGAGAAGAATGGCGTTGACTATTTCTTCCTGACACCAGAAGAGTTCCGTCAGCGTATTGAAAACGACGAGTTCCTGGAATACGAAGAGGTATATACCGACCGCTTTTACGGCACGCTGAAATCGCAGGTTGAGAACCAGTTGGAAGCTGGACAGAACGTGGTGTTCGACGTTGACGTGAAAGGTGGTGTAAACATCAAGAAATTCTATGGCGACAAGGCTCTGAGCCTGTTTATCCAGCCCCCATCGATTGGCGAACTGCGCAAGCGACTTGTGGGGCGTGCTACTGATGCACCAGAAGTCATCGACCAGCGTATTGCCCGTGCTGAGTTCGAACTCTCGTTTGCTGATAAGTTCGACAAGGTTGTCATCAACGATATGTTGGACTATGCTGAAGCTGATGCCTTGAAAGTCATCAAAGATTTTCTGGAAATAGAATGATACGAACTGGGATCTTTGGCGGATCGTTCAATCCCATCCACAATGGACACATTTCGTTAGCTCGACAATTACGTGAGAAAGCCGGGCTCGCCGAAGTGTGGCTGATGGTTTCGCCACAGAATCCCCTGAAAGCCTCAACCGATCTGCTAGACGATGCACTCAGACTGAAGATGGCCCAACTGGCCGTTGCTGGCGAAGAAGGCATCGTAGCCAGCGACTACGAGATGCATCTGCCTAAACCATCGTACACCTGGAACACGCTACAAGCCCTGAAGCAGGATTATCCTGACCGCGAGTTTGTGCTGATGATTGGTGGCGACAACTGGCAACTGTTCGATAAATGGTATCGTGCTGATGATATCCGCAATGAGTTTCAGATCATCGTCTATCCCCGTCGCGGTAGCGAAGGCGGTATCGACGGACTGGAACTCATCGATATTTCGAGCACAGACATCCGTCAGTGCATCAAAGACGGAAAAAGCATCGAGTCACTGGTGCCAAAGGCTGTAGCAGACTTTATTACCAAACACAGACTGTATGTTTAAACATCTCAAGATAAATCCACTTGAGTGGCTGGGCTATCTGTTTGCCCCCATCCAGAAGAATGGCGCATTCTTCGTTTTTATGTTCGCATTAGGGTGGATTTGTACACAACTGGAAATAACCCTACACTTGATAGGTGCCAAGCCCTATGAGCTCTCGGCACCAGAACTGTTTCTGGATATCTACGCTGTCTCCGTGGTTCTGACACTCATCCCTCACAAGGTGCGCTATTGGGTCAGAGCCCTACTCTACGTAGCACTCTACAGCATCGCGCTGGTAGATATGTTCTGCTACGTGAAGTTCGAATCGACCTTGACGCCAACTATGCTGATGCTCTTTAACGAAACCACCAAACAGGAGTCGGAAGAGTTTCTTGCCTCATATCTCAATGGAGAGGTCATCACATCGTATGTGGGCTGGATTCTGCTGCTGATACTGGTTCATATTGTGTGGATCTTCCTGCGCAAGCAGTTGGTCAAGCTGAGCAACAGAATGATTCTGCCACAGGTCAACGACCTGGTTCCGATGGTTTGCAAAGCTGTATTGGGCTGCTTTACCGCAGGACTCCTCATCGATTGTTACAACCAGTGTTGGGATAACAAGGTAGCGATGAAGCGGCTCTTCTCGTACAACACCGTAGGACAGGTGGAGCACGAGTTGACACGCAAAGACAGAGCTGAACTCTATATCCCCGTCTACAGACTGATATTCAGCATTTATGCCAATCATCTGGCCGATCATCAACTTGTACAGCTTGAAGCAGCCAGCGAGAAGGTACAGATAGATAGCTGTAGCTATCGTGTACCCAACATCGTGCTGGTGATTGGCGAGAGCTACAATAAACACCATTCACAGCTATATGGCTACAACATGCCTACTACGCCCCATCAGGTGGCAATGGCCCAAAAAGGCAGTCTGGTACCTTTTACGGATGTGGTGGCACCTTGGAACCTGACGAGTTTCGTGTTTAAGAATATACTCTCACTACAAGCCGTTGGCGATAGTGCTGAATGGTGCGACTATCCGCTCTTTCCTGAGGTATTCCGTCAAGCGGGCTATCACGTGACGTTTATCACCAACCAATTCCAGTCGAAGGCCGATGAAGCAGTCTATGACTTCAGCGGCGGGTTCTTCCTCAACAATCCCGAACTCAGCAACAAGCTGTTTGACACTCGCAACACCCGTCTGTATCCCTTTGATGAAGGGGTACTGCAGGAATACGACCGTCTACAGAAAGAGAATAAGGAGCACAACTTGGTGATTCTGCACCTGATGGGATCGCACCTGATGTACAAGGCACGCTATCCACAGAAGACACACAAGTTCCTGAAAGACTCTATGTACGATCGTCCAGAACTGACCAAGAAACAGCGTATGATTCTGGCCGATTACGACAATTCGATACGTTATAATGACTCCATCGTATGGGCCGTTACCCAGCGTTTTATGGATAAGGATGCTGTCGTTATCTTCATGCCTGATCATGCAGAAGAGATCTTCGATGGTCAGCCTTACGTCTATGGTCGCATGCATGGTGCTACCATCGACTACCGTCTGGCACGCAACGAGATGGAGATTCCGTTCTGGATCTGGGGCTCGCCCAAGTATCAGGAGAATCACCCCTACGGTTGGCAAGCAATACAGGCAGCTAAGAACCGTCCCATGATGACCGATGTGCTATCACACCTACTGTTATACTTTGGTGGCATCTCTTCGCCACTCTATCGTCCTGAGTACAATGTGGTCAGCCCAGAATACAATACCAAGCGGCCACGTATCCTGAAAGGTGAGACAGACTATAACCAGTTGAAGAAGAAATGAAGGAGCTGTTAACAAGAAACGAGTGTTCGGCCATGCGTGGCATTGCCATTCTGGCTATCATGCTACACAACTACTGCCACTGGCTCAGAGGCATTGTGAGAGAGAACGAATATACCTGGCAACTATCCAAGGCAGACCAGCTATGGCAGTATATACTGAATCCTGACGAGCAACTACCCTTGCATCTCGTATCGTTCTTCGGCCACTATGGCGTACCCGTTTTCCTGTTTCTGAGCGGTTTTGGACTGGTCAAGAAGTACGAGCAAGGCAAACTGCCAGAGGTGGGACTATGGCGATTTGTGCGTTACAACTATCTGAAGCTGTTCCGTATCTTCATCGTGGGTTTTGTCATCTTCACCATGCTTGATGCCTTCACCCCTGGTATGCACCGCTATACTTGGACTGCGGTGGTGGCGATGTTGGGCATGTTTGCCAATCTGCTCGAAGACCCCTCGCATGTAGTTTGGCCTGGTCCTTACTGGTATTTCAGCATCACCTTGCAGCTTTATATCTTCTATCGACTGATATACTATCGCTGGCGCCATTGGGGGGTAGTTGTAGGTATGATTGCCCTGTGCTGGCTGTGGCAACTTTCCTGCCAGGACGACGCTGTTTTGCTGGAGCGATTGCGTTATAATCTGATTGGCGGCATGCTGCCTTTCGGAATGGGCATACTTATGGCACGATTTATTCCCACGTTGGGAACAAAAAATTCTTCGACAAGCGAAGCGGCAAAGCCGAGCGCCCACGTTGGGAACCAAACATTCTTCGACAAGCGAAGCGGCAAAGCCGAGCGCCCTAACTGGGAATATCTCTTAGCCTTATTACTCGCTGTTGTACTCATCGTTGTTTTGAGTTTCAGTTTCCAAGGATGGTTGTGGGTTCCCATGCTGATTGTTGTTGGAACTATTGCGCTGGTAAAACTGATGCCAGAATGGATGCTGAAGTATAGCGTCTGGCTGGGCAGTATTTCTGCCGCCATCTTTGTGACCCATCCGCTGGTTAGAAAGATATTTGTACGTCCCTATCTCTATGACGATCTGTATGCAGGCTTGCTGCTTTACATAGTAGCTACGCTGTTCCTCTCATGGTTAATGAAGAAGGTAATAGACCAACTGCCAAGTCCCAAACTGTGAAAATCAAGGATATCGAACTGGCCAACATTAGCCGTTATCGTGCTGAACTGATGGGCGCAGCTATGCTGTTCATCATCCTGTTCCACGTGCCGCTGGCTCGTAGCAACGAGTTCTTCGGCCTGAGGCGATGTGGCAATGTGGGAGTAGATATGTTCCTGTTTCTGAGTGGTATCGGCCTTTGGTTCTCGTGGGTCAAGAATCCTGCTGTTTGGCAGTTCTACAAGCGTAGATTGCTGCGTATTTATCCAGCCTGGCTGGTAATGGCATCGCTCTTTTATCTGCCACGATTCGACTGGACAAACGGCAATTATATCGACCTGATAGGCGATATCACCATCAACTGGGACTTCTGGTTGCACGACGAGCTCACCTTCTGGTATATACCAGCCATTATGATGCTCTATCTCTGGGCACCACCCTATATGCGATTGATTCAGCGCCATCCCGTTTACCGATGGATGCCTGTGCTCATGATTCTCTGGTGTATCTGGGTACAATGGATAATGCCTTTGCATCTGGCTGTAGGGCATATCGAGATATTCTGGAGTCGTGTGCCCATCTTCTTTATCGGCATCAACTGCGGCGAACTGGTACGACAGCAAACCAAAATTGATGGTACAGGCATCTGGATGATACTCACTATCTTCCTGGCCACCTTCAGTTCGTGTGTGTATCTGGAGCAGATTTCACACGGACGATTCCCCTTGTTCGTAGAGCGCATGATATACATTCCGTTTACCATCACGCTGATTATGATGCTGAACCGTGTGTTCCGTCGCACGCCGCGATGGTTCAATAAGTTCTGCGCCTTTTTTGGCGCCCTCAGTCTGGAGGCCTATCTGATACACGACCACTTTGTGATGGCGTATATCATCCCCTATCACTTGGGCTATTGGCTAACAGCCTTGCTCACCATTGTAATTACCATTCCTTTGGCATGGTTACTGCAAAAGATACTAAAACTCATTGTTAGAGTATGAAGAAGATTTACGCCTTCGATTTCGACGGAACGCTGACAACCAAGGATACGTTGATAGAGTTTATCCGTTTTGCCAAGGGCACAATAGCCTTTGGATGGGGTTTTGCACGATATGCCCATCTGCTGGTGCTGATGAAACTGGGATTCTATCCTAACTGGAAAGCCAAGCAAAAGGTGTTTACTCACTTCTTTAAGGGTATGAAGCTTGAGGATTTTAACGCCCTCTGTCAGGCCTTTTCAGCCTCATCCAAACATCTATTGCGCCCAGCAGGCATCAAGGCCATACAACAAGCCCAAAACGAAGGCTCGGAGGTGCTGATAGTAAGCGCTTCAATCGATAACTGGGTGCAGCCTTTCTTTTCTGATGTGAAGGTACTGGGCACGCAAATCGAGGTGATGGATGGTAAACTGACTGGCCGTTTCCTGACCAAGAACTGTTATGGACAACAAAAGGTAAACCGCATACTGTCACTATATCCTAATCGCCAGAATTACCACCTCACAGCCTATGGCGACAGCCGAGGCGACAAAGAACTGTTGGATTTTGCGGATGAATCGTATTTTAAACCATTCCGTTGATTATGACACCACTCAAGATATTCAAGATTAAACCTGAAGAACGTTTTCAGTCCTCCATCGCACTCATGGTGATTATCGCCCTGAATGCACTGTTTATCTATCGTATGCACGACCTGTTCATGCAACCTGGCTTTGGCCCATACTGGAAAGTATTCGAACGCGAGTTGCATCTTTCCGGCTACGATCCACTCACCTATCTGGGGATTACCGATTGGGATGTGGTCTATCAGGTGTTTCGACATCCTTTACTCTCATTTATGATCTGGCCCTTATGGCTGATCAATGAGGGGTTGACATGGTTGTTAGGCGTGAACTGCGTGCAGTATCTGGTAGCTGCATTGCTGATATGCTTCTCGTACTACTCGTATATCTTCCTCTATCGTATTCATCGCGAAGTACTGGAATTGAGTCAAAAAGACGCTACCCTGCTGACAGCCTATCACTTCTCGTTTGCCTATATTCTGCTGTCAGTCATCGTACCCGATCACTTCACGATATCGATGTTCTTGCTACTCATCACGCTGTATATCTCTGGCATCTGTATCAAGAAAGGCAGGGAGTTCAAGTGGTGGCAATCAGCCTTACTGTTCTACATCACAGCAGGTGTTACACTGAGTAATGGTGCCAAGGTGTTCCTATCAGGCTTCTTTGTAAATCTGCGACGATTCTTCCGTCCTAAATACCTGCTTTTAGCAGTCATCCTGCCAGCAGCTTTGCTTTGGGGAACAGCCAATTGGGAGTATCACACCTATGTGCTGCCCAAGGAAAAAGCACGCGCAGAACGCAAGTTGCAAAAGGCTGAAGCCGAAAAAGCCCGTGTTGCCCAGATGACATCCCAGGAGAAAGAGCTATACGAAGTGAGAAAAGCGCGTCGCGCAAAGGTATTACAACACCAAGCCGCCAAAACAGGCAAGCCTATGGAGAACTATGGTTTCCTGAAGTGGACAGATATCACAACCTCGCGTTGGCAATCGACTTATGAGAACCTGTTTGGCGAGTCGTTACAGTTTCATCAGGACTATCTGTTGGAAGATACGCTGGTACATCGTCCTGTGTTTGTACAATACAGATGGACGCTCAGTTATGTTATCGAGGCATTGATACTCACTTTAGCCGTAGTAGGCATTTGGTTAGGTAGGAAGAGTCGTTTCCTATGGCTCTGTCTCTCGTGCTTCGCCTTCGATATGTTTATCCATATCATCTTAGGCTTTGGTATCAACGAGGTGTTTATCATGACACCGCACTACATGTTCGTATTACCCATAGCCACAGCTTTCCTATTCAGGAAGTTGCAAACACGCTGGCTCCGCATCGCAGTAACAATACTGATGCTATACCTCTTTATATATAATGGCTATTTGTTAACAGACTTTCTGCTGTCGCCCATCAGAGCCATCCTCTGATGGTTAGCTGAACTTCTCCTGACCAGTTAGGATACGTAGACGACGAGCTATCGACTTGAAGATGAACTTGAAGTTGCCATAACGCAGATTGAGCCCAAGTTCTTCCATCGAGCGACCAATCTTTACCCAAGGACATCCCCATCCGTTGGCCTTATAGAAACGTTTCCAATAACCAGCCTCCTCGATAACATAACGCGGATGTTTCAATGGAAACGCCAGTTCATAGCGCTTCATCGTAAAGAGC
The DNA here is from genome assembly GCF_000619985.1 of Prevotella sp. P6B4. NCBI lineage: Bacteria > Pseudomonadati > Bacteroidota > Bacteroidia > Bacteroidales > Prevotellaceae > Prevotella > Prevotella sp. P6B4. The sequence goes on from NZ_JHVE01000004.1 coordinate 37,338, forward strand.
TGCTTCAAGCGTCGAGGTAATGTCTTGAACTCAGAATAATGGGCCGAATCAGCAGAAGCACCAATATTATTAATCATGTTTTTAGAAGGTAAGATGGCCAAACCTGAGTTAAACAGCATAGTTGACCAGAATATACTCTCGAACTGTGGGAAACCACTATCGCGATGATCCTGACACATCTTGATGAAACTCTGACGATAGCCACGCTGACGAATCAAAGCATCCAACTGATGCATGCTGAACGCATCGTCGAGGAAAGAATAAGTATTATCCCACTTATCGACCACTCTGCGCCACGAAGCCCACCCCCAGATGCTGAAAGCAGAAGTGAAGAAATAGTCGTAAGGCATATTGGGCGTTTCTTCATCAACATTAAATCCTGCAATCATCGTAATACGCTCATCGTTCTCATAACGGTCGAGCATCTCCTTACAGAATGGGAAAAACGACCGCGAAGGCACCACATCATCCTCGAGCACCATACACTTATCAGCCAACGAGAAAGCCCACTTATGAGACGTATAGCCTGCCACCATACAACCCAGATTCTGGGTCTGATAATTGCGATGTACCTCACACTCCCAGTCTATATTCTCATCGCTACATATTCTTCGACAAGCCTCAATACCTGCCATATCTTTTTCGCCACGAGGGCCGTCCTGAAAAAGAAACAGTCTCGACGGACGTGCCTGACGTACTTCATCAAACACCTTCTGAAAAGTATTGTTACGTGTAAAGAACAGTAACAAAACGGCAATATCTGTTTTCGAAGAATACTTTTTATCCATATCCATATCTTGCTAAAAGTGGTGCAAATGTAGCAAATTTCCACAATAATACCAAGTATCATCAGATATTTTTGTATCTTTGCAGCGTGAAAGTTTCATTACTAGTCCCTGTCTACGGCGTTGAGAAGTATATCGAACAGTGTGCTGTATCGCTCTTCGAACAAACCTACGAGGATATCGAGTATATCTTCGTAGATGATTGTACGCCTGATAACAGCATACTGAAACTGCAATCCGTACTCGACAGATATCCCAACAGAGCGCCACAAGTCAAGATCATCAGGCATGACCATAATCGAGGCTTAGGCGCAGCCAGAAAAACTGCTTTGGCATCATGTACAGGCGATTTCGTACTGAATGTGGACAGCGATGACTTCCTGTCAATTAATGCTGTGGAACTGTTGGTGGCACAACAAGTCTCACAAGAAGCTGATATTGTTACTGGCTGTATCCGTATCTATAGAGGTGAAAAGCTGTCAGAAACCTTACAGGTTCCTCATGAAGACAAGAAAGTCATCCTCAAACTCCTCCTGATTCACAATACCATACCTCATAATCTTTGCGGACGATTGATCAGAAAGACCTTGTTTACTGACAATGGTATCAGCCCTGAAGAGGGTGTGAATCAGGCAGAAGACTATGCAGTAACCCCCCGTCTGTTCTTCTGCGCCAAGAAGTTGGCGTTTGTCGACACCCCCATCTATCACTATCAGGTGTTTATCACTGGTAGTTTCTCTGATCAGATTTCACCCCGTCATGTCGAATCGTTTCTACGGGCCAACGACTTAGTATTCTCATTCTTGAAACAACACGATGTACAACAGGATTATCAATTTGCCTTATCCTTAGGTATGTTGGAAACCTATTATCTGGTATTGAAATCAGGCTTTAGTAGCCAGGATATTCTCCAGACTTGTCATTACAAACCTCAGGGGCTATTTAAGATGATACATCTCTTGTTGGCTCACAAAAGTACCATCAAACTTCTCCGCTTTGTCTATCTCACCATAAAGTGGAGTTATAAAAAGCACCTTCATTTTGCAGGCTGACGCTTGAGGATGAAGTTGATACACTCCTCGAACACTTTGGCCCCAGTCAATCGCATAATCAGGACATAAAGCAAGCCAGCCAACAGAATCCTTGTGAACAGTAGTAGGATATGATTGGTTATGCTTGACGTCAGATAATAGGTAGCCGCCATCACAGCCAAAGAAATAACCATAAATGGTATTGTATCCTTCAAAGCATCGAAAAACTTGATGCCTATCAGCTTTTGGGCTATCATCTGCCATACTAATAACCACAATACAGTAAAAGCAGAATAGACACTAATCAGTACCATGATACCTTGCTGATAAAGCGTAGCAATCATAGCCAGCTGAATCAGTATCTGGCAGATGTTACACCACATATAGATATTGGATTTACCAGCAGTTATCGTCAGGTTCTGATACAAACTATAGAAAGGCAGGAAAGCGCCTGACAGACAAAGAATCTGCAACATAGGAATACTATCCAGCCATTGTGCACCAATCGTCAGCAGAATAAACTCACGTGATACTAATGCCAAACCAAACATCGCAGGAAAAGACAAAAAGGCTGTAAAACGTAACAGTTTTCTGAACACCCTTACCTCCCTATCCTGCTCATCATTAATCGATACCAATACAGGTTGAGCCACTTGACCTATCGTACCAGAGATGGTTGAACTTGCCATTGTATTCCACTTATTAGCCTGAGAATAATTACCTACAGCCTTGATGGGAAACAGTCCTCCAAAAATAAAAGTCAGATAATGCTGATTTAGCGTATTGATGATGTTCGTTATCATCAGTTTCACGCAGAAACCATACATCTCCTTTACAGGGGTGAAATCAACCCTCAGAGAGGGCATCCATCTGACATAATAATAGCGCCCGATATTGGTCAATGTGATATAGAGCAGTTGCTGGCACACAAGGCTCCAATAAGAAAAACCATGCAAAGCCAGCATAATACCTGTAAATCCAGAGAGACATAGAGCAATGAAATTGATGATTGCCAACTCGCGATTCATCATATTCTTCAACATATATGCATTGGAAGTGATGCCTAAAGCTGAGATTGGCAGACAAAGAAAGACTACTCTCGATACCTCAACCAGACAAGGCTGATGAAAATGTGAGGCAATTAAAGGAGCGCTGACAAAAAGAATGGCATACAGCACCATACTGACACTGATATTAAACCAGAAAACAGCATTATAATCCTTCTCTGTAGGCTTTTTCAGATTGATTAGTCCCTGAGTAAAGCCACTGGCTTGAATAGCTCCTGCAACTGCTGTGAATATTGTCAGTACACCAACAATACCATATTCTGCAGGTGTCAACAAACGACCTAAGAATATACCTATGACCGCATTGAGTATCTGGGTTGTGCCATTGTTCAGCATTCCCCAAAAAAGTCCCTTGGCTGTTTTTTCCTTCAAATTGTCCATATCTGCGTGCAAAAATACTACTTTTTGTTTGATGTTCCAAACAAATTAATTAATTTTGCACACTGAACAAAAAATAGTAGTGATGCAAGAATTATCAGCAGCAGAGTTAACAGCGTGGAAAGGCATTATAACAGATGTCCTCAGAGAGTTCCAGGACATCTGTGCTCGACATCAGCTTACCTATTATGCTATTGGTGGAACTGCCATAGGAGCCGTACGTCATCATGGCATCATACCTTGGGATGACGATATCGATGTAGGTATGCCACGACCAGACTTTGAACGTTTCATAGAGATTTGTCGCACTTCTGACTTGGGCCATTACGAACTGGTTTCAAACGAAACTCATCCTGATTATTACCTGCCCTTCCCAAAATTCTGCAACAGCAACACAACCCTCGTTGAGCGTGCAGATATCCCTTGCGCTATTGGTTTGTTCATTGACGTCTTTCCTCTTGATAGCACCAGCGACGATCCTGCTGAGGTAGAAGCGCTTGTACACCGCTATAAGAAGTTACAGAACCGTTACGAGGCTATCAGTTCTCGTAGTACCTTCTCACAGCACCTGATGCTATTAACACAACCACATGAGTGGGGACGCTTTGTAAATAAGACACTGGGCTATTTCTTTCGCAAGCCGATGAAACGCTATCTGCTACGAAAAATGAGGGCTCTATGCCTGAAGTATCCATATGGCTCTACCAAGCATCTCATTAACTATGGCGGGGCTTATGGTACACGCGAGCTGTTCAGCAGTCATATTGTAGAGGGAAAACCCATCAATATGCCGTTCGATAGTATTACCATCGACCTGATGCCTGGGTATGACGACTATTTAAAAGGCATATACGGCAACTATATGCAGATGCCTCCTGAGGAGAAACGTGTTGCCCACCACCTCAAAGCTTTCTACAACCTAAACAAGCGAGTTGACAACCCGTTCGTTTAAGATTTAAGAATCGTTATGGTACGACTGATGGCATCCTGGATGTCGTAGTAGGGCATAAAACCTATACCCTTGATGCGCTCATTGGCTAAGATAGACCTTGTTGCTACAGAATAGCCTCTGGATTCTGTCTCTGAAGGCAAATCGAATACCACCTTCTTTCCACAACAAGCCGCACAGGTCTGCGCAAAGTCTTTAAGACGAATATTGGTCTTCTCGCTACTCACGTTGTATGCAACTGCATTTTCGCCTTTAAGTAAGACTGTCAATAATCCCATGACAGCATCAGCCACATAAGTATAGGAGAAGAACTGATTTCCTTCTGATTTCAATACGATATCCTCACCATCAATAGCCTTGCGGATAAACTGCGAAGAAGCCTTGCTATCATCCATCAGCATAGTCGGACCAAAGATTCTGCACAAACGGGCAATCTTCACTTTAACGCCCTTCTCTGCAGCATACGACTGACATAAGGCCTCACTTGAACGTTTTGACTCATTATAGCAGGCACGCGCATTGCTGAGATTCAGAGAACCATTACTGTCTTCTACAAAAGACTGGTCATCAACGGCATTGCCATAGACTTCGTTGGTAGAAGTATAAATGACTGTTGCACCTGTTTTTTCTGCCAGATTCAAGGCATGCTCGGCACCCTTAAGATTAATCATCATCGTCTCAATAGGATATTGAGAATAAGCCAACGGATGGGTATTGCTGGCCATAGGAATGATATAATCGGGTGTGATATCATTGGGGAAAGGCTGACAAACATCCTGTTCAAGGAAACTGAAGTGCTTGTTGTCGAAATGCATGCCAAGTCTTGCAGAAGCTTTCTCACGACTACGGCCCACAGCAATAACATTCACATCGCCCTTAGCCATCAGCACATCAATCAGCATGGTACCAACCATACCAGTAGCTCCTGTAATGAGAAAGGTTTTTCCTGACAAGCTCTCCATACCGTCTATGGAAAGAACCCTGGCTAAATCTTCCTGATATAATGGATGTTGTTCATTCATTTCAACCAACTGTCTTTTTCCTTGGTCAGATAACCCTTGAATATTTCAAGATCGTCCTTTGTCGTGAGTTTGATGTTCTTATCAGAACCTTTGGCAAAATGCAAACGCACACCAAGCTCTACCATCATGGTGTTAGCATAATGTGAACCATAGATACCTATGCCTTTTTCGAATGCTTCATGATATTTCTCGTTAAGCAGACTAAAGGTGTAGGCTTGTGGTGTAGATACTCTACGCAGCGTTTCTCGCGGAATAAACTGTGTGGTAGTTTCTGCATCATCGGCACTGACCACAAATATCTGTTCATTATAAGGTAACGATGTGACGGCATTGCCATACTGATGAGCCACTTCTATGACATCAGTCAATACACTATCATCTATCACCGGACGAATACCGTCATGAATGATGACGGTATCGTCGGGCGACAAATGTCCTTCTAAATTGAAAACACCATTTCGGATAGACTCCTGTGCAGAATTTCCACCTTTGACTATCCAACGTAGTTTAGTGATATTAAACTGATTGGCATAGGCCTGTACAATACTTTCCCAGCCTTCAATACATACCACCTCGATAGCATCAATCATCGGATGGCGTTGGAATCCTTCTAATGTATAAATCAGGACAGGCTTATCATAAACATTGATAAACTGCTTAGGTATATCCTGTCCCATGCGATTACCAGAACCGCCTGCGATGATGATGGCACAATTCATATTATCCTACCTGACTACCAGGCTTTACGTCCTTTGTTGTGGTTACTACACTCAGACTCTCATCGGCATCAACGGCAGAGAGAATCATACCCTGACTCTCGATACCCATCATGGTACGTGGAGCAAAGTTGGCTACAAAGAGGATACGTTTACCTATCAATTCCTCTGGCTTCTCGTAGAAAGCAGCAATACCAGAGCAGATGGTGCGATCAACGCCAGAACCATCGTCGATGGTGAACTGCAGGAGCTTCTTACTCTTCTTCACCTTCTGACAATCCTTCACCAGACCAACACGGATATCAAGCTTCTCGAACTCCTCAAAGCTAACGGTATCCTTGATAGGAGCGGCCTTGTAGGCGGCAGCCTCGTTGGCCTTCTTGGTAGCTTCAAGCTTGTCGAGCTGCTTCTGAATCACCTCGTCCTCAATCTTCTCGAACAGCAGAGCAGGCTCGCCCAGCTGATGACCAGCCTCCAAGAGGTCGGTACTTCCCAGCTGCTCCCACTCGAAGTTGCTGATGTTTAGCATCTCGCGGAGCTTCTTACTGCTGAATGGCAGGAATGGCTCGAAGGCGATAGCCAGGTTGGCTGTGAGCTGCAAGCAGATATTCAGGATAGTCTCACAACGCTTGGGGTCAGTCTTCCAAACCTTCCAAGGCTCGCACTCTGTGATATAGCGGTTACCAATACGAGCCAGGTTCATAGCCTCGAACTGGGCATCGCGGAACTTGAACTGCTCCAGCAGAGCCTCAACCTTAGCCTTTACATCCTTAAACTCCTCAAGAGCCTGCTTATCAACATCCTGCAAATCGCCACAAGCAGGAACTACACCGTTCCAGTACTTCTTAGTGAGCTGGAGGGCACGATTTACGAAGTTACCGTAAACAGCAACCAACTCATTGTTATTGCGATCCTGGAAATCCTTCCAAGTAAAGTTATTATCCTTTGTCTCAGGCGCATTGGCTGTCAGTACATAGCGCAATACATCCTGCTTGCCAGGCATATCAACCAGATACTCGTGGAGCCATACAGCCCAGTTACGAGAGGTTGAAATCTTATCGTTCTCAAGGTTCAGGAACTCGTTGGCTGGTACGTTATCAGGCATGATATACTTGCCGTGAGCCTTCATCATCACAGGGAAGATGATGCAGTGGAACACGATGTTGTCCTTACCGATGAAATGCACCAGACGGGTATCCTCGTCCTGCCACCACTTCTCCCAGTTTCCCCACTTCTCAGGCTCCTTCTCGCAGAGCTCCTTGGTGTTCGACACATAGCCGATAGGCGCATCGAACCATACATAGAGTACTTTACCCTCAGCATCCTTTACAGGTACGGGGATACCCCAATCCAAGTCGCGAGTCATAGCACGTGGCTGCAGATCCATATCCAACCAGCTCTTGCACTGTCCATATACGTTTGGACGCCACTCTTTGTGCTCCTCCAGGATCCACTGCTTCAACCAATCCTGATACTCGTTCAAAGGCAGATACCAGTTCTTGGTCTTCTTCAGTACAGGAGTAGAACCTGAGATAGTTGACTTTGGATTAATCAGCTCAGTTGGAGAAAGGTCGCGTCCGCACTTCTCACACTGGTCGCCATAGGCACCTTCGTTGTGGCAGTGTGGGCACTCACCAGTTACATAACGGTCGGCCAGGAACTGCTTAGCCTCCTCGTCGTACAGCTGCTCAGTTGTCTCCTCAGTCAGCTTACCCTCGTCGTAGAGTTTCTTAAACCACTCTGCAGCAAACTTATGATGCGTCTCAGAGGTGGTACGGCTATAGATATCGAATGAGATACCAAACTCCTCGAACGAATCCTTAATCATCTTATGATAGCGGTCAACTACATCCTGAGGAGTGATACCCTCTTTGCGGGCACGAACGGTAATGGGCACACCATGCTCATCACTTCCGCCGATGAACAATACCTCGCGCTTCTTCAAGCGAAGATAACGCACATAGATATCAGCAGGTACATATACACCAGCCAGGTGTCCGATATGTACGCCACCATTAGCATATGGGAGCGCCGACGTCACCGTCGTACGCTTGTAAGTCTTGTTTTCCATTTCCTTAAATACGTATTTATTATTTTGGCTGCAAAATTACGAAAAATCCCACAGAAAACAAAACTTCTGTGGGATTTCTTTGTTATTATTACCTAAAGAGTATCAGAAATATACACCAAACGATACTGGGTGGAAATTAATACCATCGCCATAAGTAGAATTGAGGATGGTCATAGGCGAGTATTTAGCATAGATGCTCACCCAGTTATGGATACTTACCTCACCCATGATATCAACTGTGATAGGACGCTGATGAATCTGCTTATACACATCCTTATGCTTATTACCATCAGCATCGCGATATTTGTTCTTAATGCTGGCATAGGTATTGAAATTGATGACAGGACCTAAGCCGAAAGTCATTTTCTTGGTACGATATTTCCACATCATAGGAATCTGCAGACTGAACACCTTTATACGTGAGAAATCGGGCTCATATCCTACACGATAATTCTGCTCTGACAGCATGCCATCATTGGCTTTATAAAAATACTGACGACCATCGATACGGAAATTACGCCAATCAACACCAAAGCCTACTGAGAAACCATTGTGCTGTCCGTACTTATATTTCTCCCATTCCATAATAGTCCACATAATTTCCCATGAACTACCTATCGACTGCGAGCTATTGTATTTTGCATTAGCACCATAGGTAAGACCAACAGCCAGACGCATACTGGCATTATTTGATTTCAACGGATAACCAGTACCTCTGCTATGTTTCTTTACAAAATCAAAGTTCCAGGTATCTTTATTGATACTTGTCTCACTCACATAGTTAGAGTCAACCAACAGAATTTTACTTTCGTAAGTATACTTATCATCATTCTCACGTCCATAAACCTTCACTTTCTGGATGGAATCGCCAGTAATGATGCGCACCTTCTGAGGTTTCAGGATAGTCAGCGTGTCGTTATCGGTAACTGTGGTTGCATTAACTGTGGCTGATATAGCCATAAGTAATAGAATAAATAGCTTTTTCATATCGTTATACCTTTATTTAATTAATTCTCGTAATGTATCCAGCGAATTGAGCGTACCTTCCATATAGATAACCGTAACTTCATCGTTACTACGCTTGTAGCACAGAAAACGGTTGTGGTTACCCTCTTTGGATAGCTGTAGCATCAGGGTTTCTTTTGAACGGCTCTTGGTACTGGAGTAGTTCTCTGAATAAATATTGTTAGGATGCTTTTTCTTATCGAGTTCTATCAGATCATGCACACGAGTGATCTCCTGTTTGTTGTTGGTCTGAAAGCGCACACTGCGGAATAAGGTAAGCTGATATTTGGAGAGCATCTTACCTTTTACTCGTGTTTCAACCATTCGCTGCTGAGGAATAATCTTCCCAGCAAAGAGCGGTTCTATGTTCAGCCCACTCTGTGCCTTGGCTGTAAGCAGCATCGAAAAACACGCCATGAAAATCATCAGTACTCGTTTCATATCTCTACTAATTGCTAAATAAATCGTTCAACTGTTGTTCTATCTCATTCTGAGTATTATCCTCAGTCATCTCCCCCATCGTTCGCTTCATCTCAGCCATCACCGTCTGCTGATCGGTATATTTCTTACCATATACATAAGCCACACACTCATCGCTGCTTTCAACTTTCAGCAGATGAACAGTCATCATCGAAATACCTATCAGCAACGATGCAGCAGCGAATATAGCTATCAAACGTTGACGAACTACTGATCTGGCACGACTTAGTGTTTTTCTGACAGCTACTTCAGAAGAACCAAGCACGATGGCAATCTCCTTGGTTTTCATACCCTGAAGGTGATGCATACGAAGAATAGTTCTCTGTGTTGAAGGCAATGTATCAATAACCTTCAACAACTGATCTATCTGCTCACCATCATCACTGAAATCTTCTTCACAGGCTATTTGTGAAATATTGACTACAGGTTGCTTTTTACGAAGATAATCGATACAGAGGTTACGAGTAACCATGTTAGCAAAACCAGTTATAGGCGATACCAACTGTTCACGCATCAGCCAGAGTTTTATCATCGTATCCTGTACGATGTCCTCAGCTTCATCAGTGTTGCCCAGATATCTCTGAGCTATACTGATCAGTTGAAGCCTCAGCCCTTCTGCCTGTTGTTGGAACTCCTCTGTTGTCATTCTTTTTTATTTGTTGCTTTTTTCCTTATATACGCAGAATGTTTAGAATTGTGACATCAAAGCAACAACTTTTTTTCAAAGAATGATGTTTTTAGCAAAATGCCAGATAATGATACCACCTGTCACTGATACATTCATGGAGTGTTTGGTACCAAACTGAGGTATCTCTAAACAACCATCCGAAGCATCGATGACTTCCTGATGCACACCTTTTACCTCGTTGCCTAACACTACGGCATACTTCTTATTATTAATAGGTGTGAAGTTCTGTAGCATGGTTGAACCATGAGCTTGTTCAACAGAATAAACTTCATAGCCTTCAGCCTTTAATGTCTCAACTGCCTCAAGTGCCGTATCGAAATATTTCCAAGCTACACTATCCTCAGCACCAAGAGCAGTCTTATGAATCTCTGCCATTGGAGGTGTACTGGTAATACCACAAAGATAAACCGCCTCGATACGGAAAGCATCACCCGTACGGAAAACACTACCCACATTATGCATCGAGCGCACATCATCCAGCACCACAATCAGTGGTAACTTATCTGCCTGTTTAAATTCGTCAACAGACAGACGTTCCATTTCTATTGTACGTAACTTCTTCATTCTGCCTGCAAAGTTAATATTTAGAAAACAATCTACCAAATAATTGTGGAAAAACCTGTTGATAAGTGTGTGGATAACGTTACTAATAACTTGTTAATTACCCTATCCTCCCTCCTATTTGAGGATATCCACAGGTTTATTATACCCTTTTTCGTAAGATTTCCACAGTTTTTTGCTGAAATAAATAATAAACTTATTAATTTTGCACCAAAATTGGAAATTGTGGATAAGTATGCTTAGTGGTTCATTATCAGAGAGAAAGAATTAGTCATGTATGTTGAAAAGCCAAAATACTGATTGGATAAGTAAACTTGCAAGAAAATCATCGAAAAGTTATCAAGATATTCACGGCATATCATACTACTTATTCTATTTTTTTTAATAAAAGATAAAAAGAAAAATAAATATTATATGGTGTTGAAAACAGAGGAGCTGAAAGCTGAAATTCGTAAGTTATGTAAGGAGAAGGATGCTATCATTCTTGCTCACTATTATACAATAGGTGATATTCAGGATATCGCCGACTTTGTAGGTGATTCATTGGCATTGGCACGTAAGGCTGCTGAGACTGATGCTAAAGTAATGGTGATGTGTGGTGTTCATTTTATGGCAGAGACATGTAAACTGTTATCACCGGATAAGATGGTTCTTTGTCCTGATCTGAATGCAGGTTGTTCATTGGCTGATAGCTGTAAGGCTGAAGACTTGAAGAAGTTCAAGGATGAGCATCCTGGTTATCAGGTTATCAGTTATGTTAACACTACTGCAGCTGTGAAAGCATTGACTGATGTGGTAGTGACCAGTGGTAATGCCAAGAAGGTTGTTGATCAGTTGCCAAAGGATGCTAAACTGATATTTGGTCCAGATTATAATCTTGGTAATTACATTAATGAGGTAACAGGCCGACAGATGTTGCTTTGGAATGGTGGTTGTCATGTACACGAACGTTTCTCTGTATCAAAGATCCTGGAACTGAAGAAACAGTATCCTGATGCAGTTGTGATGGCTCACTTGGAATGTAAGGCTCCAGTTTTGGCTGTAGCTGAAGTAAAGGGATCAACTGCTACGATGTTGAACTATGCTCAGCAGAGTGATAAGAAACAGTTTATTGTGGCCACAGAGGCTGGTATTCTGCACGAGATGCAACGTACTTGTCCTGATAAGGAATTTATCCCTGTTCCACCAGAAATAAGCGAAAGCGGCTTGGAATGCAGCTGTAACGAGTGTAATTATATGAAGTTGAATACACTTGAAAAGGTTTATAACTGTTTGAAGAACGAAAATCCTCAAATCGAGGTAGATCCTGAGATAGCTCAAAAGGCCGTTAAGCCCATTGAAAGAATGCTTGAGTTGAGCTAAAGCTTATGATATGATAAAGAATATATTGAGACAGCATATTGGTGATATAGCGCTATTCATGTATTCAGTTATAAATATGTTGTTTATTCTGAAATATGGATTACGTTTTCTTCCATTGTCTCAATGTATTCTTTTAATTATTTTTTATTTCGTTTGTATTGTCTCCATAAAGCACTTTGTTCAGAAAATTGAAAAGGGGTATAGTATTGTATGGTCTATTCTTTCAGTTCTGTTTGTTTCGTTAATAGTCATACAATGCTATATAGATCCCTACCAGATACAAGTAGACAGATGGTCGGCCATACATAATTTTATTAAGTATTTGTTTGATGGTCTTTATCCGTATGCTGCTCAGACGCATTTAGGCGGTTATGGATCACCTTTTCCTGTGTGGCAACTGTTCCATATACCTTTTTATATATTAGGTAACGTAGGACTTTCCATTGCCTTTGTAAGTGTATTGTTTACGTATGCTGTCTATACTGCTTTTGATATTAAAACAGCATGTTTAGCACTATTATTCTTATTACTCTCGCCAGCATACGTTTATGAGGTGTTGACAAGAAGTGATATGCTGACCAATTTTCTTTTAGTGTGTGCTGTGGTCATACTATTACAGAAACATCATATCTTACTATCTGAGCATTGGTTGTCATTGGCTGTCATGTGTGGATTCATAATGAGTACTCGTTTCAGTGCCATTATCCCATTGATAGTTTACTTTTTTAATGATTATATTCACTCTAAATGGCTTGTCAGATTACTATTCCCATTTATTGTATTAACGGTATTTGCCCTTACTTTTCTACCATTTTTATTATGGAATAGTGATATGCTGTTATTCTTCGAATACAATCCATTCGTTTTACAGTCGCGTCAAGGTCATCTATCCGACTTTATTATTTTTATCCCGTTAGGCATCTATTATTCCCTAACGTGGAATAAAAATATGATGAGATATATGTTTAATGTGGCTATTATCCTGATATTACTGGTTGTTGTCACCTTTGTACATAACATGTATTTGAATGACAACTGGAACGAATTATTCGATTCGGCTTACGATATTACCTATCTGGATATGTCGTTGCCTTTCTTGATATTATTAATGAATGATGGCTATCTTGCAAACCGTTCCTCGTTTACCATCGCTGGTAGCGGTAGTAACCATATAAATGCCCGAAGCTACCTTTCTTCCTTTTTGGTCGCGTCCATCCCAGGTATAGCTACCACCGTTACTATGTCCTTCGTTTACTAACGCTCCGTTCGACGACAGAATCTTCACATCAGCGTTAAATGATAGTCCAGTAATGGTTATCAATCCTGTATAATCGGGTTCTACAGGATTAGGATAGGCTATAACATTACTGGATGTCATTTCTTCCTGATTAGTTTCTGTAGCATCGCTTATATAGGAACATAATCCTTGATCAGTGGCAAAGAATACCTCGCCAGACTTCTGATTAATGGTGATAGCATAAACAACGTTTGAAATGAGCGGACTGTTGTTTGTGGTGAAGTGTTGTATCTGCTGCAGATTATCAGCACTGATCAGATAAACGCCATCACCATTGGTGGCAAACCATTTACGGTTGGCACCATCGATAGCGATAGAGGTGATATCAAGGCCTGCCAACAGATAATCGGCATAATTTGTACCATCGTTACGAGGTACTTTCACTTGTGTATAGACAGGATTATTTTGTTCTATTTGCGATGATTCAAGCATGAGTGGTCCATTACTCGTGCCTAACCACATATTGCCGTCTTTATCTTCAGTCAGGCATCTTATACCATAATTGATTTGGAATGTACTGCCGTCTTGATTTACGAATTTAGTATATTCCTTCGATTGATTATTATTAATATCATATCGATAGATGGCTGGTGTATCATAATGGTCATGAGCAAACCATAGATAACCTTTTGAATCGAAGAATAGATTGCGGGCGTTTCCTAATATATTATTAGGTGACAAGGCGCTACCATAAGTATTGAAAAGACTGAAATCTTTCTTTTCCCATGAGCCATCCTGATTTAATGCCAGGAGTTTATTATAGGTATTCAGACTCTGAATCATCCACAGTTTACCATCTTTATCAAACTGTAGTGCATTGACTATCACATAGTCTTTATTGAGATCATCCTGAAAAGTGGATTTTAGTTCACTGTTATCTATATTGTATGCTTTAATGAACTGTCCATTCTGAAACTCATAGAGTCCTGTTCGTCCAGCGGCAAACACGTGTTTGTTGTCTGTAGGATCAATATCGATACAGTCAATATCTACATATGCATGTTGTGTAGATGCTTTTAAATTGTCATCGAATATCTGCCAATCGTGGTTCAGATCCATTACCTGAATGGTTCCAGGGCGTTGTAAATCTTCCAAAGGCTGATATAATCCACCACAAGTATAGAGTTTATTGTTATAGAACTTCATTTCATAGAAATAGTTATACTTGGGGCCGCCAGGTTTCAGGGTTGATACAATAGAATAATAGCTATCGTAATCATCCTTGTAAGGTTGCAGAGTGCTTGGATATTCTGGATGGTTCTTGGTGTAGGTGTCAGATATCTCAGCCTTCTGCATATTTACCTTTATAATAGCAAAGCTGGTGGTGAGATAGGCATAGACACCATCAATACTGATAGCTGTTACCGTTTTATCCTCAGTCATCGACTTGGTGTAGAGCGCTGAGATATTGATGACATCTCCATTGATATCTATCAGATCGATGTTGGAGTCCTTGTAAACTGCTATCAGGCGCTTGGCTTTCTGATTCCAGGCAATGTGGGTGATAAATGTATCATTCAGTCCGTTAGCCTTATCATAGGTGGTGATACTCTGGTCGTCCAGATTATACTGATACAACCCGTTTGAGGCTAATACAAATAACTGGTTATCGGCCTTACAGATCTGCTGGACATCATAGTATGCCAGGTAGTTGCGCCATGTACCAATCTGCGCTATAGCCAGAAAGCAATAGCATACAGAAAATACGATGGCGAACAACCTTTTCATACTATTTCTTTAATAGATAATCTGCGAGTTTCGCAACGGCTCTTGCTCTGTGACTGATATTATTCTTGATATCCAATCCCAACTCTGCAAAAGTCTTATCGTAACCATCGGGTTGGAATATGGGATCATATCCAAAGCCTTCGCCACCTCGTTTTGCTTGTGTGATAGCACCGTTTACAATACCATCAAAGGTCCTGACTTTTCCATCAATGATCAACGCAATGACGGTACGGAAGCGTGCTTTACGATTATCGATGTTATTAAGTTCAGAAAGCAGTTTTTTCATGTTTGCCTCTGAGTCGTGCCCTTCTCCTCCTGCATATCTGGCGCTATATACACCAGGTGCTCCTCCAAGCGCATCTACCTCCAGACCTGTATCATCGGCAAAGCAGTTCACGTGATACTTTTCGTACACCCACTGAGCCTTGATAAGTGCATTATCTTTCAGTGTCTGTCCTTTTTCTGGGATGTCGTCAAAACAGCCGATATCCTTGAGTGAGAGTATTTCGAACTTATTACCAAGAATCTTTCTAACCTCGCTGAGTTTATTCAGATTATTGGTGGCAAATACTATTTTCATCTTTTTCTTTTCTTCGATATTCTTGATTTTAACCTTCATCTCATCGAAGCCTTCGCCATATACACCGATAACGCTCGACTGCGATACAAAGGCGTTGGGGTCGATCATCTTGATGAGACGGAAGATATATACACTCTCGTTCTTTCTGGCCAGGATACAAAGTACTTTTACTTGTTTTCCTGTGTACCAGCCGTGACCGTCCAGAATGGTTACACCATGCTTGGTTTCGGTACCGATAGCGTTGGCTATCTCCTGCCATTTACGAGTGAAAATCATGAACTGTACCGACTGGCGACGGGCATTCATCACATAGTCGAGTGTATAATTCTCCATAGCCATCACGCAGAAACCGAACATCACCTTATGGGCACGTTCGAGATAAGTGCCGAACTGCGGGAAGAACATACACGAGCCGATGATACAGAAGTCGGCAGCAATCAGTACGTTACCCAACGATACGGCAGGATGGTACTTATTGACTGATGCAGCTATGATATCGGTACCACCAGTGGAACCATTATGCAAGAATACGGTAGCCAGTGCGATACCTGTAATCACACATCCGATAATCATCGACATAAAGTCCTGCCCCTCGCCCATGAGCTTAAACGGTAAGCCGTTTTCCTGCTTTGGAATAATATCCTGCGCAAACTTCAGCATGAAGTAAAGCGTAAAAATGGCAAAAATGGTCTTCATCAGGAATTTTAAGCCTAATATCTTTAAGGCAACCAACAGCAGAATGCCGTTGATGATGATATAGGTGTTCTCCAGATGGAAACCTGTGGCGTAGTAAATAATAGCTGATAAACCAGTTACGCCTCCAGCCACAATCTGATAGGGCATCAGGAATACAGTGAAGGCGATGGTATAAAGAAGTAGGCCAAGGGCTATAAACATATAGTCCTTGACCTCATCCCATATAATCTTATGATCGATAGTCATTATTTCTTCAGAACAATGTTCACCATACGCTTAGGGACGATGATAACCTTAACGATCTGGAAACCTTCGAGGTATTTCTGAGCACGCTCATCGGCGAGTACAGCTTCCTCGATGGTTTTATTATCGGCATCAGCTGCAAACTGCATATCGAAACGTGTCTTACCATTAAAAGCTACGCCCAGTTTCACCTGACTTTCAACGAGATACTGCTCATCCCATTTAGGCCACTGAGCATCGCATACACTACCCTGCTCGCCCAGTGTCTCCCAGAGTTCCTCTGCGATATGAGGAGCAAATGGGGCAATGAGTACAACAAGTGTCTTCAGCAGTTCCTTGTTCTTGCACTTCTGCTGGCCCAGCTCGTTTACGCAGATCATAAAGGCTGAGATAGAGGTGTTATAGCTGAAGGTCTCGATATCCTGGGTTACCTTCTTAATCAGCTTGTGTACACTCTTCAAGCTCTCTGGTGTTGCCTCACCATCGAGACCGTTCTGATAGAGGTTCCAGAACTTCTTCAGGAAGCGGTGGCAGCCATCGATACCATTGGTATCCCAAGGCTTACTCTGCTCAACAGGACCCAGGAACATTTCGTAGAGGCGCAGGGTATCAGCACCATACTTCTCGACAATCATGTCGGGGTTAACCACATTGAACATCGACTTCGACATCTTCTCTACAGCCCAGCCACAGATGTATTTTCCATCTTCGAGGATGAACTCAGCGTTATTGTACTCTGGGCGCCAAGCCTTGAAGGCCTCGATGTCGAGCACATCAGCTGACACGATGTTTACATCCACGTGAATAGGTGTGGTATCCTTATAGTTACCTCTCAGGTTCAGGCTCACGAACTTACCCTTATCGGCACCCTCGTCCTCAACACGGTAAACGAAGTTAGAGCGGCCCTGAATCATACCCTGGTTAACCAGTTTCTTGAATGGCTCGTCCTCGCAGCTGTAACCAGAATCGAAGAGGAACTTATTCCAGAAACGAGAGTAGATCAGGTGACCTGTAGCGTGCTCTGTACCACCTACGTAGAGGTCGACGTTGCGCCAGTATTCATCAGCCTCGCGACCTACGAGAGCATTCTCATTCTTGGGGTCCATATAGCGCAGGTAGTAGGCTGAAGAACCAGCGAAACCAGGCATGGTGTTCAGCTCGAGTGGGAACACGGTCTTATTGTCGATTTTGTCCTTCGATACCACCTTGTTGGTCTTGGTATCCCATGCCCACATCTTAGCGCGTCCCAATGGTGGCTCACCCGTCTCTGTAGGCTTATACTCGCTGATTTCGGGCAACTGCAAGGGCAGGCACTCCTTTGGAATCATATAAGGCATGTCGTCCTTATAGTAAACAGGGAATGGCTCACCCCAGTAGCGCTGACGAGAGAAGATGGCGTCGCGCAAGCGGTAGTTCACCTTGACACGTCCCAAGCCCTGCTCAGTAACGTATTTCTTGGTGGCAGCGATGGCCTCCTTAACAGTCAGGCCATTCAAGCTGAACTTAGCTGATGATGAGTTGCAAACAATACCCTCCTTGGCATCATAACTCTCCTCGCTTACATCAGCACCCTCAATCAATGGGATGATGGGCAGGTTGAAGTGCTTGGCAAAGGCATAGTCACGACTATCGTGAGCAGGTACGGCCATGATAGCACCAGTACCATAACCAGCCAGTACATATTCTGAAATCCAGATGGGGATTTTTTCGTCAGTAAATGGATTGATGGCGTAGCTACCCGAGAACACACCTGTTACCTTGTGGTCCATCTGGCGCTCACGCTCTGTGCGCTTCTTTACATAAGTCAGGTACTCATCAACAGCAGCCTTCTGATCGGCAGTTGTCAGTTCAGCTACGAGATCTGATTCTGGAGCCAGTACCATGAAGGTTACACCAAACATAGTATCAGCACGAGTAGTAAAGATGGTGAAGTGCTTGTCAGAGTCGGCTACGTTGAATTCAACTTCAGTACCCTCAGAGCGTCCAATCCAGTTGCGCTGGGTTTCCTTCAGCGAGTCAGTCCAGTCGATATCCTCCAGACCGTCGAGCAGACGCTGGGCATAAGCTGATACACGCAGACACCACTGGCGCATCTTCTTCTGTTCTACAGGATAGCCACCACGCTCTGATACACCGTTGATTACCTCATCGTTAGCCAGTACAGTACCAAGGGCAGGACACCAGTTAACCATTGTTTCAGCCAGGTAGGCTATACGATAGTTCATCAGCACTTCCTGTTTTTTCTTCTCTGAGAAAGCGTTCCATTCGGCAGCAGTGAAGTGCAGTTCTTCTGTACCAAGGGCGTTACAGTTCTCGGTACCCATCAGTTCGAAGTGCTCAATCAGCTTGATGGTTGGCTGAGCCTTATGCGATGAGGTAGAGTAATAGCTCTTGAACATGCGCTGGAAAGCCCACTGTGTCCACTTGTAATAGATGGGATCACAGGTGCGGACCTCACGCTCCCAGTCGAAAGAGAAACCAATCTTATCCAACTGCTCGCGATAGCGGTCGATATTAGCGAATGTGGTCTTTTCAGGATGCTGACCAGTCTGGATGGCATACTGTTCTGCAGGCAGTCCGTAAGCATCGTATCCCATGGGGTTCAGTACGTTGAAACCCTGCAGACGCTTGTAACGAGCGTAGATATCACTGGCAATATAGCCAAGTGGGTGACCTACGTGCAAACCTGCTCCTGATGGGTAGGGGAACATGTTCAGTACATAGAATTTTTTCTTGTTCTTGTCTTCCACCACACGATAGGTTCCATTCTCAACCCATCGCTTCTGCCATTTCTGTTCGATGTCTCTGAAATTGTAATCCATTGTATCTTTTATATTATTTTTGTTTCCGTACATTATTAATGTGGGTGCAAAGTTACAAATTAGTAAGCAGAACACCAAGAGAAAACCCCAAAAATTATATACTAAAGTATATATTCAAGGTATAGCCAACCTAAACCGACAATTATAGATATCAGTATAATAGCCGCTATGATAAGAATTGCAAAAGATGCACACACCTTGAATAGAGTTTTAGAATAACTATATCCGTATAACTGCTTAAGTGGTATGATGCTCAATGCAGAGGCGAATATACCTACAGAACTATTACCTGGTAGGAAAAATCCTCCTATAATATCGATAATTGTCATCATATTTGTAATGTAAACCATCGATACAAAGAACTCTGAATAGCGTACATCAGGAAATCTTTTATTTTTTCTAAAGAAGAAATACATAGGGCCCGAAAGTACTAACAGCAAAAGGAAATTTACTAATGTTTTGTTATCCATAACCCAGTTTGTAAAATTCTTTAAAGTTTCAAAGAATTTTAAGCTGTATTCTCTTCCTTTTAGTTCAAAATTGTCGCTATTTTCGTATTTTTTAAAAGGTATTTTTTTACCGTTTATGTTTATGGTGTCATTGATGGCCACTTCACTAAAAGACTTTTTGTCTATCTTGTCTTCTTGGTCTTCCTTTACTGAATCGTTATAGCTTTTATTAAAATGTTCCACTTTCTTCTTTATGGTATTCTCCATTCTGATGTTTAAACCAGAACTAACCAGTACAGATAAAGCTATAGCAAGGAAGAACATCTTGAAAGGAGGGAAATACGCCATCTGCATACCGTTCAGATAGTCGCGAATCATATAGCCAGGACGCAGCAGCAAATCGCGAATGGTGCGGAACATGCCTCGATTACCCAGTCCCCAGACATCCAGAAACAACAGAAAAGCCGTCTTGAACGAGTAACGACCGATGACAGCTTTCTGTCCGCATCGTGGGCAGAAGTTGCCATGAAATTCTGTTTGGCAAGTGGCGCACACATGCTTCTCGGCAGTCATTTTTTTAACCTCGTGAGGTCTTACCTGCCACGCCTTAAACTTTTCGTATTTCTCTCTTAACTGTTCCATTACGTTTGCAAAGGTAACAAAAAATGTTTTAAATGTATCATCCATATATTAGAATTGTATAATCCGCTGTTATTTTTTCTAAATTTCTTGGTTGTTTCAATATTAAATTATAATTTTGTGGCTTGAAACGAAATTTATTACATTAATAACTTAATTACAAAAATGAACAACGTACCTAAGATTAAAGTAGGAATCGTCGCTGTATCTCGCGACTGTTTCCCCGAGTCATTGGCTGTTAACCGTCGTAAGGCTGTTATCGCTAAGTATGAAGAGAAGTTTGGTAAGGACGGCATCTACGAGTGTCCTATCTGTATCGTTGAGAGTGAGATCCACGCTCAGCAGGCCCTTGAGGACGTAAAGAAGGCTGGATGTAACGCCCTCTGCGTATACCTTGGTAACTTTGGTCCTGAGATTTCTGAGACTATGATTGCTGACTGGTTCCAGGGTCCAACCATGTTCTGCGCTGCTGCTGAGGAGACTCAGAACGACCTGATCGACGGTCGTGGTGATGCTTACTGCGGTATGCTGAACGCCAGCCAGGCTCTGAGCCTGCGTAAGACTCGCGCTTATATCCCTGAGGAGCCCGTTGGCGACGCTGCTCAGTGTGCTGAGATGATTCACGAGTTCCTGCCTATCGCTCGCGCTATCGTTGGTCTGCAGAACCTGAAGATCATCAGCTTCGGTCCTCGTCCAAACAATTTCCTGGCTTGTAACGCTCCTATCCGCGCTCTGTATGATCTCGATGTTGAGATCGAGGAGAACTCAGAGCTCGACCTGCTCGAGGCTTTCCAGAAGCATCAGGGCGACCCACGTATCGACGCTGTTGTAGCTGATATGGCTAAGGAGCTCGGTGCTGGTAACAAGATTCCTTCAGTTCTGCCTAAGCTCGCTCAGTACGAGCTCACTCTGACTGACTGGATCGAGGGTCACAAGGGTTCTCGCCAGTTCGTAGCTATGGCTAACAAGTGCTGGCCTGCTTTCCAGACCATGTTCGGTTTCGTTCCTTGCTACGTTAACAGCCGTCTTACAAGCCGTGGTATCCCCGTAGCTTGCGAGGTAGATATCTATGGTGCTCTGTCAGAGTACATCGGAACATGTATCACCGAGGATGCCGTTACACTGCTCGACATCAACAACTCTGTACCTCAGGATATGTACGAGGAGAGCATCAAGGGCAAGAAGTTCGAGTGCGACACCTACACAGAGAAGGAAATCTTCATGGGCTTCCACTGTGGTAACACCGCTTCTTCTAAGGTTTGCAACTGCCAGATGTGCTTCCAGCGCATTATGGCCCGCGCTCTGCCAGTAGAGGTTACTAACGGTACTCTCGAGGGTGACCTGAAGCCTGGTAAGGCTACTGTATATCGTCTGCAGTCTACGGCTGATACTAAGCTCCGCGCTTATATCGCTCAGGGCGAGATCCTGCCAGTAGCTACACGCTCATTCGGTTCTATCGGTACCTTCGGTATCAAGAACATGAGCCGCTTCTATCGTCACGTCCTCATTGAGAAGCACTACCCACACCACGCTGCCGTTATGTTCGAGCACGCTGGTAAGTACCTGTGGGAGGTTCTCAAGTACATGGGTATCCCCGTTGAGGAGATCGACTACAACTTCCCCAAGGGCGATTACTACCCAACAGAGAATCCATTCGCATAAGTCGATAGATTTATCTAAATATCAAGCCGCAACTCGTAAGAGCTGCGGCTTTTCTTAATGTCTTAGTATCTTCGATCTGAGCAACTGGTCTTTCTGTAGATTATAGAAGAACCGCATGAGCTGGTTTCCAAGGTCGTCGGCATGTTCGATGGTTTCCGCCTCGCTATATACTCGGACAACAGGTTCGGTGTTCGATTTACGTAGATGCACCCAACGATCCGGATAGTCGATTTTCAGGCCATCTATATCATTGATTGAGGCGCTGGTGTCCTTTACAAACCTTTCTTTTACCTCCATGAAGATAGAATCTACATCTGTATCTGAGGTCAGGTCGATATGATTCCTGATGATCTTGTAGTCGGGTAGTGTATTACGGAGTTCTTTTAGCGTGCACTTCGTCTGGGCCAGTCTGGTTAATATCAAGGCTATACCGACTAACGCATCGCGACCATAGTGTAGCTCTGGATAGATAATACCACCATTACCATCTCCACCTATCACAGCCCCAACCTCTTTCATCTTCTCTGTAACGTTCGACTCGCCTACTGTCGAAGTGTAGAAACGTCCACCGTACTTCTGGGTTACATCGCGTAGCGCACGCGTACAACTAATATCACTGACAACATGACCTGGGGTCTGACTTAACACATAATCGGCCGCTGCTACCAGTGTATATTCCTCGCCAAACAGGGTGCCATCCTCACAGATAAATGCCACGCTGTCCACATCCGAATCGACCACAATACCAAGATCGAAGCAGTCTTTCTTCATCTTGTCTATGATGCCATGCAGATTCTTTTCGTGAAGATCGGGATTATGGGTGAAATCGCCAGTATGGTTACCATTAATGATGACGAAATCAACGTTAAGAGCCTGGAAAAGCTCTGGCAGAATGATGCTTCCTACGGAGTTGATGGTATCAACGCATACGCGGAACTTACGATTGCGGATGGCGGCAACATCCACCAGATTCAGATTGAGAACGGCATTAATGTGTTGATGGTGAAAGCTGTTGTCGTTAGTCAGTTTTCCCAGTCGATAGACATCGGCATAGTTAAACCTTCCGTTTTCGGCATAAGATAGGATTTTCTGGTAGTCGACTACGTTGAGATATTCTCCATGCCTGTTAAGCAGCTTCAGGGCGTTCCAGTCTACGGGGTTGTGCGATGCTGTGATGATGATGCCGCCATCAGCACCTGTGCTGAGTACGGCGAGTGAGGTGGTAGGAGTAGATACGCAACCAATGTCCACCACGTCGTAACCCATGCCCATCAGGGTGCCTACTACGATATTGTGCACCATGAGTCCTGACCTGCGACAGTCGCGCCCTACAACAATTTTCTTACCGTCGATAAACTGGGCATACGCCGTTGTATATCTGACGATATCCATGGGGTTAAGTGAATCGCTGATATATCCGCCAATAGTGCCACGGATACCTGAGATAGTTTTAATAAGCGTCATACTTTAATTTCGTGTATTATTATTATCGTTGTTAGTGTTTATTCTTTTTTTCTGGTGATATTTCTGTCGGAACTCCATGGGTGTTGACCCTGAATGCTCCTTGAAATACTTACCGAAGAACGAGGCGTTGGGGAAATTCAGATCGTCAGCAATCTGCTGCATCGTCATATCTGTAAACCGTAGCCTGTTCTCAATGGCTTTAAGTGTAAAGAAGTTTATGAGTGTACTTGGTTTGCGGTTGAGAGTAGTCATGATAAGCTTCGACAGATATTTGGGTGTTACATTCAGCATCTGTGCAAACTCGTCAACCCTGCGAATGCGTCCATCGCTCTTTTCCACCAGTTCTACGAAGCGATCAGCCAGTTGCTTGCCGTGTAGTCCGCTGCTTTCCTGATGTTTAGCTGCTGTTTGCGTGTTTTCTGCAGCACGACGCAGTACAGAGAGAACTTCTAATAGCAAAGTGCCTAAGATGGAATGCACAATGTCGGGATAAAGGGGCTGCGTGTGATGGCGCATGTGGTGGGATAATTGCTGATAGTAGTTATCGAATAGTTTAGCATCCACATCAAAGAGCGAAGCCTTTGGATGTTGCTGCAACAGTTGAAGGTCGGAAAGACTGCTTTTGGCAAACATGTTCATGTTCCATGTTTCGCCACGTGAGAACCAGACCGCGCGACAGTCAAAGTCGGCTGATGACATAAAGTCCTCTAATACCGAATAGGCCATAAAGAGAAACAGTTCGTTCTTGGTAAGTTGAAAAGTCTGTCCACCATATACGAACTGTGCGACTCCTGCGGTACATATCACAACAATCCCGTGGTCAAGCGGTTTCAGCTTACCTGCGGGCAGTCCGTTAAAGTGATCCATCAGCACCAGATCGTCGCTGTCGCCTATGCGCAGGCATCCTGCGCCCTTTCTTGGTTTTAAGTCTTTAATATCCATAAATGTTCTATTCTTCACCTTTTCGGCTGCAAAAGTAGATATAAATAACGAAAAACCAATGTTCTATGAGTCACTTTATATGTTCCGAGAGTGTCATTGCCTTTTTTTTGAAAGTATGTCACATCTTCAATAACCGTTCCTTTCTGTCTTGAGCTGTTATAGAGTATTAATCAGTTAGATTATTTTTTTCTATTTTCCATTTTAATCCTACCAAATTTAATTTAATACGCTTATTATTAAATGGTTACACGGATTTCTAATCCTACCAATAATCCACTTTTAATCCTACTAAAACCCTACCTTAATCCTACTAAATAACAGCTTTGCCCTTACCTCGCAAGAATTTATCTACTTACATGCAATATTTGTCTCAAAGAACCAAGGGGTCGGAGAAAAATATCACTTTCTCCGACTCTTCTTCAAAAAACATCTTATCTAACACCTCGCTCTGATGAAAAATTTATTCAAAAAGTGAGGTATTGGGTGAGTAGTTGAGTGAGGTGTTGGTCAAACACCTCACTTATCCGGAAGTCCTGTGTTTATAAGGAGTTCAGAAGATTTGAGTGAGATGTTGAGATGTTTTTGCAAAAAAGCGAAATAGCCACCATTAATGGTGGCATGAGTACTTATTAGATAGGACTCCAGTACGCCTTAGGAAGTACTGCAGTCCTCCTACTAAAGGACTCGAGTCCTCCTTAGGGAAGATATTCCTTACAGCTGATGACTATGAATATAAGCCTTGACAGCGCGTTGTACCTCAGCTCTTTTCGTTTCATCAGTAATCAGCTTATAGATAGGTACTACATCGTCGCCACTCAGCAATGCAAGCGACAGATGGTCGTCGTTTGCGTGGTTCCACCATTCTGCGATGGCTTTCGATGACTCTTCTGGGGTGAGCATGAGTTTAGCGAAGTCTGCCGAAAGCCTTTGCGCGTTGCCACCATGACATTGTACTGATAGTGCGCCGCCCTTTGTAGCTTTCGAATCGACAATTTTCCAATAGACAGGGCTATATACCTCGTTCATACGACGGAACATGCTACATAAGAAGTGATCCTCATCGCTTGTATTTTCTTTCAGACCAGAACGGTATAGAGATAGGATGTTCATACCCATAAGTGCACGTTTGAGTACATGAGTGCCAAATCGTTCCACAATACGTTCAGCACTTTCGTTTTCAAGTGCCTGCTTGAATTTGTCAGTCAGTATGCGGTCAATATATCGTTCTGTCGGTATCAGCAGTTTCTGTTCATATACAGTATATCTATCCATATACATCATAAACGAGTAGTTGTCGCTTCGCTCCTTGCTATCCTTAAACAAAGGATTGTTTGTTAAAGTACCAGCGAAATAAACGTCGCCTGGTTCGCCCTCGAGTGTAAATCCTTGTGCTCTACGCAAGCCATCCAAGAAAGTCCATGAATATCCAATGCCACTTACCAGACTTCCTGTTCCACTATTAGCTACAATCGATGTTATCTGGTCAGGTTCCAGTTTGTTCAGGTCGATCACATTCTCGCGCAGGCATTCGTTACTAAGATACGCTCCTGTTATGTCGTAGCCTGAGCCCAGGTATTCTTTTGCCGCAAGAGGCAGATCAGCCGATAGGTTGGTGATGGTTTCCTCTTCGGGTACAGGGACTTCGCCCTTGTTAGTAGGGTCGTTATTATCTGCGATATCTTCATTATTACTACTGCAAGAGACGAGAGAGAAGGCAGTAAGCGCAATACAGATTATTCTCCTGAAATGAGTTGTTTTCATACCTTTATGATTGTTTTTTGGTGCAAAGGTATTCATTTCCCTCAAAACACAACAAATAATATCCCTATAATCAATGGGGGAAATCCCTATTATTTTATTATCTATCGGCAAGATTTTACGCAAGTAATGCTTCATAATATGCAATTTTTTGCCGATACCGGCAAGAAAAATAGAGAAAAAACGGAAATCGGAGTAAATAATAAGTTTCTCCGATTCCATGATTTATTGTTCTGAAATATGACAAGAAAGAAAATAGATTTTTATTTATTCTTATACTATCTAAAGCGCTGATTTATAAGAGTTTGCATGTTACGAAAAACTTCGTTACGACTTTTTTCGTAATGGTTTACTTCTGATTTATATTTATAGGCGGTTTTATGGAAAAAAGTTTTGGTAGATTCGTCTGTTTGCAGTATATTTGCAACTTGAAAACTATATCTGAAGAAAGAGAATGAAAAAAATATTAAGCCTTATCCTGATGTTTTTTGTGCTTACAGCGCATGCCGATGAAGCAGTGCGACTGTACGAGGTGAGTGGAAAATATTACGATAACCAGAAGTATGATAGTGCTGTCATTGTAGGCATAGTGCTGCTCCTGGTGGCCATAGCTATCGTGGTTCGCCAAACCAGACTTTAATAATATAGCACAACTTCATTGCTTCTCACTTCTAACGTGGCCTTGGCGCCTGTTATGAGTGGGAAGTTTTTGAGGTGTGCATGACCTACAGGGAAATCGTAGCATACGGGGATGTGCCAATGCTGTAGGTACTCGTGGAGCAAGGCGTACATATCGTCGAAGCCATTCTCGGGGTGCTTGTACTTATTAAACTGACCTACGATAACGGCTCGGATGTGTTTCTGTAAACCTCGTATCTCGATGTTATGCAGCATGCGGTCTACTTTACTCATCCCCTCGCCTGTATCTTCAATAAATAGCACGATTCCATCGAGAAAAAGCGGGTCGAAATCAGAGCCAGCCAGATCGTTGAATACGCTCATATTGCCACCCACAAGCGTGCCTTCGGCCTTACCAATGACATTTAAGGGATGAGGAGCCACGCGATAGGTTGGCAGATTGCCAGCCAGCATACGTCGCAAGGCCTGACTCACGGTATCGTTACCCTCGTAGGTTTTCAAAGCATAACACATCGAACCGTGAATACCTTTCACGCCGGCTCTGGCTTCAGCACATAGCAATGCCGTTACATCGCTGAAACCGATGATCATCTTAGGATACTTTCGGAGGGTATCTAATGAGATGCGAGAAAGCAGATGGGCTGCGCCATCGCCACCTCGTGAACACATGATGGCCTTGATGGATGGTGAGCGTAAAGCCCATAGCAAGTCGGATAGTCGCTCATCGATAGTGCCTGCAAAACCATGATAATTGTTGAGCGCATTGGGCGCTACCACGCATGGATAGCCCCACTTCTCCAAGGTGCGGATGCCACCATTGATGGTAGCGGTATCAGTAGCACTCGAAGGCGAGATAATCGCGATGGTATCGCCTGGATGCAGATACTGGGCTGAAAGCATAAGCGTCCAGCCAAGCATGAGCGATATCATAACGAGTTTCTTCATCTTGCTGGCAAAGATACAAATAAACGCGAACATAACAATTATTTAAGTAGAAAATTTTGCTGTTTGCGAAAAAAGGAGTAACTTTGCCGCTCAGATTAAAATTTAGGAAGTTATGGCAAAAAGTGAAGGGAAAGAGCTAACCCCGATGATGAAACAGTTCTTCGATTTGAAGGCGAAACATCCTGATGCAGTGATGCTGTTCAGGTGTGGCGACTTCTATGAAACCTATTGCGAAGACGCCATTACTGCCTCGAAGATATTAGGTATCACGCTGACGCATCGTAACAACGGTGCTGGCGGGAAAGGCGATGAAATGGCTGGCTTTCCGCATCATGCCCTCGATACCTACCTGCCCAAACTGATTCGTGCCGGCAAGCGCGTGGCAATCTGCGACCAGCTGGAAGACCCCAAACTGACCAAGAAACTGGTTAAACGAGGCATTACCGAGTTGGTGACACCAGGTGTGGCTATGAGCGATAACGTGCTGAACTACAAGGAAAACAACTTCCTGGCAGCTATCCATTTCGGTAAGTCGAGCTTTGGTGTGGCCTTCCTTGATATCTCGACGGGTGAGTTTCTGACAGGTGAGGGAACGGCTGACTATGTAGAGAAGCTGCTTGGTAACTTCTCGCCCAAGGAAGTGCTCTTTGATCGTAATCGCAAACAGGATTTTGAACGCCACTTTGGCACTAAATACTTTACGTTCCAGCTGGATGATTGGGTGTTTACTGATCAGACAGCCAAGCAGAAACTTCTGACTCACTTTAAGGTGAAGAATCTGAAAGGCTTTGGTGTGGACCATCTGCAATCGGGAGTCATCGCAGCAGGAGCCATTCTGCAGTATCTCGAACAGACGCAGCACACCCAGATAGGACATATCACATCTATCTCTCGTATCGAAGAGGATAAGTACGTGCGACTGGATAAGTTCACTATCCGCAGTCTGGAGCTGGTTTACCCCATGCAGGAGGATGGCAAGTCGCTGCTGGATGTGATTGATAAGACGGTGAGCCCCATGGGTGGCCGATTGCTGCGCCGCTGGCTGGTGTTCCCCCTGAAGGACGAAAAACCTATCAACGAGC
This sequence comes from Prevotella sp. P6B4, assembly GCF_000619985.1. Classification (NCBI taxonomy): domain Bacteria; kingdom Pseudomonadati; phylum Bacteroidota; class Bacteroidia; order Bacteroidales; family Prevotellaceae; genus Prevotella; species Prevotella sp. P6B4. The sequence continues at coordinate 66,399 of NZ_JHVE01000004.1, forward strand.
GACTGGATGTGGTAGAGTATTACTATCGCGAGCCAGAGTTCCGCGAGTGCATCGATGACCAGATACATCGTATCGGCGACTTGGAACGTATTATCTCGAAGGCTGCCGTTGGTAGAGTATTGCCTCGCGAAGTGGTGCAGCTCAAGACGGCCCTGCAGGCCATCCAGCCCATCAAGACAGCCTGTTTGTATGCCAAGAACGAAACGCTGAACCGTATTGGCGAGCAGCTGAACCTTTGCGAATCGCTGCGCGACCGTATCGAAAAGGAGATTCAGAACGATCCCCCACAGCTGGTGGCCAAGGGAGGTGTGATTCGCGACGGTGTCAGTCAGGAGCTCGATGAACTGCGCCAGATTGCCTATTCAGGTAAGGACTATCTGCTGAAGATACAAGAGCGCGAGGCTCAGGAGACTGGCATTCAGAGCTTGAAGATAGGCTATAACAACGTGTTTGGCTACTATCTTGAGGTTCGCAATACCTATAAGGAGCAGGTGCCCCCTGAGTGGGTTCGCAAGCAGACACTGGCTCAGGCTGAGCGTTATATCACTCAGGAACTGAAAGAGTATGAAGAGAAGATTCTGGGTGCTGAGGATAAGATTCTGAGTCTGGAGGCTAAGCTCTTCAACGACCTCATTCTGAGTATGCAGGATTTTATCCCGCAGATTCAGATCAATGCCAATATCATTGCTCGTCTGGATTGCCTGCTCAGCTTTGCCAAGGCAGCTGAGGAGAATAAGTATATCCGCCCAGTGATCGACTCGTCGGAGGTTATCGATATCAAGCAAGGCCGCCACCCTGTTATCGAACAGGAGTTGCCGCTTGGCGAATATTATGTGCCCAATGATATCCTGCTCGACAACGAGCGCCAGCAGATTATCATCATTACAGGCCCGAATATGGCTGGTAAATCGGCGCTGTTGCGTCAAACGGCTTTGATAGTACTGTTAGCCCAGATAGGTTGCTTCGTGCCCGCAGAAGCCGCCAGAATCGGTCTGGTGGATAAAATCTTCACCCGTGTTGGTGCCTCGGATAATATATCGTTGGGTGAATCAACCTTTATGGTAGAGATGACTGAGGCTTCGAACATCCTGAACAACGTTTCTTCGCGCTCACTGGTGCTCTTCGACGAGTTAGGTCGTGGAACCAGTACCTACGATGGTATCTCGATAGCATGGGCCATCGTAGAGTATCTGCATGAGAATGCCAAAGGAAAGCCTCGTACGCTGTTTGCTACCCACTACCACGAGCTGAACGAGATGGAGAAGAATTTTTCGCGCATCAAGAACTATAATGTCAGCGTAAAAGAGGTAGATGGCAAGGTTATCTTCCTGCGTAAACTGGAGCGTGGTGGCAGTGAGCACTCATTTGGTATCCATGTGGCAGAGATTGCTGGTATGCCTCGCAGTATCGTGAAGCGTGCCAACGTGATTCTGAAGCAGCTTGAGAGCGACAATGCCCAAGTAGGCACCGCTGGCAAGCCTACTAAGGAGATTGCTGGTTCGCGTGAGGGTATGCAGTTAAGCTTCTTCCAACTCGATGACCCAGTGCTCTGTCAGGTTCGCGACGAAATCTTAGGTCTCGATGTGAATAACCTCACTCCATTAGAGGCTCTCAATAAGCTGAATGACATTAAAAAGATAGTTTCGGGCAAGTAATTTCCTTGCTGGAAACAGTTAGTTCCCAATAAAGAAACTGCCAGTTTCCCCGCAAGGAACTGGCAGTTTCTATGTTTGAAACCAGTGAAATGTCTTATTAAGCCTTTTTATTAGCCCTTATCATACAAAATGTTCCCAATATGATAAAGGGGATAGAGAGTATCTGTCCCATATCGATGGGGAGCGATGCCTCGAAGGCTTCCTGTATCTCCTTGGTGTACTCGATGAAGAAACGGAAGGTGAAGATATACGTCAGGCAGAAGCCGAAATACCAACCTGTACCAATCTTCTCAGGCATCTTCTTATGCAGAGTCCACATGATGACAAACAGGATAGCGTAGGCGATGGCCTCGTACAGCTGTCCTGGATGGCGTGGAACGGCATCAACCTTCTCGAAGATGAATGCCCAGGGCACGTCTGTTATCTTGCCGATAATCTCTGAGTTCATCAGGTTACCCAAGCGGATAAAGCAGGCTGTGGTACCTGTGGCAATGGCGATATTATCGAGTACCGTCCAGATGCCCAGCTTGGTTTTGCGCACGTACATCCAGAGGGCAATCATCAGTCCTAAAGTTCCGCCATGCGAGGCTAATCCTGCATAGCCTATCAGCTTCCATCCTCCTTCGGGCAGAAATCGGATAGGCAGTATCATTTCTGCAAATCCTTTGGCAGAAGTCAGGAAATAATCGGGCTCGTAGAATAGGCAATGCCCCAAACGGGCACCAATCAGGATGCCAAAGAAACAATAGATGAAGAGTGGGTCGAAATATTCGTCCTTAATCTTCTGCTCCTTGTAGAGGCGCTGAACCACGAAGTAGGCCAGAGCCAAGCCGATAATCCACATCAGTCCGTACCAGCGAACTGCAATAGTGCCTAGAAGTGGAATAGGTCCCAACTTAAAAGCTATCAGGTCTGGATCCCAAAGGATATAGTTGAGTAGATTCATCATACGTTAAAGCGGAAATGCATAATGTCGCCATCCTGTACTACGTACTCCTTACCCTCAACGGCCAGCTTACCAGCCTCGCGTACAGCTGCTTCGGAGCCATACTGGATATAGTCGTCGTACTTGATAACTTCGGCACGGATAAAGCCCTTTTCGAAGTCGGTATGGATAACACCAGCACACTGTGGTGCCTTCCAGCCCTTCTTATAGGTCCAGGCCTTGACCTCCATCTCACCAGCGGTGATAAAGGTCTCGAGGTTAAGCAGAGCGTAGGCCTTCTTAATCAGACGGTTTACACCACTCTCCTCCAAGCCCAACTCCTCCAAGAACATCTGCTTGTCCTCGTAGCTCTCCAGCTCGGCGATATCCTCTTCGGTCTTAGCGGCGATAACCATAGTCTCAGCGCCTTCCTCCTTAGCCAGCTCCTCTACTTTCTTGGTAAAGGCATTACCGCTCTTGGCATCAGTCTCGCCTACGTTGCAAACGTAAAGCACAGGCTTTGAAGTAAGCAGGAACAGATTGCGAGCGCAATCCTGCTCGTCCTTGCTTTCGAACTCTACGATACGGGCATTCTTACCCTGCTCGAGCACCTCTTTATAAGCGTGCAGTACGGTAGCCTCGATCTTTGCGTCCTTATTACCAGCAGCTGCAGCCTTCTCGGTCTTAGCCAAGCGGCTCTCGATAGTCTCAAGGTCCTTCAGCTGAAGCTCTGTATCGATAATCTCCTTATCGCGGATGGGGTCGATAGTGCCATCAACGTGCGTGATATTCTCGTCCTCGAAACAACGCAGCACGTGGATGATAGCATCGGTTTCGCGGATGTTTCCAAGGAATTTATTACCCAGTCCCTCGCCCTTAGAAGCGCCTTTTACGAGACCAGCAATATCTACAATCTCGCAGGTAGCAGGAACGATACGTCCTGGGTGAACCAGCTCAGCGAGTTTGGTCAGTCTTTCATCAGGTACAGTGATGACACCCACATTGGGTTCGATTGTACAAAAAGGGAAGTTTGCTGCCTGAGCCTTCGCACTCGACAGACAATTAAACAAGGTAGACTTGCCCACATTTGGCAGTCCCACAATACCACATTTTAATGCCATTTTCTTCTATAAACGTTTATTTCGGGTGCAAAGGTACGATTAAGTGAGCAAAAAACCAAATTTATTTATTCTTTTTATACTTCTGGGCTCTCTGGGTTGCGCTTCAAGCTCTCAATCATCTCATCAATCTTTGCCAGTTCGCGTGGAATGCGAATGCTCTGCGGACAATGTGGCTCGCACTGACCGCACTGGATACAATGATCGGGCTGGCGATCGCGAGGTACTACCCTATCCAGCGAAATGAGATACTGGCGACGATGTTTGCGATACTCACTATCCCCTACTCCCATTGGTAGTGAACCTTCGTTCTTGCACTTGTTGTAATGTACAAAGATGGCTGGGATATCTACGCCATAAGGACAAGGCATACAATATTTACAATCGTTGCATGGAATATTCTCAAGGCCCACAATCTTCTGGGCGATATCCTTGTCGAGGAATCGCATCTCCTCTTCGGTAAGCGGTTTCAGCGGACAGTAGCTCAACAGATTGTCCTTCAGGTGCTCCATATAGGTCATACCGCTCAATACGGTAAGTACACCCTCGTTGGTGCCTGCATAGCGGAAGGCCCATGAAGCTACACTACGCTCTGGGTCACGACTCTTCAGTTCTGTCATCAGATACTGGGGCAGGTTGGCCAATCGGCCTCCTAACAGCGGCTCCATAATAACTGCGGGAATGCCTTTCTTCTGCAGTTCGGCATAGAGGTAGCTGGCATCTACGTTACTCTTACTGATCTCGTTGGCATAGTCCCAATCCAGATAGTTCAGCTCTATCTGTACAAAGTCCCAATGGTACTTTTCGTCGAGGGCCAATACCTCGTCGAACACCTCCTGTTTGCCATGGAACGAGAATCCAAGGTTGCGAATGCGACCTGCCTCGCGCTCCTTCAGCAGATAGTCCATGATGCCGTTATCCACATAGCGCCCGTTAAACTCCTCCATACTGCCACCTACGGCATGCAGCAGGTAGTAGTCGAGATAGTCAACCTGCAGCTCTTTCATAGAGTTGTGGTACATCTCCTTCGATTTCTCGAACGACCAGTAGTCGTGGTTGAAATTAGAAAGTTTGGTAGCCACGAAGTACTCGCTACGCTTATGGCGGCTCAGGGCGATACCTGTACAACGCTCAGACTTTCCCTGACAATATACGGGTGATGTATCGATGTAGTTCAAGCCATGCGCCAGGGCATAGTCGATCTGCTTGTTGATCATATCCTGATCGAACTCATCACTATTGTCAACTTTGGAGGGTAAGCGCATCATGCCATAGCCCAGGATTGATACTTTATCCTTAGTCTTGGGATTAATGCGATAGGTCATCTGACCAACAGGTGGTTCAACCTGATTTCTGTATTCTTCTTTTGCCTGACTACCTGCTTTATTGCCACTTTTGCATCCAGCAAGGGTAGCTGCAGTAGCTACTGATCCAGCTCCGAAGAGCTTCAGGAAAGAACGGCGTGATATATTCTTTTTTTCCATAAAACGTCAAAATGAAAATGATTAAATCATCAAATGTGCTTGTGTACTTCGTGTCCCTCAACATAAATAGCTGAGAACGGACGAGACGGGCAAACATACTCACAGGCGCCGCAGCCAATACAAGCTGCCTCGTTGATAGCTGGAACCATGGGTGATTCCTCATTGTTCTCATCGAGTGGAACCATCTCGATAGCACCAGAAGGACAATGGCGGGCACAGTTACCGCACTCCACCTCATCAGTCAGTACCACGCAGTTTTTCTTAATCCATACGGCGTGACCAATCTGAACAGAGGTCTTCTCGTCCTTGTCGATAGGCTTGATAGCCCCTGCAGGACAAACCTGAGAGCAGCGTGTACACTCTGGGCGGCAATAGCCATGTTCGTACGACATGGTGGGCTGCATCAGGTGCATCAAGTCGGAAGAAGGGCGCAACACCTGATTTGGACACTCTGAGACACAGAGTTGACAACCTGTGCAACGGGTGGCCAGATTCTGGAATGAGAGCGAGCCTGGAGGTGTGAGCGGTGTCTGGCGCTCTGGCATTACCTTATCTTCGATTTCTGCCAATCCACCATCCATCAGCTTTTCCTTCTTCTTCTGTGCCAGAGCAGCTGTTGAAACCAAAGCTGTTGCCAGTAGGAACGAGCGCTTTGAAGTATCGATAGTGCTGGCATCTTCAGTTTGTTTTGCTTTCTTTGATGGTTTGGTAGCTGTGTACTTCAGTGCACCAAACTTACAGCTATCAATACAGTTGCCACAAACCACACAGCGACTGTAATCTACAGTATGTGTCTTGAAATCGATGCAGGCAGCCTTGCAGTTCTTAGAGCAGAGTGAGCAGTTCTTACACTTGCTCTCATCGAAATGGATCTTCAGCCATGAGAAACGGGCAAAGAACGACAGGATGGTTCCTACAGGGCAGATGGTGTTACAATAGGTACGTCCGCCTCGCCAAGCCAAGATAAATACCACAACTAAAGTAACAGCTGCGATTATGAATACTGGCATGGAGCGCATCCAGGTATCAATACTGTAGAAGGCGTAGCTATCGGCACGCTCAGCCAGCTCGGCTAAGATGTTGTTACCCATCTTCCAAACAGGTTGGAATATCATGGTGGCGATACGTCCATAGCTGCTATAAGGTGCTAACAATTGGAATATCGATCCAATGCCAGCCACTCCAGCGATGATGAAGATCACAAGCATAGGATAGCGGAGCCAACGAACCTCTTTCGAATAGCTGTATTTATTCTTTTTCCTGTTCAGTCGGGCCAGTATGTCCTGAAACACGCCCATAGGACAGATGATGGAGCAGTAGGTGCGTCCACAAATAAGTGTGATGAGCAAGAATGCCACTACCACTACTACATTGAGTGCCATCACAGCAGGCAAGAACTGAATCTTGGCACACCATGAGAGCCAATGATGTAACGTCCCCGTGAAGTCGAGGAACAGCAGCGTGATCAGTACAAACATCACCGCTGCAAGGATGGTTCTGATTTTACGAAGCATAAGTCTATATATATAAGTATTTGTTCTATTCTGTTATTCTAACTATCACAATGCTCAGTTCGTAGAGCAGCCAGATGGGTAATGCTACCACAAAGAGCGTAAAGGCATCGGTAGTGGGGGTTATAATCGCAGCAACCACTAGTATTGCTACTACTGCATGTCGGCGTATGCTCTGCATCATCGTGGCATGAATCAGCCCCATCTTGCCTAACAGCCAGCTTACTACAGGCAGCTCGAACACAATGCCCATCACTAGGTTCATCATCAGCAACGTATCGATGTAAGATTGCAACGTGAGCATATTTGCCACATCGGGACTAACCTGATAAGTGCCCAAAAACTTGACGGTTAGTGGGAATATCAGCAGATAATTGAGTGCTGTGCCCAGCATGAACATCAGGTACCCGCTACAGCAGAGTAGTGTGGCGTATTTCCTTTCGTTGTCATAGAGCGCTGGTGATACAAATCGGAAGAGTTGGTAGATGATATAGGGCGAAGCCACCAGAACGCCTGCATAGAAGGCCGTTTTCAGGTGAACCATGAACTGCTCTGTGAGTCCGATGTTCATCAGATGAACACAGAATGGTTCTACGCCTAATAGTCGGTAGGTGATGAAATCGCTGGAGCGTGGTGCCAGTACGATGGCAAAGAGTTCATCCTTCAGGCAGAAAGCAACAGCAGCGCCTAAAGCCGTTACCACCAACACTCTGATAATCACCCCACGCAGTTCGTCAAGATGATCCCAGAACGTCATTGTGGGTGTATCACGCATCCTTCTTCTCGTCCTGTTCTACCTCTTTCTTCACGTCTGTAACCTCGTTCATTCCCTCCTTGAAGCTTTTTACGCCTTTGCCAAGGCCACGCATCAGTTCGGGAATCTTCTTGCCGCCAAAGAGCAGCAAAATAATCAATGCAATAACCAGTATCTCCTGGAATCCTAATCCAAACATCTTTCTTTCGTTTTTTAGTTTATTTTGCAAATATACGATATTTCCCTGAATCAACTATCATTCGCTATGATTTATTAACAAATCAGTACGCAACATACGGCGTAAGACGCTGAATGACCTCAGGCGTAAAGTCTTTGATAAGGTGTAATTCGTTCAAAGAATGAATGGTCCCATGTAGGCGGCGATAATCTACAATAGCTTTTGCCATGTAGAAGTTGATATAGGGATGTCGCTTCAGTTCATTGAGCGACAATTGGTTTACATTTAGTTTCTTGAGTGTGGGATTATTGATAACTAAGTATTTCTTGGCTTCTATGGGGAAGTCTTCTATCTCATCGAGTTGATCAACACTGATATATCCTCCTAACCGATTGCCATACTGCACAATTTTACGTGCAAAGTAAGGACCAATGCCTGGGATGGTTACCAAAGTAGTGGTATCTGCTGTATTCAGCACGATGTGTTCAGTAGCCTTAATCTTCTTGGGATACTGAGTAGCAGCTGTGTCCTTAGGTATGTTCTGATGATGTGATTTTACTTGGTCTTTTTCTTTCTCCAATAATATGGATGCAGGCAGGTAGTCGCTGGAGATATGAATATATGGTTCCAATTCACGATATTGTTTTACTGTTAGTCCATAGAGCTTGGCGAAATCAAGCGGTTTACGGTAAATGCCTCCTGCCGCTCTGTATTTGTAGATATTCCTAACCTGCCAAGGCTGTAAACCTAAACGTAGCAGTTGGCTACTGTCTGCTGTATTGGGATCGAAGGCAAATCGTTCAACCTTCTTGGGCTTATAGCTGGCATAGCTGTAGCTCTTGTTGGTATGCGATGTGATAGTTTCTTTTTGTTGTGCTGTTTCCTCTGTCTCATAATCTCCAGCAATATATATCATGGCGAATATCGCTACTATCGCAACCAGCAATGTGAGTATGACTTTGCGGTCGGACTTCTGTAGATAGAAGAATTCGCGGATCATATAATATGGAACTGATGCAGGAAAATGAGCAGAATGCAGAGTGGAACGATATATCTGACAGAGAACAGATAGGCGCTGAGGAACGTGGCTCTAAGTGTGCCATTATTGGTAAACTCATTAGCGATTAATTGACGTTCTACGAACCAGCCAACGAGGATGCTGGTAAAGAATGCACCAGCAGGTAGCATGATCTGTGCAGTAATGAAGTCGCAGAAATCCATTAGTGGCATGCCAAAGAGCTGCAGTTCGCTGTAAGCTCCTACAGATAGTGAACAGAAGATGGTAATGAAACCACAGACTGTAGTAAGAATCCAGGTTGCTTTGTTTCTTGGCAGATGTAACTCCTCATGGAAGAAGGCTGTACCAATTTCATGCATGGAAATGGTTGATGTCAATGCCGCAAATACCAGTAAGGCGTAGAATAAGATGGAAATAATGAACCCTACCACAGGCATGCTCTCAAAGGCCTGACGGAACACGTTGGGTAATGTGATGAAGATGAGCGATGGACCGCTATCTGGTTGTACGCCTACAGAGAATGCTGCGGGGAAGATCATCAAGCCTGCTAAGATGGCTATTGTTGAATCGAGCAGAGCTATCTGTGTGGCAGATCTCAGCAGATTACTGTCTTTCTTGAAATATGATGCGTAAGTGCATAAGCAAGCTGTGCCTAAACTCAGTGAAAAGAAAGCTTGCCCTAAGGCCTCAAGGAATACATTACTGCTTACTTTTGTGAAATCGGGTTTCAGCAGGAATTCGATACCTTTCGATGCGTCAGGAAGTAAACATGATGCAATAACCAAGATGACCAATAGCAACAACAATAAAGGCATAAGTAACTTAGAGGCGCGTTCGATACCATCATTCACACCTTTGGCTACTACATAATGCGTTATCAGTACAAAACCAACGCCCCATAAGCAGGGCTGTATAGGGTCGCTTGAGAAGGTTTTGAAATACTCGATGATGTAGTTGGTGTCGCCATTCAACTTGCCTGTTATCGAGGCAAAGAGATATTGCAGGCACCAACCTGCCACTACAGCATAGAAGCCAAGGATAATGGTTGATGTCAGGATACCTAAGTAGCCAATGTATTTGGCGCGCTTGAATCCAACATTGCCATACGCTCGTGCTGCATTTGACTGGGAATAACGTCCAACGATAAACTCGCTGATCATGCCAGGTATACCTAATATCAGGACGCATCCTAAATAGATCAGAATGAAGGCGGCGCCACCATTCTGTCCCGTCATAAATGGGAAACGCCAGATGTTTCCTAATCCTACGGCTGAACCTGCTGTCGTCAGGATAATAGCCAGTTTGCTGCCAAATGTTCCTCTATTCTCCATTACTTAAGCAATCCAAATTGATGAAGAAAGATAAACAAGATACATATAGGACATACGTATTTCACAAGAAATATGTATAGATGGAACATGGATTCATTGCGCAGTGTACCCATATTGGTGAACTCGTCGCGTACAATCTTATGGGGAACAGACCATCCAATGAAGATACATGTGAGGAAGCCGACAATGGGCAAGAATAACTGACCTGTCACAAAATCGAACAGATCGAAGATGGTCATGCCAAACACTTTGTAGCTCTCCCAGGGGCCCAGTGAGAGTGAACAGATGGTTCCAACCAGTATACATCCGATTGTTACAAAGGCCGCTGCGCGTTTGCGAGTGGTGCCTAACTCTTCTTCCAGGAATGCCGTGCTGACCTCGTGGAGCGACATCAGCGATGTCAAGGCTGCCATCGAGAGTAAGGCATAGAAGAGTATGGAGATGATGTATCCTAAACTGGCGATACTACCAAAAGCCTGATGGAATACATTAGGAATGGTAATGAATATCAGTGAGGGACCGCTATCAGGATTGACGCCTACAGAGAAAGCTGCAGGGAAGATAATGAGACCGGCCAGTAGAGCAACCATAAAATCGATAACGCTGATGTTAATAGCCGATGTTGTGAGATTGGTTTGTTTGGAGAAGTAGCTGGCATAGGTACAGATACATCCCATGGCTATACTCAGAGAATAGAATGACTGTCCTAAGGCAGCTAAGAAAACATCGCTATTCAGTTTCGAAATATCTGGTTTGAACAGGAATTCGATACCCTTATCTGCATTTGGCAGCAGGCACGATGCCACTACAATAATCAGCAGGAGAATGAACAAGATGGGCATCATGAGCTTAGATGCTTTCTCAATACCGTTACGTACGCCATTTTCAATAATCAGATAAGTGGCCAGCAGAATAATGAAAGTCCAGAATACTGGCTTGACAGGATCCTGTTCGAAGGTAGTAAAATAATCTTTAATATATTCAGGGTTTCCTAATAGCCTGCCAGAAACAGATGCCCAGACATACTCTAAGCACCAGCCTGAAACGACTGCATAGTAGCCTGAAATGAGAAATCCTGTCAGTACACCCATATAGCCGATGATCGACCAGATAGTATCACCTGACATGATGCGGAAAGCGCGTGCGGTATTGGCCTGACCATGACGTCCAATGATAAACTCGCTAATCATACAGGGAATACCCAGTAGTAAGACACAGAATACATAAATGATGATAAAAATGGCACCACCATTCTGTCCTGTCATGTATGGGAAACGCCATATATTTCCCAAGCCAACAGCTGATCCTGCCGTGGCGAGAATAACGCCTATTTTGCTACCGAAACTTGCCCTTTCAAGTTGTGACATATACACTTTTCTTTTAATTTGGTTGCAAAAGTATAAATAATTTCTTAATTTTGCACCGAAATTGCAAGTAAATATGAGTTTTTTGTTTCATTTCTTAAGGAAATATCCATTGTCGATGGTCTGCATCGCTTTGATATGGATTCTGTCTCTTGTTCCCTTCTTTCCAGAAACACCACTTGACAATGTGGAGTTTATTGATAAATGGGTGCATGTGGTGATGTATGGCAGTACGTTTATGGTGGTATGGATAGAGTATACCTTTAAACATAAACAGGCTGATTATGAGAAGATGTTCTTTTGGGGATGGCTGGCTCCAATCATGATGAGTGGTATATTGGAACTGTTACAGGAATACTGTACCTTTGGGCATCGCAGTGGCGATTGGCTTGACTTGGCTGCTAATGCAACAGGTGTTACTTTTGCAGCTGTTTTGGGTGTGCTGATTTGGTGTTTTCGGGCCAGGCGGTAAAGGGATTGCTTAGTAGGCATGAGTTGTAATACCTGCGATCGCCTGTTACTTCCTCACCGATGAAGTTTGGTTTTTCAAAGGCTTCATCCTCTGAGCTTAACTCAATCTCTGCCATCACTAAGCCTTCGTTCTCGCCGTAGAACTCATCAACTTCGAAGGTGTGCTTGCCGCAAGGTACCAGATAGCGGGTCTTGTCTATCTTACCAGGTTCGCAGATGTCCATCAGATGTTGTGCTTCGTCCAAAGAAATCTCCTTTTCGAATTCATATCGCGTAAGCCCATCAGCACCAGAAGGGCCTTTAATCGTTAAATATCCGCGGCTATCACGGATACGTACCCTGACGGTACGTCCGCGATGGCTGCAGATATAACCTTGACAAATGCGACTACTACTGGTAGCCTGTCGCTTATAGTCGTTGTTCTTTACAAGAAATTTGCGTTCTATTTCCAGGCCGCTCATTTACGATACGATGAAAATAGAGTAAGCCACAAACAGTACAGCAAGAATAATTAATGCGCCGAAGATATACTCCAGCACTTTCTTGCCACCTTCTTCTTGTTTCTTCTGAAAAGCCTCCTTCTTCTGAGTAGACTTTGATGTTTTTGCGATTTGAGCCATAGTTTTAATGATTTTATTTGTTATTCGTTATTGTTCTTCGTCATTGACGGGGAATTCCATGAGATAAGCCTTGATAAATTCGTCAATCTTTCCGTCCATCACACCATCCACGTCTGTAGTCTGATAGTTGGTACGATGGTCTTTTACGCGGCGGTCATCAAACACGTAGCTACGTATCTGGCTACCCCACTCGATTTTCTTCTTGCCAGCCTCGATTTTTGCCTGGGCTTCCAAACGCTTCTTCATCGCACGATCGTAGAGCTGCGATTTAAGCAGTGTCATAGCGCGCTCCTTGTTCTTTGGCTGGTCGCGGGTTTCCGTATTCTCAATGAGGATTTCTTCTTCCTCACCAGTATCAGGATCGGTGTACCAATAGCGCAGGCGAACACCTGATTCTACCTTGTTTACATTCTGACCACCAGCACCACTGCTTCGGAAAGTATCCCATGAGAGTTTGGCAGGGTCAACATATACCTCGATGGTATCATCAACCAGAGGTGAAACGAAAACAGAAGCAAATGACGTCATACGCTTACCCTGAGCGTTGAATGGTGAAACACGTACCAAGCGGTGAACGCCGTTCTCGCTCTTCAGATAGCCGTAAGCATAATCGCCGCCTTCCAACTGCATGGTTACACTCTTAATGCCGGCTTCGTCACCGTCAAGCAGGTTCGAAATGGTTACCTTATAACCGTGTGCTTCAGCCCAGCGCATATACATTCGCATCAGCATCGAAGCCCAGTCCTGTGCCTCGGTACCACCAGCACCGCTGTTAATCTTCAGGACGGCCTCCATGGGGTCTTCCTTTTGTCGGAGCATATTCTTGAGCTCCAGGTCCTCGATAGCCTTGATGGCTTTGGCATAGGTGTCTTCAACCTCCTCCTCTGTAACCATCTCGTCTTTGAAGAAGTCGAAAGCTAATTGTAACTCATCGGCAAGGGTGCGAACCTCCTTGTAGCCGTCAAGCCATTTCTTGATGCCCTTTACTTTCTTCATCTGTTCTTCAGCACGCTTGCGATCTTCCCAAAAGTCAGGGGCCTGCGTACGAAGATCTTCCTCCTCGTATTCAATCTTTTTCTTGTCTATTTCCAAGTAGCGGTGCAGGGCATCCGCTCTCTCCAAAACATTTTTCAGCTGATCCTGAGTAATCATATTTTATTCTGCGTACATCGCGTCAATTTCCTTCTTGTAGTTTTCGTTCAGTACACGACGCTTGATTTTTAAAGTATTTGTAAGTTCGCCTTTCTCTATTGTGAAGTGATGAGGCAGCAGGGTGAAGCGCTTAATCTGCTCGTAGTGAGCAAGCGACTGCTGCAGCGTGTCGATACGCTCCTTCATCATCTCATTGATCTTTGGATTTTTGCAAAGCTGCTCTCTGTTCTCGAAAGGTATTTTGTTCTCGCGGGCATATTCCTCCAACAGGGCATATACGGGGATAATCAGAGCCGAAACAAACTTGCGCTGGTCGGCAATGATGGCAATCTGATCGATATACTTATCAACCAGCAACTTAGATTCAATCATCTGTGGGGCAATATACTTTCCGTTTGAAGTCTTGAAGAGGTCCTTAATACGCTCTTTCAGAAACAGCTCGCCATCCTTCAGATAGCCTGAGTCGCCTGTCTTAAAGTAACCATCTTCGGTAAAGGCAGCCTTGGTAAGATCCTCGCGATTGTAGTAGCCAGGGGTGATAGTTGGGCCTTTAAGCAGTACCTCACCCTCTTCGCTGATCTTAATGTCGATACCCTCGATGGGAATACCAACACCACCAACGGTGTATGGTTTGCCAAGGTGATTACAGCTAACGGTGGCCAGACTCTCTGTCAATCCGTAACCAACAATCATGTTAATGCCGATAGAGTGAACAAACTCCTCGACCTTAGGATTAACGGTAGCGCCTGCTGTTGGGAAGAAGTGAGCGTTCTCTAATCCAAGTTCCTTACGAACCAGCGAGAATACGGTTTTATTCAGGAACTCGTACTCCATATGCAGGAGCAATGGTGGGCGCTTGCCTTTAGAAACGTAGTCGATGTTATGTTTTTTGCCTACAGCTTCAGCGTGGCGGAACAGTTTGCGCTTGGGGGCGCTGGCTTTCTCAATCTGCTCCTGTACACCCATATATACCTTCTCCCAGAAACGGGGAACAGAGGACATACATGTGGGGTGTGTATCCTTCATCGACTGCTGAACCTCCTGAGGATAGGTGTTTACAATGAGTGTTGCGCCTTCTGTCAAACACAGAATCTTCCATCCCTTCTCGAAAATATGTGTGAATGGCAGGAAGTTAAGCACTCTGTCGTTCTCGCCAACGGGTACACACTTATCGTTGGCAATCATTGCGGCATTGTATTGTCCGCAGGTCAGGATAACACCCTTCGAATCGCCAGTTGTTCCGCTGGTATAGAGGATGTTGGCAATATCGTTCATCGAAGCCTGAGCTTGAAGCGACTCGACTTCGGTCTGACGAGGATAGTTCTCACCCAACTTCAGGAAATCGTCGAAATACATCGAACTGAGGTCGAGTGAGGAGATTTGTACGTTCTTATCGAATACGATGATACGCTCGAGTGTAGGACAAGTAGAGAAAATCCGACGTGCTTTGTCGTACTGCTCTTGTTCGCCTACAAAGAGGTAGCGTATTTTGGCATCGCTAATCATAAACTGGATCTGCTGCTCTGAGCTGGTAGCGTAGAAGGGTATGGTTACTGCACGAACTCCCCATGCACCAAAGTCGCAGAACAGATACTGTACAGAGTTTTGAGAGAAAACTCCCAGATTTTCCTGTACCTTTACACCCAGGTTGAGTAAGGCATTAGACACTTTTTTGACCATATCCGAGAACTGATTCCACGAATATGATTTCCATACTGACCCGCCGAAATCCTTGTAGATTAAAACCTCACGGTCGCCATACTTCTTGGCCTGGTCATGAATTAATCGCGATAAATGACTGTTCGTCTGCATAAGCATTTGAATTTGTAATTCGCTGCAAAAGTACGAAAAACGTGGCAGATAGCCAAATTATATGGCAAAAAACCGCTCAAATAGAGCGATTATCTATCATATTTTTCCATTTTTTGTAGCCAAAAATGGCAATTATAACGTATAAAGCGTATAGTCCGGCCTTGAAAGGAATGTCTTTGTAGAAATATAGAAAGCATGTTACAATGTCGACTATAATCCAAATGAACCACTGTTCCAAGTATTTATGTGCTAAGGCCCAGATACCTACGATGCTGAGGGCGGTAGTGAAACTGTCGGCCAGTGGAACGTTGCTATTGGTGTATGATACCAGTAGCCAGTAAATGGTGCCCCAGATGGCAAGAATAAGGGCCAGCCAGGGGATGATAAGCTTGCGAGGAAAATGGGTGATAGGGAGCGCTTTCTTCTCAGCCGAACCGTGTACCCATTTCAAGTATCCATACACGGTCATTGAAAGATAATAGAACTCCATGCCGCAATCGGCATAGAGTCCTTTCTGGTAGTATAGCACAATGCCTAAGGCCTGCATCAGAAATCCTACTAACCAAAGCCAGACACTGGCACGATACTCGAACAGGATATAGAGCAGTCCGAGTATCGTGGTTGTGATGTCGAGCCAGTGTGCTGATATAAATTCTGCCATTAGAATCGGAGTGTTACGTTACCCATCATTGTAAAGCCTGCCATAGGAATGAATCCAATCTGATAGTAGCGGTTCTCGTTGGGGTGACCGTATTCTTCAACGATGCTTGAATATACCCAACCATTGGCGGCATAACGGCGATTGAAGATATTGTTGAAGTTCAGGCCGAAGATGCACTCCTTGATGGCCTTGTTGGGCTTCCAGGTGTAGCTGATGTTAGCGTCAGAGGCAGAATAGCAAGGCAGCGAACGATCGGCATTCTCTGTGTTATCCAGATACTGACTACTGACGAAGTTGGTGTGCCATACAGCCTGGAAACCATTCCAATGCAGGTTTACAAAACCATTCAGGATGGTTGAGGGTGAGAAGGCGAGTGTAGAGTTGTCGTAGTGGATAGTGCGGAAGTCGTCTTCCCAGTTTACGCTGGCCACCTCATCGAAATCTTTAATCTTATTCTTGCTGAGTGCGGCATTACCCTCAATAGTGAGCCATGAGAAAGGATCAACAGCGGCCTGGATTTCGATACCCATGCGGTATGAATCCTTAATGTTTGTGGTCACCTTTTCGCCTATTTCTGTCTCCTGACCTGTCTGGACAAACTGGTTGTTGTAATCCATATAGTATCCGTTGATACCAAAGCGGAAAATGTCGCTATTGAAGGTGTAGCCCAACTCGTAGTCTAAAAGTCTCTCAGCCTTGGGGTAAGGGTAATTGAAGTTGTCTGTAAAGTTATTACGCTCAGGCTCGCGATGACTCAAGGCAACAGAACCATATACGCGATGATTGTTAAGATTCCATGAGAAACCAGCCTTTGGGTTCAGGAAATGGTAGCTCTCGTCGATGTTCAGCATCTGATTGTAGTATCCGCTGTTTTCTGCGTAGAACTTATCGTTCTTACCATTAGTTTCATACTGAACATAGCGATACTGCAGGTCGCCGAAGATATCCCACTGTTCGTTGATGTGGTAAGCTGCCTTTACAAAGGTGCTACCATCAAGCTTGGTGGCATCAGAATCGTAGTATTTGTAGTCGCCATTAGACATGTACTTCTTTCGTACATCATCGTTGGCAATATAGGTAACATAACCAAAGTGATTGCCGTCGAACTCCTGAAGCGACATGCCGCCGATAACATCCCATGCATCGTTCTTGTAGTTGGCATTCCAGATAAAGCCGTAGGTGTTCTGTGACAGACCTTTTTTGCGTACAAAGTTACTCTTCTTAACACCATCGTAGGTCATGCCAAACTTCTTCAGCTTATAGTTATAGCGGAATTCGTTGTAATAGCCGTAGCCGTGGGTGTAGTGCAGCGAACCTGTAATGCTCCAGTTGTCGTTGATGTCGTAAACGGCAGAAAGAATGTTGTGATTCTGCCAGAAGTTATCTGTGGTTTTGTCCCAAAAACTGCCATTGTTCATCTGATAGCGGGCTGTGGGATAGTTGCCGTTGGCATCTTTATCGTAGCTGGTCAGGTATTCATAGAGTGAGTTATACTTGCCAAGTCCTGCGTTCCACATGTCCTTATAAGTCTTGATACCAGAGTTGATACCATAGGTGCCATCCATTAGGCTCATATCGTTGTCACCTGCTGTTACGCCGTTCCAAGCCTGACCGGTTTTTTCAAAGTTTCCAATGTTCTTGTAACGAATCTGGAAGTTGCTTCCTATCCAAGTCAGTCCGCCATAGTAAGAACCGCTGCGGCCGCTGGTTCCGTGGATAAATCCATCAGTGTTTGTCTCGTGGTAAGCACCATCGAAAATCAGATGATTCCAAAGCAGACCTGTTGAGAACTTTCCACCTACATTAAAGGTGTTGAATGAACCATACGAAGCAGAAACCTCTCCCCCAGCCTTCTGGCTTGGAGTGGCTGATGCCAGAGCGATTGTTCCACCAAAAGCGCCATCGCCATTGGTTGATGTTCCAATGCCTCGCTGAATCTGAACAGAGCCCAATAGCGAGCCGTATGAGTTCATGTTGGCCCAGAAAACACACTGATCCTCAGGTGAATTCAAGGGAACGCCGTCCAGTGTTACGTTGATACGCGAATCGCCTGCACCGCGAATGCGCATATAAGTTGTACCTGTGCCCAGTCCGTTCTCGCTCCAGGCCAGTACACCTGGGGTCTGCGAAAAGAGGAAAGGCAGCTCCTTACCAGTCTTTGAGAATGCATTGAGTTCCTGTTTCTTGATGTTTGCTACAGCAAATGGTGCATTTTTCTGTGTCCTGACACCTTTTACTACAATTTCGTTCAGCGCTTCTACCTGTGTAGAATCGTAGAGGGCTGCTTTGCGCTGAGCATTTACGCTAACTGCACACACTAATGCAGCAATTCCTAAAAAAAATCTTTTCATACTGTAAAAGTATCACTAAATTAATAATGTTAAGGGGAAAATGTTTGTTGATATGGCCTACTATCCATCCCTACGCTGGCATAATCCAGATCAGGTTAGAGGGTGTCATCTCAGCCCACACAAGTGGGCACCCCTTGATAATTGGCTGCAAAGGTAATGATTTTTTTCTAGAATAGCCATACTTTTATGGTGGAAATTTGTTTTTGGGCTGTCTGCGACGAATAGTTTGAGGAAAGAAAACTGCCAGTTCCCTACCTGGAAACTGGCAGTTTCTGCCTTTGGAACCAATAGTTCCCCTGCTGGGAACCTAACGAAGTCCCATTCTTGCCTCTACGACATTAACTACATAGTCGCCCAGCTTCTCACACTCGTTAATCAGGTCCATATAAATGGTACCTACGGCGTAAGTGTACTCACGGTTGTTAACATCGTTGATGTTCTGTGACTTCAGCTGGTCGCGGAAGTTATTGATTTCGTGCTCGATATTGAATGTACGGTTCACATCGAATGACTCCTTACGGCCCATCATCAATCGGTTCATCTGCGAGAGCGACTGATCGGTGAGTTCCATCATCTGATGGATGTGGTCGTACTGCTTCTCGTTGAAGTGATCCTGCTTGCCATTGTACTTTCTGGAAATGGTGCGAGCCATATTGAAGCAGGCGTCGCCGATACTCTCTAACTCGCTGATTTCTCGTAACATAGCACGTATTTTAGCCTTTGAGTCGTCTGACAGGTGAGCATCACTCACGGAGTTCAGATAGTTGGCAATCTCAATCTCCATGTTATCGCTGATGCCTTCGTATTTCTCAATGCGGGTGTAGAGCTTGTTAAACTCAGAGTCGCGATTATCCTTCTTATTGCTTGAGCTTGACGAGAGCGTGAGCAGTTCGCGAACCATATTGAACATACGCTGCATACGATCGGAGAACGACTGGATTTCTTTCTGTGCCTCGAGTACCGAAAGCTCAGGGGTCTTCATGAAGCCGGCTGTAATAAAGTGCAAGCGGAAGTCTTCTTCCTCGTCAACCTTCTTTGGCTTGATAACCCAGCATACAAAGCGCTCAATCTGTGGGATAAACCAAATAAGAATAAAGGTGTTGGCCACATTAAAGCAGGTGTGGAAAGCTGCCAGCACAAAGCTCAGCTTAGCGGCATTGGCCAGGAATACGCTTGTAGCAACGGCATCTTTAGTCATGTTTACATCGTAGCCCACCATGCCGCAAACGGCATCGATGAACGGACGGAACACAAACAGAATCCAAACCACACCGAATACGTTGAAGAACATATGGGCGAGGGCGGCTCTACGGGCCTGAGTGTTGGCCGATAGGGCAGCGAGGTTTGAAGTAATGGTGGTTCCGATATTCTCACCCATAACCAATGCAATACCCTGATAGATAGGTAGAGCGCCGCTCGAACAGAGTATCATGGTGATAGCCATGACGGCTGCTGATGACTGCACGCAGAAGGTGAGCACACCGCCTAAGAACAGGAATATGAGGGTGGTGAAGAACGAGTCGGGGTCGAACGATGCAAAGAAGTCGAGTAGGGCCTGGTTCTCACCCAAGTGCATCTCTGTACCCGTCATTCTCAGAGTACCCAGTCCCATCAGCAGGAACGATAGTCCGAACAGGAAATCGCCAATATAGCGGTATCTCTTCAGATAGATAAGTATGATGCCCAGGAAGAATGCCGGATAAACGGCGCTGGTAATGTCGAACGACATACCTGCCGACATAATCCAAGCGGTGAGGGTGGTTCCGATGTTAGCGCCCATGATAACTGAGATGGCCTGAGCCAAGGTCAGCAGACCGGCATTAACAAACGAAACAGTCATCACAGTGGTGGCTGTTGATGACTGTACTGAGGCTGTAACAAGCATACCAGTAAGCATGCCAGTAAAGCGATTGGTTGTCATCGCTCCTAACACATGGCGTAACTGTGGTCCCGCCATCTTCTGCAATGCTTCACTCATCGACTTCATACCGAACATCAACAGCGCAAGCGAACCCAGAAGTTTAAAAATAATCCAGATTGACATAAAAAACGTATCTATATTTAGTAAACCGGGGACAAAGTTAAAAAAAAACTCTGAAATGTCGGTTAAAAATTCAGAAAAATGTTATCTTTGCAGGGTATTTTTACTTGAACAATAAATATTGCTTATGGAAAAAGAGGTAAAAGTCTACGTACTAAATAACAACAAAACGGTAGAAGTTCCAGTAGGCTCTACTGTTGAAGAGGTTTACGAATTGTCTGGTTTGCAGATAGAGCACGGACCCATTTCTGTTCATGTGAACAATAAGGTGGAGGGTATGCACTACCGCATATATAAGCAGAAGCAGGTAGAGTTTCTGGATATTACTTCTTCGAGTGGCTCACGCGCTTATACCCGTAGTTTGTTCTTTGTGCTCTGCAAGGCTGCTCACGAGCTTTTTAAGCCTTGTAAGGTTTCTATCGATATCCCTGTCAGCAACGGCTATTACGTGAATCTGAACATAGGTCGCCCTGTTACGCTCGATGATGCTGGTGCCATCCGTCGTCGTATGCAGGAGATTATCGATGCGGCAATGCCTATCCATCGTTACGAAACAACCACCCAGGAGGCCATAGAGCTTTTCGATAGTCTGCATAACCGCTCGAAGGTGAAGTTGCTGAAGAGTACTGGAAGATTGTTTACAACCTATTATGACATAGATGGTTACGTGGATTACTACTATGGCTCTCTGCTTACGAATACCAAACAAATTTACCTGTTTGGCGTGGAGAAATACTTCGATGGGTTGCTTTTAAGACTGCCTTCACGCGAGCATCCTAACGAGTTGGGTGAGATGACGCATCAGGACAAGATGTTTGGTATCTTCAAGGAGCATCATCAGTGGCAGGATATTCTGGGTCTGCGCACGATTGGCGATCTGAACGAGACCATTATGAACGGCCATTCGTCGGAGCTAATCCAGATTAGCGAAGCATTGCAGGAGAAGAAGATTGCTAAGATTGCTGATGAAATAGCTCAGCGTAAGGGTATCAAACTGGTGTTGATTGCCGGCCCTTCATCGTCAGGTAAGACTACTACCTGCAAGCGTCTCAGCGTTCAGCTGGCTGTGAATGGTATCCATCCTGTAGGCATCTCGCTGGATGATTATTTCTTGGATCGCGAGAAAACACCAAGAGACGAGAAGGGTGATTACGATTTTGAACATCTGCATGCCTTGAATCTGCCTTTGCTGAATGAGCAACTTGCAGCTCTGTTCAGGGGTGAGGAGGTAGAACTGCCTCGCTATAATTTCCAGAAAGGCTGCAGCGAGTGGAGTGGAAAGAAACTACAGCTGAAGGGTAATGAGGTGCTGGTAGTAGAGGGAATTCACGCTTTGAATCCGGAGTTGACTTCGGAGATTCCAAACGAACAGATTTTCCGTGTTTATGCTTCGGCGCTGACTACGATCCTGCTCGATAACCATAACTATATTCCAACGACAGATAACCGCTTGTTGCGTAGAATTATTCGTGACTTCAAGTATCGTGGCGTGAATGCTCAGGAGACTATTCGTCGTTGGCCAAGCGTAAGGGCAGGGGAGAACAAGTGGATATTTCCATTCCAGGAGAATGCCGATGCCATGTTTAATACCGCTATGCTGTTCGAGTTGGCTGTTATTAAGAGTCAGGCGGAGCCGCTGTTAGAGCAGGTTCCAGAAAATTCGAAGGAATATGCAGAGGCTTATCGCCTGCTGAAATTCCTTCGATATATCCGTCCCATTCCTGAGACTCAGATTCCACCCACATCGCTGCTGCGCGAGTTCCTTGGCGGATCGTCGTTCAATTACTGATTAGTGGGCTTCGAGCCAGTTCTGGCCAAAGCCGGAATCGGCCACTAAAGGCACACTTAAGTTCAGGGCATTCTGCATCTCTTCGAGCACGATGCCCTCTACTTTTTCTTTCTCCTCTGGGTAGACAGAGAAGTTTAATTCGTCGTGTACCTGCAGAATCATCTTTGAGCGTATGCCTTCGGCCTTAAATCGATTGAAAATGCGAATCATGGCCACCTTAATAATATCAGCGGCTGTGCCCTGGATAGGAGCGTTGATGGCATTTCGCTCAGCAAATCCGCGAACGGTTGCGTTATGCGAGTTGATATCTGGCAGATAGCGGCGACGACCGAATAGGGTAGTGACGTAACCCCTCTCGCGAGCCACTTCTTTGGATTTTTCCATATAATCGTGCACCTGCGGGAAGGTTGCGAAGTAGCCGTCAATCAGCATTTTGGCCTCGTCGCGAGGGATATCCAAACGCTCTGCCAGACCAAATACGGTGATGCCGTAGATGATGCCGAAGTTGGCGCGTTTCGATTTGGTGCGCTCGTCGCGCGTCACCTCTTCGATGGGCTTCTTGTAGATGTTGGCAGCTGTTGCAGCGTGCAAATCCTTACCTTCGCTGAACACTTTTATCATCTCTGCATCCTGCGAAAGATGCGCCATCACTCGTAGCTCAATCTGACTATAGTCTGCTGAAAAGAACAGACATCCAGGCTCGGGTATAAACGCCTTGCGGATCTCCTTGCCATCCTCGCCTCGGATGGGGATATTTTGCAGGTTTGGGTCGCTGCTTGACAGGCGACCTGTGGCTGTGATGGTTTGGTTGAACGAGGTGTGGATATGGCCTGTCTTGGGGTTGATCAGCTTGGGAAGCGCATCGATATAGGTGCCGATTAGCTTCTTTAAACCTCTGTGTTCCAGTATGTCGGCAACGATCTCATGTTTGTTGCGCAGTTGCTGAAGCACCTCTTCAGAGGTGACATATTGTCCTGTCTTAGTTTTCTTCGCTTTCTCTACTATCTTGAGTTTATCGAAGAGTATCTCGCCAACCTGCTTGGGTGAGGCAATATTGAACTGCTCGCCTGCCAACTCGTAGATGCGTGCCTCTATTTCGTTCATGCGGTTGGTGAATTGTTTTGACGTTTCTGCAAGGGATGCCGTATCCAGGCAAACACCGTTCATCTCCATCTCTGCCAATACGGGCATCAGTGGCATTTCTATTTGATAGAACAGGTCTTCGCACTCTGCTTTTTTCAACTCTGGTTCGAGTTTGTTCTTCAGGCGGAGTGTGATGTCTGCATCTTCGGCAGCATACTCGTACACCTGTGAGGGTGGGAGAGCGCGCATCGATTTCTGATTCTTGCCTTTGGGGGCGATGAGCTCATCGATGTGGATGGTTTGATAGTTGAGATATATCTCGGCCATGTAGTCCATGTTATGATGCAACTCTGGTTGGATGAGGTAGTGGGCAATCATGGTGTCCCACATCTGACCGGCGAGATGGATGTCGTAGTTGCGAAGCACTTCCAGGTCGTACTTCAGATTTTGACCAATCTTTAGAATGTCGGGGTTCTCATAGACTGGTTTAAAGATATTAACAATTTGCAACGCTTCTTCACGATTAGCTGGAACGGGCACGTAAAAGGCCTCGAATTCCTTCACGGCGAAGCTCAAACCAACCAATTCTGCATCGATGGCGCTGGTTGAAGTGGTCTCCGTGTCTAGACTGAGAATTTTGTTTGTCAAGAAATAATCACAAAGTTTCTTCAAATCTTCCTGATTATCAACGAGTTTGTAATTGTGAGGCGTGGTTTTTACCGTCTCAAAACTTGTGTTTTCTGGTTCTTCTTGCCCGTTAGTCGCAAATTCGGCAAAGAGATCGAGCTGCTGATTTACGACTTTTTGCGGTTTTTGACTTTTTTTAAGAACTCTGTCGGCAAAGCTCTTCATCTCCAGTTCTGTGAGCAGTTTACCTAATTCGTCCTCGTTTGGTTCTACGAGTTTCAGATTTTCCATATCGAGCTCGATGGGCACATCAGTCTTGATGGTTGCCAGGAAGTAACTCATCTTGATGTCCTCCACATGTTCTTCCACTTTCTCGCGAAGCTTGCCTTTGATTTCTGACGAGCGGGCCAATAGCTGTTCAATACTTCCGAATTCATCGATCAGTTTGGCGGCTGTCTTTTCTCCCACGCCAGGGCAGCCTGGGAAGTTGTCGGCCGAGTCGCCCATCAAGGCCAGCAAGTCAATGACGGCCATGGGGGAGGGGATATTGTATTTCTCGCATACCTCCTTGGGGCCCAATGTTTCATAGCCACCTCCGTGTCGGGGACGATAGATGAAAACATTGTCGCGAACCAACTGTCCGTAGTCCTTATCGGGTGTGAGCATATAGGTTTCTACACCGATGGAACCTGCTTTTCCTGCTATGGTTCCGATGACGTCATCAGCCTCGAAGCCATCCACTTGCAGGATGGGAATGCGATATGCTTTCAGCAAATCTTTGATAATAGGAACGGCTTTGCGGATATCCTCGGGCGTTTCTTCACGCTGGGCTTTATAGGCAGGAAAGGCTTCGCTGCGGAACGTTGGTCCATGAGGGTCGAAGGCCACACCGATGTGGGTTGGCTTCTCTTTGGTGAGCACCTCGTTGAGAGTGTTCAGAAAGCCCATTATGGCGCTTGTGTTCAGGCCTTTCGAGTTGATTCTGGGATTTTTGATGAACGCATAATAGCTGCGATAAATGAGCGCATAAGCGTCTAAAAGGAACAATTTCTGCATAACTTTCTTAATTTTCGCCTCAAAAGTACCAAAATATTTTCGAATTTCAACATTATTTCTTATTTTTGTGCCAAAATTTTAGCTTATTATGGATTATTTGTCGACAATAAGGAAGCCCATCGATGCGGAAATGAACAACTTTGTGGAGCTGTTCAAGCAGTGTTTGTCGCAGGGCGATGGGATGTTGGAATCAGTACTTTCGCATATTCGTCAGCGAGGTGGAAAGCGTATGCGTCCCATGCTGATTCTGCTGACTGCCAAGAACTATGGTGGGGTAGAGGAGGTTACACAGAATGCAGCTCTCGGACTTGAGTTGCTACATACCGCCAGTTTGGTGCATGACGATGTGGTAGATGAGAGTTCTGAACGTCGTGGCCAGCCATCGGTGAATGCCTCTTATAATAATAAGGTGGCTGTTCTGGTGGGCGATTATATTCTTTCTACCGCTCTGCTTCGTGTAGCTCTGTCGAATAATCATGAAATCGTACAAGAGTTGGCGGAACTTGGTCGCACCTTAGCTGCTGGTGAAATCTTACAGCTCTCGAATATTTCTAATCAGGAAATTTCGGAAGATGTTTATTATCAGGTGATTGACAAGAAGACTGCCGTGCTTTTCGAGGCGTGCTGTAAGTTGGGTGCTATTTCTGTTGGTGCCTCGCGCGAGCAGATAGAAAAGGCTGCAAAATTCGGACATAACATAGGCATGATTTTCCAGATTCGTGATGATATTTTCGATTATTTTGATTCGAAGGAAATAGGTAAGCCTACTGGTAACGATATGCTAGAAGGTAAGCTGACGCTGCCTATCATTTATTCGCTTATGCATTATGATTCGCCTGCCATGATGACCCTCGCCAAGAAGGTAAAAGCTGGTACCATCAATGCTGATGAAATAGCCGTTTTGATTGAGTTTGCCAAGCAGAACGGGGGTATTGCTTATGCAGAAAAGAAGATGGCTGACTTTGCGAAGGAGGCACAGTTGTTTATCGATGAGTGTGTGACTGCTGAACTGAAAGAGGCCTTTACGGCTTATCTGGAATACGTGGCACAGCGAAATAGTTAGTCTGATTTCGCATCAGTACATATATAAAAGGACTCCAGTACTTGCATTGAAGTACTGGAGTCTTCTTGTTAAAGTACTGGAGTACAGTAGTTAAAGGACTACAGTCCTCTTACGGGAGGACTGAGCCTATCTCAGTTAGAAGAATTTCACTTCTTCGCCGATAACCTCGCTCAGCAGCAGGTTTGCCAGGCGCGATGTGCCCATGCGGAACATCTGGTTGGTGAGCCATTTTTCGCCCAGAACCTCTTTTACGATGGTGTAGTATATCAGTGCGTCCATCACGCTGTTAAGGCCTCCAGCGGGCTTAAAACCAATCATAATGCCCGTTTCGTCGTAGTACTCCTTGATAGCCTGACACATAACGTAGGCAGCCTCGGGAGTAGCAGCTGGTTCCAGCTTACCTGTTGAGGTCTTGATATAATCGGCGCCAGCGTACATGGCGAGGATCGAAGCGGTCTTGATGTTCTGTGCAGTCTTCAGGCAACCAGTCTCCAGAATCACCTTCAGTTTGGCATCGCCGCAAGCCTCTTTGATCTGCTGAATCTCATCGATACAGGTCTCATAATCGCCTGAGAGGAAGGCACCTACTGAGAGTACCATATCTATCTCTGTAGCACCATCTTTTACGGCCAGGCCTGTCTCGATGGTCTTCACCTCGATAAGCGCCTGTGAAGAGGGAAATGAGCCTGATACGCAAGCTACTTCTACGCCCTCGATTTCAAGTGTCTCAGAGACGACCTTTGCAAAGCGTGGATATACGCAGATGGTAGCTACGTGGGGTAGGTGAGGGTATTGCTCCTCGAACTGGTTTACGCGCTCTGTAAAGGCCAGTACGCTTTCGTCGCTATCGGTGGTTTTCAGGGTGGTGAGTTCCACGCTACCCATCAGGAATTTCTTTACCTCCAGGGTATCGTTTTCGGCTACTTTCTCGGCAATGATTGTCTTCACTGCTTCCTTCACTTCCTCGTCGGTAATGTCGAGGTTGTACTTACTCAGAGCCTCTTCCATGCGGCTCTTCTGAGGCATCTCAAAGTGGTGGTGATGCTCATGCTCGTGCTTGTGTTCTGCCATAATTGCTTGTTGTTATATTGTTAAAACTGTTATGCTTTTAATTTCTCGTTGTGGATGTGGCGAAGTGAGTCGCGCTGGGTCTTTTTCTCGATGGATTTCTGCAGTTCTTCTGTCAGATTTACGCCTGTCTGATTAGCCAGGCAGAGTAGTACCCAGAGGATATCGGCCATCTCTTCGCCAAGGTTGTCTTTCTCGCCAGGCTTAAAGCTCTGATCGCCGTACTTGCGTGCCATCACACGGGCCAGTTCGCCTACTTCTTCAGTCAGAACTGCCATATTCGTCAGTTCCGAAAAGTAGCGTACGCCATATTCTTTTATCCAGCGGTCAACCTCCTCTTGTGCTTCTTTTATTGTCATTTTATGATGTATTGAATCTTTTCTAATAGTAACAACATCGGTAAACAAGCGAGATAGATTATTATAGCAATCCATCCCTCTAGTCCTTGAAGTTTTCTAGTTTCATATCCTCCATAAACTATTAAAGCTGTTATGAATGGTATAGCAATGATCGTTAGATGAAATAAGGTTAAAATATAGGTCACTAGTAGGCATCCCGAGATGAATAGAATAAATCTTTTCATTCGTTCGCTGGCAATATCCGACCATTCTTCCTTTATTTCTTTTGTAAGCCACTTCAATGCTCTCATTTGTGAAATATCATTTGGGTGATTAGTATGAAAATGCAAATCAGTAGTATCACGATATACTGCTTGTTATCGCGCTCGTATTCCTTCCAATTGAAGGCTTTGTATATTACTACAAATATGAATAATAACACGCCAACAGCGCATGGCCACATACCCACCTGATTGCCTTTTATCCAAGCCAGCACTACACCGATAATGCAGAGAATGGCGCTTGAGAGTTGAATTTCTCTGAGATATTTTTTCATTAGAGATACATTATTGATATGAAGACAATGACTGCTATAAATATGATGAGCCCAATGTTTTCGCCTAAGTTTTTCTTGAAATGCGCGAATTGGTAGATAATCTTGGGTATAGTTAGTATGAATCCTGTAAGCAGGATATACGATAGGGTAGTGCTCTGGTTTGAACTATGGATTGTGCCATACCTCACAAAGCATGTTATGAAGTAGATTGCATAGAGAATTAGTCCGATGTTATTGAGTTTTTCTACTATTGTATTCTTATCCATTTTATTCTTTGTTTTTTGTGTCCATACATATGGTTACGGGACCATCGTTCAGCAGTTCTACTTTCATATCGGCGCCGAATTCGCCTGTGGCTACCTGCTTGCCGATGGCCTCTGACAGCTGTGCGCAGAAGGCCTGGTAGAGTGGGATAGAGTGCTCGTGAGAGCCTGCACGGAACCATGAGGGACGATTGCCCTTTTTGTAGCTTGCGTACAGTGTGAACTGGCTGACTACCAGGCAGTTGCCGTCAATATCGAGTATTGAGCGGTTCATCACATCGTTCTCATCGCCAAACACGCGCAGATTGGCTATTTTCTTTACTAACCAATCCACATCTTCCATTGAGTCTTCATCGCAAATTCCCAACAGAATCAGGTATCCCTGGTCTATCTTGCCATGAATACTTCCCTCGATGGTAACGCTGGCGTGGGTAACGCGTTGTATAACTGCTCTCATTATTTAATTTGTTATTTTGCCGCAAAGATACGACATTTAGCTGAATTATGCAAATTAATTATGATTTGTTTTCGATGCTAGCGTTGCAATGTTGCCGTTGCAACGTTGCATGAAGGAGTATAATAGTTATTTTATAGTATTTCTATTTATCATAATCCGGTAATATATATCGGATATCCTTTCTTTGTTGGGTAGGATAGTCCTTATTGCAACGTTGCAACGGCAACGCTGCAACGTTTTGCAAGTGTTATGTTTAGCTGTGGCAAATGCCGCATTTAGTGCTAACAAATATTCCCACGTAGGGAAAATTTTGTTCCCTCACTGGGAAAATATATTTCGGTCACTTGCCGGCTTTTTGTTGGAAGTGCTCAAATACTATTTTGGCTTTCGCATGACCTATTATATCTGTTAGGGTAGATAGTTCTGCCTCGCGTATCTTTTTAACCGTTTTGAGGGCATTTAGAAGCTCGTCACGCGTTTTTGGGCCTATGCCCTTGATATCATCCAGCTCGGAGTGTAAAGCGCGCTTAGAACGCTTGTCTCGATGGAAAGTGATAGCAAAGCGATGCACCTCGTCCTGTATCTGCGTGAGTACATGGAATAGTTCTGATTCTACCTTCAGCGCAATCTTCATGGGTGGGAATCCATAAAGCAGCTCGTTGGTACGGTGGCGATCGTCTTTAGCCAGTCCGGCGATGGGAATGTCCAGGTTCAGTTCGTCCTGAATCACCTCGCGAATCACCTCCATTTGGCCCTTGCCACCATCGGCAATAATCAGGTCGGGTAGGGGCTGTTCTTCTTCTATCAATCGCGAATAACGGCGATGCACTACCTCCTTCATCGATGCATAGTCATCAGGCCCTACTACGGTCTTGATGTTATATCGCTTATAATCGCTTTTTGAGGGTTTCATTTTCTTAAAAACGATACAGGCTGCTACGGCATCAGTGCCTGATATGTTTGAGTTGTCGAAGCATTCAATCTGGTAGGGTAGTGAAGGTAGGTGAAGCTTGTCCTGAAGCTCTTTCATCAGTCGTGTTTGTTTCTGTTCAGGATTCAGTTTCTCGGCCTGCTTCAGGCGGTCGAATTTGTATTCCTTGCAGTTCATAATCGACAGGTCGAGTAGCGTCTTTTTATCGCCTAATTTGGGTACAGTAAACTTAACGCCTTCGAGTTCTACATCCACCTCTTTTTGCACGATGATCTCCTTCGAATCGCTCTTGAATCTTTCTCTGATTTCTACGATACCTAACTGCAGTAGTTCTTCGTCAGTTTCGTTCAGCTTCTTTTTGTATTCGATAGTAAAGCTCTGGTTAATGCTACCGTTTGATACATGAATGTAGTTGATAAAAGCCATTTTTTCGTCGGATGTGATAGAGAAAACGTCCACCTTATCGATGGTTTGGCTTACTACCTGACTCTTGCTTACAAAGCCGTCGAGGGCTAAGTATTTGCGTTTAACCTCTTCAGCTTCTTCGAATCTGAGTTCTTCGGATAGTCTCAGCATGTCGTCCTTGAGATCTCTCAGAACTTCGCGCGTATTTCCCTTTAATATTTCGCGGGCTTGTGCTATATTCTTCTGGTAGTCCTCGTAGCTCTGTTTGCCTACGCACGGACCCTGGCATTTTTTGATATGGTAGTCTAAGCAGACACGGTATTTGCCGCTCTCAACACCCTCTTTTGTGATAGGTTGGCGGCAGGTTCGCGGCTGATACAGCTCTTTGATCAGATTCAGAACGTCGTACATGGCACTTACCTTGGCATACGGGCCATAATACGATCCCCATTTCTTGTTGATAGTGCGTGTCTTGAAGATACGAGGGAAGAATTCGTTGGTGATACAGATAGAAGGATAGGTTTTTCCGTCCTTCAGCAGTACGTTGTATCGGGGATTGTATTTTTTGATGAGCGAATTCTCCAAGAGTAGGGCATCTTCTTCGGTATTTACGACGGTATAGCTGATATCGAAGATTTTGCTGACGAGCACTTTTGTTTTAAAACGATCTACTTCGGTATGGAAATAACTCGAAACTCTGTTTTTTAAACTTTTTGCTTTTCCTACGTAGATGATAGTATGCTCCTCGTCATAGAACTGATAGCTGCCAGGTTTGTCAGGCAACCTACGTACGATACCCTTTAGATATTCAAGTCGCTTTTCGTTTTCTCCCTTCGTCATCTGTTATACGCGTTTTGTTTTGTGTACCCTTTTTAATTTATCAGTCCCGCGAACCCTTAGTGTTTAAAGGAGTTTCGCGGGACTGTGTTTCACGTGGAACAATTGTTAGATGGTGAGTAACGTTGTCAGGTCTATGCCTTCAAACTCGTCTCTACCATGTAGTCCCTCGTCTGTAATCTCTATAATAAAATTGATGAATACCTTCTTGGGGTGGAAGTGCTGGACAAGTTTATAAGCAGCCTTGGCAGTTCCGCCTGTTGCCAACAAATCGTCGTGGATGAGAACGACGTCATCGGGCTCGATAGAATCGATGTGCATCTCGATGGTGTCAACACCATACTCTTTCGTGAACGATTCTTTAATAACTGTAGCAGGCAGCTTTCCTGGTTTTCTTGCCATCACAAAGCCGCAACCTAATCGGGCTGCCAGTGCAGCACCAAGGATGAAACCGCGACTTTCGATACCAACAATCTTGGTGATACCTTTGTCTTTGTAGAGTTCTACCAATTCGTCCATCATGATTTTCATGCACTCTGCATTTTTGTAGAGCGTAGTCACATCCCTGAAGTTAATGCCCTTCTTGGGGAAATCTGGTATGCAACGCAGATTGTCAATCAATGTTTTGTTGTTCATAATCAGTAAGTTGTGCTTATTTGTTCAAATTAATTGTTTCACGTGGAACATTATCTTCCCATCAGGACCAGAAGGACGTTGATGTCGCTGGGGCTAACGCCTGGTATGCGGCTGGCCTGCGCCAATGTCTCTGGCTGAATCTTCTGTAGCTTTTGACGGCATTCAGTCGATAAACCTTGCAGTTCTTCGTAATTAAACTTGCCTTTAATTCGGATATTCTCTAATCGATGCATCTTATCGGCAACCAATCGCTCGCGATCGATATAGCCTTTATATTTCATTCTGATTTCTGCGGCTTCTGCAATCTCCTCCTGACGATTAGATGGGTGGTTTAATACCTCTTTAAGCGATGGAATAACTTCCGAGAGATTTTTTAGATTTAGTTGTGGCCGGTTTACCAAATCAATTAGTTTGCAGCCAAACTGGAGTGGGGTAGTGCCAAGTGCTTCAAGTGCAGAATTAATCAGGCGAGGTTTGATAGCGAAATTCTTGCAGAAACTTTCGATTTCTTCGATGGCCTGTTTCTTTTCCATCCACCAGTCGTAGCGCTCCTTCTTGGCAATTCCAAGTTGATAAGCCTTCTCGGTGAGTCGGGCATCAGCATCATCCTGTCGTAGCAGAATACGATACTCTGCTCTTGAGGTGAACATGCGGTAAGGCTCGTCGACACCTTTCGTTACCAAATCGTCGATTAATACACCAATATAGGCTTCGTCGCGGTGTAGAATGAATTGTCT
This sequence comes from Prevotella sp. P6B4, assembly GCF_000619985.1. Classification (NCBI taxonomy): domain Bacteria; kingdom Pseudomonadati; phylum Bacteroidota; class Bacteroidia; order Bacteroidales; family Prevotellaceae; genus Prevotella; species Prevotella sp. P6B4. The sequence continues at coordinate 98,691 of NZ_JHVE01000004.1, forward strand.
GTTGGCAGAGTCAGTATCGCTACCAGCACAGCCGGCTTTGAGAGCAGCATTGATGCCTGCAAGGATTCCCTGGCCGCCAGCTTCTTCGTAGCCGGTAGTTCCGTTCACTTGTCCTGCCATAAACAGACCATCGACAATCTTCGATTCTAACGAATGGTTTAGTTGGGTAGGATCGAAGAAGTCATATTCGATGGCGTAGCCTGGACGATATACTTTGATGTCTCTGAAGGCGGGTATCTTCTTCAGTGCCTCTATCTGTACATCCATCGGCAGCGACGACGAAAAACCATTCAGATACATCTCGTTGGTATCCTCGCCTTCTGGCTCCAGGAATAATGGGTGCTTATCGCGGTCGGGGAAGGTAACAAGCTTTGTCTCGATCGAAGGACAATAACGCGGTCCTATCGATTGAATCTGACCGTTGTATAGCGGTGAATCCGCTAATCCGCTCTTCAGAATCTCATGTACTTCGGCGTTGGTATTAACTGTCCAGCATGGTAATTGCTTCAGCGCTCCACCTTTATTCATATAGCTGAACTGATAGGGGCGTGCTTCGCCTGGCTGTTCCTCAAGCTCTCCGAAGTGTACAGAGCGTTTGTCGATACGAACGGGCGTACCAGTTTTCATGCGTGCAGCAACAACACCGTGCTGAGTAATGCTTTCTGTGAAATGGGGTACAGCAGGTTCTGCAATACGACCTCCTGCCACCATTTTCCGGCCGATGTGCATCAAGCCATTCAGGAAAGTACCTGCGGTTACAACAATCGAATTGGCATAGATTTCAGTACCCCAGATGGTTCGAACGCCTATGGCACGTACTGAGGCGCTGTGGGAGCCTGGAATGGGCTCTATTATCAACTCGTCGGCTTGGTCCTGCCATACATCCAGATTTTCCGTTTCATCGATGCGTTTTCGCCATTCCCAGATAAACTTGCCTCTGTCGCATTGAGCGCGAGGACTCCAAACGGCCGGACCTTTACCTACGTTTAACATGCGGAACTGGATAGAAGTGGCATCTGTTACCAATCCCATCTGACCTCCTAATGCATCTATCTCCCTGACTATCTGGCCTTTAGCTATTCCGCCTATGGCTGGATTGCACGACATTTGTGCAATTTTGTTCATATCCATCGTCACCAAACAAGTCTTTGCGCCCATGTTGGCCGAGGCGCAAGCTGCCTCGCAACCAGCATGACCGCCACCAATGACGATGACATCATACTTTAATATCACTTTACTGTCTCCTTTCCTGCTTCCTTCCATGCTGTAATACCGCCCTCAAGGTTGAATACCATGTACCCTTCGGCAGCCAGCTTTCCTGCAGCCATAGCGCTGCGATGACCTGTGCGGCAATATACCATAACTGTCTTCTCCTTTGGTAGCAGCTCCTTTGCTTTCTTCATGAAAGTAAGGCTGTCTTTTACATCAATATTGATGGCTCCTTTCAAGTGACTCTCCTTGTATTCTGCTGGTGTGCGGACGTCAACCAGCACACAATCGTCACCGCTGTTTTCGAGAGTGTGATGAAATCCATCTACTTCGATTGTCATAAACTGATCGTTACTGCCACTCTGTGCTCTGCTTACCGTAACTGCGGCTGCGAGCAGCATCATTAAAAACAGTTTCTTCATATTTTTCCTTTTTTTATTATTACGGTTGCAAAGATACGAATTTTTTTGTATTTTTGCACCGATTATTAATAAAAAAGTGATATGACTCCCAAAGAACTTAGAAACGAACGGCTGGCAGAGCGTCTGATAAAGAATCTGAATCGTCGCCATATGGAGGCTTTCTATTGTCCTACAGCCATTGAAGCAGTAAACAAAGTATCTGAGCTGATTGCCGATGGAAGCAGTGTAACCTGGGGTGGTTCGATGACTATTCGTGACATGGGCATCCCTCAGGCGTTGAAGAGTCGTGGAACCCTCGATGTGTTGGATCGCGATGAGGCGGCCGACTTTGAGGCGGCTGCGAGGATTTACGAGCGTGCCTTCACGGCTGATTTCTATCTCTCAAGTGCCAATGCTATCAGTGAGGATGGTGTTATTGTGAATATCGATGGCAATGGAAACCGTGTGGCAGCTATCACATGGGGCCCAAAGAAGGTGATTTTTATTATAGGTCTGAATAAAGTGACGCAAACGGTCGAGGCTGCTTTGGCACGTGCTCGTTCAACTGCGGCGCCCATTAATGCAGCCCGATTTGATGTTAAGACACCTTGTCAGGTAGATGGCGTTTGTCATAATTGTAACTCGCCTGAGAGCATTTGCAATTATGTGCATTTCCTGAGGAATTCACCACGTGGCAGGCATGTGGTGGTGCTGGTTGGTGAGGATTTCGGATTTTAGATACACATGAGGAAGAGCCTGTTGGTATTGCTGCTTTTTTGCTGGGTGGCTGGATGGGCAGCAGAAAAGAACCTGAAGCCACGATTGGTGGTATGTACAGACATTGCTCCGGCAGATGTGGAACCTGACGATATGGAATCGATGGTTAGGTTGATGTCCTATGCCGATCTTTTTGAAATCGAGGCGTTGATAACCTCGGTGGGATGGAACTGTGATCCTTATCCCAAGGAGTGGGCTCAATACCTGCAACGCGTCATCGATGCCTATAGTAAGGATGTGCCAAAGTTGATGAAACGTTCTAATCAGAAGGCGTTCTTGTCTATTGAAAAGGAAGAAAAGCGTCAATCCATCGGCTATTGGCCCAGTGCCGACTATCTGAGAAACCGTGCTGTAATGGGTAGCGAACGAGGGGGTATCGGGGTGATTGGCGAGGGGAATGACTCACCAGGAAGCGAGCTCCTGATCCGCTTGGCAGATGAAGATGACCCACGCCCCATCTATGTAGCTGCCTGGGGTGGCGCTAACACGCTGGCTCAAGCCATTTGGCGAGTGAAACAAACCCGAAGTCGGGAAGACCTGAAGCGATTCGTACGTAAGTTCCGCATCTATACCATTACCGACCAGGATATGCAGTATAGCATGAGGATGAATCGTGCTTATAGCTCCCATATGTGGCTCAGACAGGAATTCAAGGATGATCTGCAGTTTGTTTGGGACGAAGGCACTTGGCAGGAACAATGCGAACTTGGCAAGCGCAACTGGCAGTTGCACAAAGAGCATATTCAGCAGAAAGGCGCACTTGGTAGCGAATATCCTACGTACAAATGGGGTGTAGAAGGCGATACCCCAAGTTTCCTTTATGTTATGCCTCATGGACTATCTGATCCGGAAGACCCGCATCAGGCTGGTTGGGCTGGCTATCATGTGCGAGGTCTTTGTGCTGATTCGCTTACGATAGCCTGGACCAGTTGGCAAGAACCTGTCCGTAGTATATCCGTTGATTATAAAAAACGTTTCTATCCCGATGAAATCAACGATTTTATGGCTCGTATGCAGTGGGCAGATAGAGGTCAAGGCAATCATAATCCACAAGTTGTAGTGAATCATAGCAAAGGCTCAACGCCAATTGTGATTCATGCGAAAGCTGGAGAAAAGGTACGGTTTGATGCCTCAAAGTCGAGTGACCCTGATGGGGATAGCCTTTCTTTCTTGTGGTGGCAGCAGTCTGAGATAGGCAAAACAAAAGTGACTATCGACCACGCTAAGCAGTCGATAGCCACGGTATGCATTCCTGAAGATGCGTTAGGCGATACTATTCATGTTATTTGTGAAGTGCACGACGATGGTCTCTTCCATCTTGTTGCCTATCGTCGGGTAATCATTACTGTTGATCGGCTGTGATCTCCTCTATTGTGTCGATAATCTTCTGGTATTGTTGCTGGGTCTTGGAATGCATGCTGAATCCGAGGAAAGTGCCAAGCGCTGCTCCGCAGATGGTGCCAATCATCATATAGTGTGCAGCCTCTGAGCCCTGTTGGTATAACTCCCAGGTAAACCAAGCCAACCAGATGATAGCGGCGGGTATGCCAAAGTAGAGCCAATTGACATCGAACTTCTTGGCATTGGCCATCTTTTGACTTACTTCAACCAGATTGCTACTCATCATATGAGGATTTCTGACATTCAGCCAGTTGTACATTGTTGCGCCAAAGCATGTGAGCATCAGGATGCTGGTGCCAATCCAGAAGGTGAGTGGAAGAGCCATATTTGAGATAAACACCAGGTATGTATACGGAATCATCACTATACACAGAGCCATGACGAGACGGTAACGGCGGCTGATCTTATCTGCAGTCCTGTTCATAGACTGACGGATGAAACGGTCGTTAACAATAGCCTGCTTTTCCAACTTGTTCTTTAGCGTGTTCATTTGTTTACGCATATTTTCTAATTCAAAGTTCTCGTTGTTCATAATGGGGTGCTTTTAATTGTTTGACATGTTTTTTAACTGCTCTCTGATTCTAAACAGGCGGACGCTGACATTCTTAGTGCTGATACCTACTATCTGTCCGATTTCCTCATAGCTGAGGTTTTCAAGCCATAGTAGGACAATGGCACGATCGAAGGGTTGCAACTTAGAAATACGTTTGTGGAGCATGTCTACCTGACGTGTGTCCTCGTCGCGATCTTCAAACAAGTTTATGTCCATGCTTAGTCGGGCTGTGGCCGTACGTCGCTTTTTCCTGTCTATGGATATGCAGGTATTTAAGGCGACGCGATAAATCCACGTCTTAATGTCGCTGCGATGCTCGAAACTTTCGAAGCCCTTCCACAAATTCACTAGTACTTCCTGGAAGAGGTCGTTTACCTCGTCTGCATCTTGCGAGAACATGTAACACACAGTGTAGATGGTGCTCTTGTGTTCAGCTACGGTTTTTGAAAATTGCTTTTCTAATGCATTCATTGTCGTTCTGTCTTGAATTTACCCATTTGACGCAGCAAAGATACGAAAAACTACACGAAAAGAGCACAAATTACTAAAAATACGTATTTTTTCAAGAAAACACTTGCTCATCTCACAATTTTTAGCTATCTTTGTCCCCTAATCGTGTGAGCACGTACTAACAAGTAAGTATATAACATTCAATAATTCATTAAAACTCAACAACTTATGTGGTTATTCAATTCATCAATTGGTAGAAAAGTTGTAATGTCCGTTACGGGTATTGCGCTTATTCTGTTCCTGACCTTTCATGGTTGCATGAACATGGTAGCGCTATTCTCGGAAGAGGGTTACAACATGATTTGCGAATTCCTGGGTGCCAACTGGTATGCTGTTGTAGCAACCATGGGTCTGGCTGCCTTGGCAGTTCTTCACATTGTGTACGCATTCATCCTGACTGCGCAGAACCGTACCGCTCGCGGCGAGAGCCGCTACGAGGTAGCTACAGAGGTTAAGGCCGGCAAGGTAGAGTGGGCTTCAAAGAACATGCTCGTTCTGGGTCTCATCATCTGCGTTGGCTTGCTCATCCACCTGTGGAACTTCTGGTACAACATGATGTTTGCCGAGCTCGTAGGCGCTATGCCTGCCATCAGTCCTACAGATGGTTTCGGCTGGATTAAGGAAACATTCTCAAATCCTGTATTCGTAGTTTTCTACATCGTATGGCTTGTAGCTATCTGGTTCCACCTCTCACACGGTTTCTGGAGTGCTATGCAGACTCTGGGTGTCAGCGGTAAGATCTGGCTCAAGCGCTGGATGTGCATTGGTAACATTTACGTTACTGTGCTCATGCTTATGTTCCTGGTAGTAGTTCTGGCTTTCGCATTTGGTTGCGCTCCCAGCCTTGGCTGCTGCTAATTTAATTTTTTAATCTTTTAATTTTTAAACTTTACGAAAGATTATGGCAAAAGTAATTGATTCTAAGATTCCCGCAGGACCAGTGCCTGAGAAATGGAAGGAATATAAGGCTCACCAGCGTTTGGTTAACCCAAAGAATAAGCTGAAGCTCGATGTTATCGTAGTAGGTACCGGTTTGGCTGGTGCTTCTGCAGCTGCTTCGCTTGGCGAGATGGGCTTCAACGTTATCAACCTGTGTATTCAGGATTCTCCACGTCGTGCTCACTCTATCGCAGCTCAGGGTGGTATCAACGCCGCTAAGTGCTACCAGAACGATGGTGACTCTATCTACCGTTTGTTCTATGATACAGTAAAGGGTGGCGACTATCGTGCCCGCGAAGCTAACGTTTATCGTTTGGCTGAGGTTTCAAATAATATTATCGACCAGTGCGTTGCTCAGGGCGTTCCTTTCGCTCGTGAGTACGGTGGTATGCTGGCTAACCGTTCGTTCGGTGGTGCTCAGGTAAGCCGTACATTCTACGCTAAGGGCCAGACCGGTCAGCAGCTGCTGCTTGGTGCTTACAGCTCACTGAGCTGCCAGGTTAACGCTGGTAAAGTTAAGCTCTATACTCGTTACGAGATGGAGGATGTAGTAATCGTTGATGGCCGCGCTCGTGGTATCATCGCTAAGAACCTGGTTACTGGTAAGCTGGAGCGTTTCTCAGCTAATGCTGTAGTTATCGCTACTGGTGGTTACGGTAACACTTACTTCCTCTCTACCAACGCTATGGGTTGTAACTGTACCGCTGCTGTTCAGTGCTATCGCAAGGGTGCTTACTTTGCAAATCCATCATACGTTCAGATTCACCCAACATGTATCCCCGTTCACGGCGACAAGCAGTCAAAGCTTACTCTGATGTCAGAGTCGCTGCGTAACGATGGTCGTATCTGGGTTCCAAAGAAGCTCGAGGATGCTAAGGCTCTTCAGGCAGGAACCAAGCAGGGTTGGGAGATTCCTGAGGAGGATCGTGACTACTATCTGGAGCGCCGTTATCCTGCATTCGGAAACCTCGTACCACGCGACGTTGCCAGCCGTGCAGCTAAGGAGCGTTGCGATAAGGGCTTTGGTGTTAACAACACTGGTCTGGCTGTGTTCCTCGATTTCTCTGAGTCAATCAACCGTCTGGGTATCGATATCATTATGCAGCGTTATGGTAACCTGTTCGAGATGTACGAGGAGATTACCGACGTATTCCCTGGCGATGTAGCTAACGAGATCAACGGTGTTAAGTACTACAAGCCAATGATGATTTATCCTGCTATCCACTACACCATGGGTGGTATCTGGGTTGACTACGAGCTGCAGACTTCTATTCCTGGTCTGTTCGCTATTGGTGAGTGTAACTTCTCTGACCACGGTGCTAACCGTCTGGGTGCTTCGGCTCTGATGCAGGGTCTGGCCGATGGTTACTTCGTTCTGCCTTACACTATCCAGAACTATCTGGCTGATCAGGCTGTATGGCCAAAGGTTTCTACCGATCTGCCTGAGTTCGAGGAGGCTGAGAAGAAGGTTGATGCCGAGCAGGATCGCCTGTTGAACATCAAGGGTAAGCGCTCTGTTGACTCTATCCACAAGGAGCTGGGTCACATCATGTGGGAGTATGTAGGTATGGGTCGCACCGCTGAGGGCCTGAAGGAAGGTCTGAAGAAGATGCACGAGCTTGAGAAGGAGTTCGACTCTAACCTGTTCGTTCCTGGCACCAAGGAGGGCTTGAACATCGAGCTCGACAAGGCTATCCACCTGCGCGACTTCTTCACCATGGGTCAGCTTGTAGCTTTCGACGCTCTCTCTCGTAACGAGTCTTGCGGTGGTCACTTCCGCGAGGAGTATCAGACCGAGGAAGGCGAGGCTAAGCGCGACGACGAGAACTACTTCTATGTAGGCTGCTGGGAGTACAAAGGCAAGGGCAACGAGCCTGAGCTCATTAAGGAGCCACTGGAGTACGAGGCAATCAAGGTACAGACACGTAACTATAAGAACTAAGTAAGGAATTGTAATTATGGCAAGAAATATTTCATTCACAATCAAGTTCTGGCGCCAGAACGGCCCCAAGGACCAGGGACATTTCGACACCCACGAGATGCACGATATTCCCGATGATACCTCGTTCCTCGAGATGCTCGATATCCTGAACGAGGAGCTCATCAACGAAGGCAAGGAGCCCTTCGTATTCGATCACGACTGCCGCGAGGGTATCTGCGGTATGTGCTCGCTCTATATCAACGGAACTCCTCACGGACTCACCGAGCGTGGTGCTACCACCTGTCAGCTCTACATGCGCCGTTTCAACGATGGCGACGTAATTACTGTAGAGCCTTGGCGCTCGGCTGCCTTCCCCGTAATTAAGGACTGTATGGTTGATCGTAACGCCTTCGATAAGATTATCCAGGCTGGCGGTTACACCACTATCCGTACTGGTCAGGCTCAGGATGCCAACGCTATCCTGATTCCTAAGGAGGATGCCGACGAGGCTATGGACTGCGCATCTTGCATTGGCTGTGGCGCTTGTGTAGCAGCTTGTAAGAATGGTTCTGCTATGCTGTTCGTATCATCTAAGGTTAGCCAGCTGGCACTGCTCCCACAGGGCCGTGTAGAGGCTGCCCGTCGTGTGAAGAACATGATTGCTAAGATGGACGAGCTTGGTTTCGGTAACTGTACTAACACCCGCGCCTGCGAGGCTGTTTGTCCTAAGAACGAGACCATTGCTAACATCGCTCGCCTGAACCGCGAGATGATTAAGGCAAAGCTTGCCGACTAAAATACTCTATTATTAGGTAGTGGGCGATTGTGAAATCCCCACTACCTCTTTTATATTATGGAATAAAACTATAGATATTATGAAAAAAAACGAGAAATTTGTAATCACTATCAATCGCGAGTTGGGTAGCGGCGGTCGTACCGTTGGGCGCATATTAGCTGAAAAGCTGGGCGTGCCATACTACGACAAGGTGCTTACCAAGGCTTTGGAAGAGAAATTCGCCATCACGCATACTGAGATAGAAAAGCTGAAAGGTAACAACCGAAGCTGGTGGGAAGAGATTAAGCGTGTGCTGGCTCTTGGCGAAGGAGCTGCCAACTCCGCTGAGTATTACGACGAGGAAAATAATCGCTATATAACCTCCGAGGCCGTGTTAAAGGCCGAAAGAGAGATCTTGCAAAACATTGCAAGCGAGGAGTCGTGTGTCATCGCTGGTCGTTCGGCTTTCTTCGCTATGAACGAGAATCCCAATCATCTCAGCATTCTCATCCAGGCCTCTATGGAGCATCGCGTGCAGCGTGTCATGGCTAAGCAGGGACTTAGCGAGAAGGAGGCCAAGAAGGCTATCGAGATGGTTGACGAGACGCGAGAGGAGTATATGCGAAACAACGCCCACACCTCGCGCTACGACACCCGTAACTACGATCTGGTTATCAGAATGGATGGCAAAACCGAGGAGGAGGCTGCCAATGTTATATTAACGTATATAGGCTGACGTGCCTCTAATGAGATAAGGTCGAGCTAACTGTTCAAGGATTACACCTTATATAGTAATAGCGCCGCAGATTTCTTCTCTGCGACGCTATTCTTTTCTTTAGCTCTATATATTTCTCACCCAGACTTTGTGCGAGCCGGCGCCTTTGGCTTTGATGCCAGAATTGGGATCGGCAACAAGTCTGGAGAGTTCTCTGGAGGCTGTGCTGTAGCTGAGGCGGCTGAGGTTGGCGTATTCCTGGAGGGTGATGAAACCGTGCTTGTCGATATGCTGCAGGGCGCGTTGCTGGCGCTCTTCGAGGGAATAGGGAGAACGGGGCGATGGATTGCTGGCGATGCGTTCGAAGGAGTTCTCCTTGTTGATGGCCTTAATCAGCTTCTTGTCTACCTTGAAATTCACACCCTTCACTTTCACGTGGCGATACTTAGTCTTTGGCTCCGATGCATTCTGCTGGGTGCCTGTTTCTGCCTTTTCATCGGCAAATTCGAGGGCGAGCGAGAAGACGCCCAGATTGTCGATTTTCATCGTGTGCCCCATTGGAAGATAGTCCTTCATGACAACTCCTAATGTGTCGAGTACGCCACGAATCGTCGCCTGGCTGAAAGCTGGCGAGTTGGTGTGAATGAGTTCTACCACCTTTTCGTAGTCGAACTCCGTATAGACCTGCATCTTGGGGAAGATTCTTCCTTTTTTGCCGTTGCCCATACCCTCGGGCATTTCCTTGATTACGTAATTTGCCATACTATTCTTTACTTTTTCGTTTCACACTTTGAAATCTATATTCCAAACTTCGCAACTTGCATTCCAGACTTTGCAATGTACATCCCAAACTTTGCAATTGAAATTTTCTGCAAAGATAATCTTTTTATTTTAAAGAACCAAAAATTTATTCAACAATCAAACAAAATTGTGTATCTTTGCAGCAACGATCTAAAACATTATAATTATGAACATTGGTGACAAGGCGCCCGAGATTCTGGGCAAGGATGAACAGGGACGGGATATCCGTTTGAGTGATTATCGTGGACGAAAGTTGGTGCTGTATTTCTATCCGAAGGATAATACCAGCGGCTGTACGGCTGAGGCTTGCAGTCTGCGCGACCATTACAACGAGCTGCAAGGGGCTGGCTACGAGGTGGTGGGCGTGAGTAAGGACTCGGCTGCATCGCACGTAAAATTCAAGGAGAAGCACGAACTGCCTTTCCCGCTGATAGCGGATGTGGACAAGGAGCTGCTGCAGGCGATGGGTGCCTGGGGCGAGAAGGTGATGTACGGCAAGAAAACCGAGGGTACCATACGCACCACCTTTATTATCAACGAGGAGGGCGTGATAGAGCAGATATTTGCCGGCAAGCAGGTGAAAACCAAGGAGCACGCCGAGCAGATACTAAGCCGATAGCTTGGGGCGCTTGGTGTTTACCAGATACATGCCGTACAGAATAAGTGCGGTGCCGATGATGAACCAAGTGGTGATTTGCTCGTTAAGAACCATCCAGGCAAACACGATGGTGGTAACGGGATTAAGATACACGTAGTTGGTGGCCACCACAGCGCCTAAACGCTTAAGTGCCCAGTTCCATGCCACGTAACAGAGCATGGAGGCTACACAACCTAAGAACAGCAGATTGCCTAACAACAGGGGCTTGTTGATGATCACCTGGATGTTGAGGTCGGGATGCAGGATGATATATGGTATCATGGATAGCAGACCGTAAAAGAACACCTTGCGGGTAATGAACACCGTGGTGTAACGTTTGCTGACGGGGATAATCAGCAAGCTGTAGAACGCCCAGCTCATGCAGGCACCAAGGGCCAGCATATCGCCCAAAGGCGAGAGGTGGAGCACAAAATGACCGTTCATCACCACCATGATAACACCCAATGCTGCCATAACGGTGCCAAAAGATTGCCAGCGATTAAGGCGCTCGGTTTTATAGAAACCGCCGATAATGGCAGATGCAAACAGCGGGCACAGACTCACGATGATGCTGGTATTGGTGGTTGTGGTGTAGTTCATGGCGCTATTCTCGGTCAGGAAGTAGAGCGATCCGCCAAATACACCTAATGCCATCATGTTGAGTTCGTCGCGCCAACTGTTGCTGAGCCAATGGATACCCTTTGACAGGCTGTAGCCTAACAATAGCAAGTAGGCGATGATAAATCGCAGAATGAATATCTGGGCAGCAGTTAGTCCGCCCAGCAACAATAGCTTTGTGCACACAAACGTGACGCCCCAGATGGCCACCACTACAAATGCTATAAGATGAGGTAGGAATCGCTTCATATCAAGTATTTTTGTGGGTGCAAAGATACAACTATTTTCTCATAATTAGCAAAAAAAAGCAATATATGCTTGCACTTTTCGGTGAAAAAACGTACCTTTGTCCGCATATTGTTAAACATATCTGACTAATCATGGAAACAGAATTGTTGTGGGGTTTTAACCTCCAAGCTTGGATTACTATTATTACAGTGCTGGGTATGTTTACTACTCTGCTACTAACCAAACTGCGTTCTGATGTGGTATTCTTGGCTGCTATAGCCATACTTCTTGTAACAGGCGTGCTCGACGCTAAAGAGGCGTTTTCGGGCTTTAGTTCTTCGTCGGTAGTGGTTATCGGTGTGTTGTTCGTAGTAGTAGCCGGTCTTACCTATACCGGCGTGCTACAATGGATAGTTAAGAATCTATTAGGACAGCCTAACAGCTACGGCAAGGCCGTGGTACGACTGATGCTGCCAGTGGCCGGACTGAGTTCGTTTCTAAGCAATACCACGGTGGTGGCCATGTTTGTGGGCATCGTGAAGATATGGTCGAAAAAGTTGGGCATCGCGCCCTCAAAGCTGCTCATTCCCCTGAGCTACGCCTCGGGCATGGGTGGTGTGTGTACGCTGATTGGTACACCACCAAACCTGATTATCAGCGGACTTTATGCCGATAAGACTGGCAGCGCTATGAACGTGTTGGCTACCACGATACCAGGCTTGTTCTGTTTGCTTGTAGGTGTGCTGAGCATTATTGCCATGCGCAAGCTGCTACCCGATAGGAAAGCACCCGAATCGGACTTTGAGGATACTGCCGAATATACCGTAGAGCTGCTGGTGCCATCAAACAACAAGTTTATTGGCGAGACATTAGACTATGCTGGTTTGTACGGCGTGAAGGGTGGCCGACTGATCAGGATCCGCCACTTTGATAATGTGCCTGTGGCGCTGAGCAAGGACGAGTTTGTAATGGGAGGCGACCATCTGACATACGCCGGACAGATTAAGGATATACTGCAGTTGGCTCAGGAACGCGGCTTGCAGGTTGGCGACGAGGTGATTAACGTGGGTAGCAAAACGCTGATATCGGCGCTTGTCATGATAGCGATGGTTACCGTATCGGCCTTAGGCGTTATGCCGCTGCTGCATTGTGCCTTTATTGCCGCCGCTGCCATGATGATACTGCATTGCTGTACCCCCGATCAGGCCATGCGTGCCATTAACTGGGACATTCTGATGGTGTTTGCCGGTAGCGTGGTGCTGGGACTGGCTATCCAGAAAACGGGTATTGCCGAGCGCCTGGCCATGGGTATTCTGGATGTGTGTGGTACCAACCCGATAGTGGTGATGACAGCCATCTGCTTTGTGGGCACTTTTATCACGGAGTTCATCTCTAACACGGCTGCAGGTGCCATGTTCTTCCCCATCATGTACGAGGCTGCCGAGAAGCTGGGCTATGAGCCATACCCATTCCTGATAGCCCTGATGGTAAGCGTGAGCAGTAGCTTTGCCACACCTATCGGATCGCCTACACACATGCTGGTGTATGGTCCGGGTGGCTACCGATTCAGCGATTTCATGCGTATTGGTTTGTTGATGAACTTGATTATCCTTGCAGCCAATATCTTCATTGTGAACATTGTCTATCCATTAACACCACTACAATAATGAAACTAACAAAAATCTGGTTACTGATTACTGGTCTGATCATTTGGGGCGTATCTTGTAAGAGCGGGAAGGAGGTTTTTATCCCTAAGGCTCCTGATTATAACGATGCTACGATGTGGGTGACTGTTAATAGTGACAGCATCGGCGCAGGTGCCGATATCTTTTATGTCGTATCCACTTGGGAGGAGGACTGGACAACAGAAGATGGGCGCCTTTGTCATTATGCCGATGTGTATAACCCTACGCATCGTGAACATATGGGTGAATTGGAAATCAAAAGGGCTGCTGCATATATGTCGCCTGGTAATCGCTTCTATGCTCCCTTTTATCGGCACACAACCATTGATGCCTTCCTGACTCTGAATGATGATACTATCCGAAATCGTACCCGTCTGGCTATGGATGATGTCTGCAGGGCTTTCGATCATTTTCAGGCTCAGCGTGACAAGTCGCGTCCACTTATTATTGTAGGCTTCAGTCAGGGCGGTATGGCTGTGGTTGAACTATTGAAGCACATCGATGATGATACCTATAGCCAGTTGGCTGCTGCCTACGTGTTAGGCTATAAAGTAACACCAGAAGATACGTTGCAGACCAAGCATATCAAAGCTGCGCAAGGTGAGGCAGATACAGGTGTTACCATCTGCTACAATACTGTGAAGGATGTGAAATATATAAAACCTGTAATTGCTGCCACGTGTATGGGAATCAATCCTGTAAACTGGCGTACTGATGATACGCCTGCCGTTCTTCACGATTCCATTACCGTTACTCTCTCACCTCAGCACCACGTGCTGGTGGTTAAGGGCTATAGCGGCTCAGAATATCCTGCCTACAAGGATCTTATCAATGTAGGCGATATCCATAGTTGTGAACCATGGCTTTATAGTGAATGTTTAGCAAAGAATATCAGCGTGAGGACTAATGCTTGGCGCAAAAACTAAATCATATGAACGAACTTATAACTCAGATTAATGATGCCGTATGGGGCTATGTGCTGATTGCCGCGCTGGTAGGCTGTGGCGTGTGGTTTACTATTAGAACACGCTTTGTGCAGTTCCGTATGGTGGGCGAGATGCTCAGGTTGCTTACTGATTCGGCGGTGGATACCGTAGGTGAACAAGTAAAAAATCAAGGTCCGGAAAGCAAACGTAAGCATATTTCTTCTTTTCAGGCTTTTGCCGTGAGTGTGGCCACGCGTGTGGGAACAGGTAACTTAGCGGGTGTGGCCTCGGCCATTGCTATCGGAGGTCCCGGTGCTGTGTTCTGGATGTGGATTATCGCATTAATAGGTTCGGCAACGGCATTTGTGGAGTCTACATTGGCACAGTTGTTCAAACAAAAACACAAGGACTCGTTTATCGGTGGTCCAGCTTATTATATCCAGCGCGGTCTGCATCAGCGGTGGATGGCTATTACATTTGCGGTACTCATTACCCTGCAGTTCGGACTCTCTAACAACTCCATCCAGGCTAACACCATCTGTGGCGCCATGCAGGAGGCCTTTGGGTGGAATCCTATGTGGGTAGGTGCTGTGTTAGCTGCTTTGGGACTCTTTATCGTGTTTGGCGGTATCCAGCGTATTGCTCATGTCAGCGCGGTATTGGTTCCTGTAATGGCTATTGGCTATGTTGTCTTGGCTATCGTGATTATCGCGATGAACATAGAGCATATTCCTCATGTGTTCAAGGTGATTGTGGCTGATGCGTTTGGTATCCATCAGATTGCTGGAGGTGGTATTGGTGCTACGATTATGAATGGTGTGAAACGTGGTCTGTTCTCGAACGAGGCGGGCGAGGGTAGTGCGCCTAACGTGGCGGCAACAGCTGCGGTATCGCATCCTGTGAAACAGGGACTGATTCAGGCTTTAGGGGTGTTTACGGATACCTTGTTAGTATGTTCATGCACAGCTTTTATTATCTTGATTAGTGGACTGTATCAGATGCCTGAGTTGAATGGTATTGCCTTGACTCAATCTGCTTTGCAAAGCGAGGTAGGAGCCTCTGGTCCAGTGTTTGTTGCCATTGCCATCTTCCTCTTTGCCTTTTCAAGCATTATAGGAAACTATTACTATGGTGAGGCTAATATCCGCTTTATAACGTCTAATTCGTTGGTGATGACTACTTATCGTGTCTGCTCGGCAGGTGTAATGGTTATTTTCGGAGCAATGGCAAGTTTCGAATTAGTTTGGAATATTGTCGATTTCTTCATGGCCTTTCTTACGGCTTGCAACTTGATAGCCATTGTGCTACTGGGACGTTATGCTTTCCGTCTGCTCGAAGACTATCGAAAGCAGAAACGGCAAGGTATAAAGGAGCCAACCTTCCATCGCAGTCAGATACCTGAGTTGGAACACGAATTAGAGTGTTGGGAATAAAAACATTTTTTGCAAATAAATTTGGTTTTTCGCTCGCTTATTCGTATCTTTGCACCCAAAATTCGAAAGATATGAATATTGAAGCATTAATCAGCAAAGCTGCAGGAGAGGCTGTTAAGGCCCTCTATGGCATGGATGCCACAGAGAAAATGCTGCAGTTGCAGAAGACAAGAAGTGAGTTTGAAGGTAACCTGACTCTGGTGGTTTTCCCCTTTGTAAAGGCCGCTAAGAAGAGTCCTGAGCAGACTGCACAGGAGATTGGCGAATATCTGGTTGCCAACTGTGCTGCTGTAGAGAAATTTAATGTAGTAAAGGGCTTTCTGAACCTGAGTGTAGGTGATGGGGCTTGGTTACAGTTGCTCGAGTCTATCGATAAGGATGAGCGCTTTGGCATGAAACAGGTTACAGAAGAGTCACCACTTGTCATGATTGAATATTCTTCACCTAACACAAATAAGCCATTGCATCTTGGTCATGTACGTAACAACCTGCTGGGTTGGAGCTTGGCACAGATTATGGAGGCTAACGGCAACAAGGTGGTGAAGACCAATATCGTGAACGACCGTGGTATTCATATCTGTAAGTCGATGCTGGCTTGGTTGAAGTACGGCAACGGCGAGACTCCTGAGACATCGGGCAAGAAGGGCGACCACCTGATTGGCGACTACTACGTAGCTTTCGATAAGCACTATCGCGAGGAGGTGAAGGAACTCGTAGCCCAGGGCATGGACGAGGAGAAGGCTAAGCAGGAGGCTCCACTGATTAAGGAGGCTCACGAGATGCTGGTTAAATGGGAGAACAACGATCCTGAGGTACGCGCCTTGTGGGAGAAGATGAATAACTGGGTATATGCCGGTTTCGACGAGACCTATAAGAAGATGGGTGTATCGTTCGATAAGATATACTACGAGAGCCAGACCTATCTGAAAGGTAAGGCTAAGGTAGAAGAGGGACTTGCAAAAGGACTCTTCGAGCGCCATGAGGACAACTCAGTATGGGCCGACCTGACTAATGAAGGTCTCGACCAGAAGCTGTTGCTGCGTAGCGATGGAACCAGCGTTTATATGACTCAGGACATCGGTACTGCCGAGATGCGTTTCAAGGATTATCCTATTGATAAGATGATATACGTGGTAGGTAACGAGCAGAACTATCACTTCCAGGTACTCTCTATCCTGCTTGACCGTCTTGGATTCAAGTGGGGTAAGGAACTTACACACTTCTCTTACGGTATGGTAGAGTTGCCAAACGGTAAGATGAAGAGTCGTGAGGGAACGGTTGTTGATGCCGACGATCTGATGGCATTGATGGTTGAGGATGCCTACAAGACCTCGATGGAACTGGGTAAATTCGATGATATGACCGAAGAGGAGCGCCGTGAGATTGCCCGCGTGGTAGGTATGGGTGCCCTGAAGTACTTTATCCTGAAGGTTGATGCACGTAAGAACATGCTGTTCAACCCTGAGGAAAGTATCGATTTCAACGGTAATACCGGTCCTTTCATCCAGTACACCTATGCTCGTATCCGTTCTATCCTGCGTAAGGCCGAGGCTGAGGGCTTGAAGCCTGCTAATGCTCAGGTAGATCTGGCTGAGAAGGAAGTAGAGCTGGTTCAGAAGATGAACGAGTTTGGTGCTGCTGTAGAGCAGGCTGGTAAGGATTACTCGCCAAGCGGTATCGCTAACTACTGCTATGAGCTTACCAAGGTGTTCAATCAGTTCTATCACGATTACAGCATTCTGAACGAACCCGATGAGCAGAAGAAGGCTGTACGTCTGATGCTGGCTAAGAATGTGGCCAAGATTATCAAGAATGGTATGAGTCTGCTGGGTATTGAGGTGCCTGAGCGTATGTAATCATGGTCAAACTCATCAATCCGCCTACAAACCGTCAAGATACAGTTCTGCCCTTGCCTTTAGAGGTGAGGGCAGATGCGTGGGCGGTTGATGCTGCATGCTCTGGTAATCCTGGTCCTATGGAATATCAGGCTATCGATTTGCAGACGGGATATCAGGTGTTCCACTATGGTCCTGTACATGGGACAAATAATATAGGTGAATTCTTAGCGATTGTGCATGCCTTGGCGCTTTGTTGGCAGAAAGGACTACATAATAAGGCGATTTATTCCGATTCATATAATGCTATTCTCTGGGTTTCCAAAGGTAAATGTAAGACGGCTTTGGAACGAACTCCCCAGACAGAACAGCTATTTCAGATTATTGCCAGAGCTGAAAACTGGCTTAATACACACAACTACCGAAACCCTATAATTAAATGGGAAACAAAAAAATGGGGTGAAGTTCCTGCTGATTTCGGACGCAAATAAGGGACTTTAATACTTTTTAACTAATAGAACTGATAGCTACTCTTTTTTTTTTCATATATTTGCAACCAATTTAAGTTAATTAGTTAAGACTATAATATTATAAACGCCAAGAGAGATGACCGACATCATCTTATCGAGTTTTCTTAGCTTGTTTGCTTTGTTTGGCAAGGAAGAACAGGTTGATGAAGTATGGGCAAAAACCATGCTCACAAACTATTTGCGGCGTCATTTGGGAATCAGAAATACCACAGCTTATCTTGATTTGTATACAGATATACGAGGGGCTTACGAAATATCTGATAACTTGGATACAACAGAGACGGTAAAGAGCATCTGTTCTAATCTCCATGGAAAAATAACTATCAAAGAAGAGTCGCTATTGCTGCTGCGACTGATGGAGTTTTGTGCTGATGACGGCGTTTTGCTTCAGGCCATAGGTATGTTTAAGACTATGGCGAAGATCTTTAAAATCTCGGATAAACTATATCAGGATTTCTCGGATTTTGTTGAAAATAGGGAGAATAGTCAGGTGATGGTGCATCATCTGGATGATACAGATGGAGAGCTTAAAACCCTTGCCTGTCCGTCGTTAGGTTTGTTACTCTTTACTTATACGGGTAAAGATACAGTACTTTGTAACGATGTGCCAGTATTGTCAGGTGCCTTTCAGGTTTGGTTGCAAAGTAGTGTTATCAAAGGAAAGAGTGGTAAACCAATCTATTTCTCTACTATCGTAGATAAATACACAGCTCGTAACAATGAGACTCAGGATGTCATATCGAAAATTGAGTTCTGTGGACGTGACATCAACTTCCGTTTCCCCAATAGCGATAATGGTATGCACAACCTGAGCTTTACTCTGCATCATGGTGAGCTTTTGGCTATCATGGGAGGGTCAGGTACAGGTAAGTCAACATTACTTTCTATTCTCAATGGTTCACTGGTTCCTCAGGAGGGAACTATCACGATCAATGGGCATAGCATCACAGAGCCCAGGGTTAAAAACCTGATAGGATTTGTTCCACAGGATGACCTGCTGATTGAAGAGCTGACAGTTTACCAGAACCTTTGGTTTACTGCTAAACTCTGTTTTGAGGGGATGAGCGAGGAGGAGATTGAGAATCGTGTGATGAAAACGCTGAAGGATCTTGGGCTTGATGCAGCCAAGGATCTTAAAGTTGGTTCTGCAATCAACAAGTATATCTCTGGCGGACAACGCAAACGACTAAATATCGCTTTGGAGCTCATCCGTGAGCCGGCTGTCCTATTTCTTGATGAACCTACGTCCGGACTCTCCTCTGCCGATACAGAGAAGGTGATTAACCTTCTGAAAGAGCAGACCTATAAAGGTAAGCTTATTGTAGTAAACATTCACCAGCCATCCAGCGATGTCTATAAACTCTTCGACCGTTTGTGGCTTTTGGATAAGGGGGGATATCCGGTATTTGATGGAAATCCCATTGACGCTATTACCTATTTCAAGAATGCGGCTAACTATGCTGATGCTACTACAAGTGCATGTCCTACTTGCGGTAACGTCAATCCAGAGATAGTCTTGAATATCATTGATGAGAAAGCCCTTAATAGTAGTGGTGAAGTATCTGATGAACGAAAGATGTCGCCTCAGGAGTGGCATGAGCTATATTTGAAAAATCGACCAAAGCAGAAGGCTCTTAAGCATGGCAATATACCACCATCGGATCAGAAGAAACCTAGTGCTTTCAAACAGTTCTTGATTTTTCTCCGACGCAATATCAGAACAAAAATCACCAACTTACAGTACCTCTGTATTACATTATTGGAGGCACCTTTACTTGCTGTAGTCTGCGCTTTGCTTACTCGTTTTGCACCTTCTGAGGGATATAGTGTGATGGACAACAAGAATCTTGTGAGCTATTTCTTCATGTCTGTTATCGTGGCCACTTTCATTGGTATGAGTGGTAGCGCCGAGGAGATAATTAAGGATCGTGCGTTGTTGAAACGCGAGAGATTCCTTAGTCTTTCGCATAGTAGCTACATCTGGTCGAAGATTGTTTATATGGCTGTCGTGTCGCTATTGCAGACGTTCTTGTTCATTGCGATTGGTAACTCTATCATGGGACTGCATGGATTGTTTGATATATGGTGGCTTATCCTTTTTGTAACATCTTTGCTTTCGAATTTAACAGGATTGCTGCTCTCGCAGTGTCTTAGTTCGGTGGTAGCTATCTATATCAGCATTCCATTATTGCTCATTCCACAGATACTGCTTTGTGGACTGGTGGTCAGTTTTTCGGACCTGACACCTAAGAGCACTACAGGCAACGTGCCAGCTATTGGCAATATCATCCCTTCGCGCTGGGCCTACGAGGCACTCGCCGTTACCTCTTATACAGATAACGCATACGAGAAACCTTTTTTTGATTTGCATAAGGTGAAGTACGAAACACAGTTCTATAATATGGGCTACCTCTACGAGTTGCAGTCACAGTTGGAGACCATGAATGACGAAGTTATACGTGGCAAGGAAGTGAACCCAACCCATCTGGAGATCATCAAGACCAATCTACCTCTGCTGACATCTGTCAGCGGTAAGGAATCGTATAGTGGGGACTATTCGTACGCCTCGTTGAAAGAGTATTTGGCAAGCATAGAGACGGAACTCTCTAAACGGAGCAACAAGGCTACATTAGCTGCCGATAGTAAGATGTCAGAGCTGATCCGCGAGCATGGAAGGGAAAACGTGCTTAATATCAAGCGAGATAACTATAATATCCGTTTGGAAGAGTTTGTTGTAGGTGCCGACAATGCGCGCATGTTAGATGTGGTCAATCATGTCATTGTGCCTCGTACCAGTATCATTTTCCTTACACCAAGGAGCCATTTTGGTTGTGCGCCCTTCTACAGCAGCGAGAAGATTGTTGGCTCGTGGCATATCAAAACCCTTTGGTTCAATTTGAGTGTAATGTTACTCATGTGTTTCGTGGTGGCCCTGTTCCTATTTACAGATTGGCCTGGAAGATATATTAGAAAAAGTGAACAATAACAATAGTATTATTATTAAATTATTAAAACAATGAAGAAATTATCAATTTTCGCTGTAGCATTTGCAGCAATTGCCTTCGCAGCATGTGGAGGAAACAAAAGTGCACAGAATGTAGAGTCAGCTGACTCTACTAAGAGTTTTGAGCAGGAGCAGATTGAGGCAAGTATCAAGATGCATGTAGACAGCCTTGCCAGTGAGATTGGCAAGCTGAAGCAGTTGCCAATTCTGCAGGCCGATGGTACCATTAAGCTGACTGCTGATGAACTGAAGGTTAAGCCAGACTATCTTCTGACTCCATCTGTAGCAGAGAACGCTACCACTTTGGCAGAAAAGTATCGTTTGTTGGCTGCCCTTCAGGTAGACAAGTCTACAGCTAAGCTTTATGAGATGCCTGTTGAAGATTATGAGAAGGCTATCACAAAGTTAGCTGCTGATATTGATGATCCTTCTTTCAAGGCTTTCGAGGAAGGTGCTCCCGTGGCTGAGGCAACAGAAGCTTTATACAATGCTATGAACGAGAATGGTCGTATCAACTACTTCTGGCAGTCAGCTGCCGCTTCTCTCGTTGAGCAGCTCTATCTCATCAATCAGAATGCAGATAAGTTCCTGGTAGCTTTTGATGATGATGCAGCAGCTAACAGTACATTCCGTGTTATTCTGATTCTTGACGCTCTGAATCGTCTGGCACAGTATGACCCAGATATTAAGCCAGTAGCCGACGCTCTCGCACCTCTGGATGTTCTTAACGCTACAACCGTTGATGAGCTGAAGAAGCAGCTGGTAGAGGCTAAGGATAAGATTGAAGCAGCCCGTCAGGCTCTTGTTAAGTAAGTAATAGTACTCTTATGTATAATACATCCCCTCGTTCATTAACGGGGGGATGTTTTTTTTATATACCTTATCGGCGGAATATGATAATCCTGTTTCTGTCGTATGTCTCTGATTTCCAAATTACCGCATGCGGAGGAATCTGAGGAGCGCGCGTACCATCGCTGACAGTCTGCTCGGAAGTCTCTACCCGGATCTCATCCCATAAATCCTGTTCCAGAAATGATTTAAGTGTGATGGCTCCACCTTCCACAATCAGGGACTGGATGTTGTGGGCATGCAGACTCTGAAGGTTCAAAGGGTGTGTGTGATCGATTACTAATCGCTTGGGATATGGACCATACCATTCGCGTACGTTCAATTGTGGTTGATCACGTTCATCGGTCACGCGCCCTATAAGTATCGCATCCTCCTCAGCACGGAGTTTGTGAGAAAGCATCTTGGTGAAATCAGATGAAATCTGCATAGGTTGGAAATGGTTGTCTATGAAACCGTTGGCTGTCTGTGCCCATTTTAGGATAATATAAGGTCTTTGTTCACGATGGAAAGTGAAAAATCGACGGTTCAGTTGCTTACATTCTGTTTCGAGAACACCTACTTTTA
This sequence comes from Prevotella sp. P6B4, assembly GCF_000619985.1. NCBI lineage: Bacteria > Pseudomonadati > Bacteroidota > Bacteroidia > Bacteroidales > Prevotellaceae > Prevotella > Prevotella sp. P6B4. Next base: position 121,002 of record NZ_JHVE01000004.1, read on the forward strand.
CCTCAATGCCTGCATCGCGTAGCTTTTTGATGCCACGTCCCTGAACTTCAGCGAATTCATCGATGCAACCAACTACCACGCGCCGAACCCTCTTTTTAATAATCAAATCAGCGCAAGGTGGCGTTTTGCCATAGTGCGAACAAGGCTCCAACGAGACGTAGATAGTTGATTCGGGTAGTAGAACCTCATCTTCCTCTTTTACTGAGGCAAAGGCGTTCACTTCGGCATGAGCCTGACCACAGCGTATGTGGTAGCCCTCGCCAATGATTCGGTTGTTGTGTACAATGACAGCTCCAACCATAGGATTGGGTTTCGCATCTTGTTGCCCGTTTTTGGCCAGCTGAATACAGCGCCGTATGAATTTTTCGTCGTCTAACATATTATTTTTATTATTCACTATTCACAATTCGCTTCTTTTTTGTATTTTTGCACCATGAATTACGAACAACTTTGCCAAAGACTTAGCAGTATTTATGATACTGGCGAAGCAAAAGCCATCGTCCGTTGGGTGCTCGATGTCCGTTTTGGATTATCGATGACCGATATTTATTGTGGCAAAGTTACGCAATTATCCCCAAACGACCAAGCAGAACTTGAACAAATTATGCAGAAGCTTGAAAAATCTGAACCAGTGCAATATGTTCTGGGTGTAGCCGACTTCTGCGGTCGTCAGTTTCATGTGGCACCAGGAGTACTGATTCCAAGGCCGGAAACTGCGGAATTGTGCCAAATAATAGGCGAAGAAGTACGTGGCATATCAGAGAATTGTCAAAGAGAAGAAAACAGGCATTATACCATATTGGATGTTGGTACGGGAAGTGGTTGTATAGCTGTAACTTTATCGCTCGATATACCAAAAGCTTGGGTGACGGCCTGGGATATTTCTGACGATGCACTTGCTATTGCCAAAGGTAATGCTGTGTCCTTAGGAGCTGATGTGAGGTTTGAACATTGTGATGCGTTGGCGTTGAATTCAGAGGCCAGCCGATGGGATGTTATTGTGAGTAATCCGCCTTATATATGTCAGAAAGAGGCAAACGAAATGGAAGCTAATGTCTTAAGATACGAACCTGATATGGCTCTTTTCGTACCTGATGATGATCCGTTGTTGTTTTATCGTCATATCATGAACTATGCCGTATCTGCTCTTAGGCCTGATGGCAGGTTGTATTTTGAAATCAATCCGCTTTATGCTGATTCCATTGTAAATAACTTGCAGCAACTTGGATTTGTGGATGTGACGAGTGTCAACGATCAATATGGCAAAGCCAGATTTATTAAAGCCAGCAAGAAATGAACAAGGAGAGAACTGAACAAGATGCGTATCTGCAATTAGCTGCAATATGTGCCCAAGCAGAACACTGCGAGCAGGAAATGCGCGATAAGATGAAACGTTGGGGTATGGAGCCAGATGCTCAAAATCGTGTTATTGCAAGATTGGTCAATGAACGCTACATTGATAATGAGCGCTATGCCCGTGCTTTTGTGAAAGACAAGATACGGTATAACAAGTGGGGGAGACGCAAAGTAATGCAGGCTCTTTGGATGAAGCATATAGCAGGTGATATTCAGCAGCGGATACTTGACGAAATCGATGATAGCGACTATCTCGATGTACTAGTGCCATTGTTAAAGCAGAAACGCAAGACCATCAAAGCCAAAAGTGACTACGAGCTTAACCAGAAACTGGTGCGCTTTGCATTGGGTAGAGGATTTGACTTTAATATCATTCGTCAATGCTTAGAGGTTGATGACGATATGGAAGAACTCGATGAAACCGATTAGTTTTTGGCATAGATTATTAGATTTGATTTCGCCACGCTTGTGTGTGGTGTGCGGCAGAAGACTTTCTGTCACAGAGAACGTGATTTGCAATAAGTGTAATTTTCATTTGCCAAGGACAGGGTTCGCACGGAATGCCTATGAGAATGAGATGGCTAAATTGTTCTGGGGACAGTTGCCTATTGAACGGGCAGCAGCATTCTTTTATTATGAAAGTCATGCAGAGATGGCTAACATCATCTATCAGCTTAAATACAAGGGGCATCCGGAGATAGGTCTGGTAATGGGACGTATGATGGCAAAGGAATTTCAGTTTGCTGGTTTCTTTGATGGTATAGATGGAATTGTGCCTGTGCCACTAACCAAAAACCGATTTAGGTCGCGTGGCTATAACCAGAGTATGGAGATTGCTAAAGGTGTCAGTGAGATAACAGGTCTGCCTGTCTATGAACATCTGGTTGTGAGGACTGTTTTTAATGCTAGCCAGACAAGAAAAAGCCGTTGGGATCGTAAGGAGAATGTTGAGCAAGTGTTTAAACTCCATCAGCAGTTACCTCCTCATGTTCGCCATCTTCTGATTATTGACGATGTGGTGACTACAGGCGCAACTATGATAGCGTGTTCACACCAATTGGTTGAAAACAAAGCCATTAAGATCAGTATTCTGTCGCTCTGCTTTACAAAAAGTTAGGAAAATAAATGGTGATTTGTTTTGCATTTCACTCACTTATTCGTATCTTTGCACCCAAATTATCAAATAGTGTTATGGATATCAAGAATCAATTTGCCCAGAAACTGATGGAGATTGAGGCCATCAAGTTACAGCCAAACGCCCCGTTTACATGGGCTTCAGGTTGGAAATCACCTATTTATACCGATAACCGCAAGACATTGTCTTTTCCTCGTCTCCGTTCGTTTGTGAAACTGGAACTTTGTCATGCAATTCAGGAATACTTTCCAGAAGCTGAGGCTGTTGCAGGTGTCGCTACAGGGGCTATTGCTCAAGGAGCCTTAGTTGCCGAGGAACTGGGACTCCCTTATAGCTATGTTCGTCCAAAGCCAAAAGATCATGGTATGGGAAACCAGGTAGAAGGCGAGATTAAGAAAGGCGCCAAGGTAATTGTGGTTGAAGATCTGATCTCTACAGGAGGTAGTAGTCTGAAGGCTGTTCAAGCATTGCGCGACTATGGTGTGGAAGTTATTGGTATGGTAGCTTCGTTCACATATGGATTCCCTGTAGCAGAGAAGGCTTTTGATGAGGCTGGTGTAAAGTTGATTACTTTGAGTAACTATGAGGCAGTAATTGAAGAGGCTGCCAAGACTGGTTATATTAAGGAAGAGGACAAAGCCGTTCTGGCCGAGTGGCGTAAGAGTCCTGATACCTGGAAACAGGATTAAAGTTCAAAGGTCAAACCTCAAAGTTCAAAGTAATATGGGATTATTTGGAGGAGAAAGTAAGTTTGAGAGCAGTGTTAAGCTGGTTCCTTACTCGCAGCAGGCTGTTTACAACAATATCAGTGATCTGACCAATCTGGAAAAGGTACGCGACCGTGTGCCAGAGGATAAGGTGCAGGGATTTAGTTTTGATGCCGACACCGTGAGTATTAATGTGGCTCCTGTGGGCGAACTGAAACTGCGTATCTGCGATCGCGAAGAGCCTAAGTGCGTAAAGTTCGAAACGGTTCAGAGTCCCGTTCCCTTCAACGTATGGGTACAGGTACTGCCTGTAGATGAGAACTCATCGAAAATGAAGGTGACGGTTAAGGCCGAATTGAATCCATTTATCAAAAGCATGGTAGAGAAACCTTTGCAGGAAGGCGTTGAGAAGATTGCCGATGCCCTAGCACAAGTGCACTATGTGTAAGTTCTGAGTGAATAGTGTTTAGTGATTAGTAAAGAGTGAAAGATGAAACTCTGGGAAAAGAATTTTGAAGTCAACAAGGAGATAGAGCGTTTTACCGTTGGTCGTGACCGCGAGATGGACCTCTATCTGGCAAAGTACGACGTGTTGGGCTCTATGGCTCACATTACTATGTTGGAAAGCATCGGACTATTGGAGAAGGATGAACTGACCCAGTTGCTGGCTGAGTTAAAGAATATCTACCACCTGGCCGAGCGGGGTGAGTTTGTGATTGAAGACGATGTAGAGGATGTACACTCGCAGGTTGAAATGCTGCTGACACGTAAGTTGGGTGATATGGGTAAGAAGATTCACTCAGGTCGCTCGCGTAACGATCAAGTGCTGGTAGACTTGAAGTTGTTTACGCGTCATGAGTTGATGGAGATTGCCGATGAGGTAAAAAGTCTTTTCGATGAGCTCATCCAGAAGAGCTATCAGTACAAGGATGTGCTGATGCCAGGTTATACCCATCTACAGATTGCCATGCCATCAAGCTTTGGCTTGTGGTTTGGTGCGTATGCCGAGAGTTTGGCTGATGATATGCTGTTCCTGCAGGCTGCCTATAAGATGACTAACCGCAACCCCTTGGGTAGTGCCGCTGGCTATGGCAGTTCGTTCCCATTGAACCGTACGATGACTACCAATCTGTTGGGTTTCGATTCGATGGATTATAATGTGGTTTATGCCCAGATGGGACGCGGAAAGATGGAGCGTAATGTGGGCTTTGCCATCGCAACCATCGCTGGCACCATCGCTAAGATGGCATTCGATGCCTGCTTGTTCAACTCGCAGAACTTCTCGTTCGTGAAGTTGCCTAAGGAGTGTACTACTGGTTCAAGTATCATGCCTCACAAAAAGAATCCTGATGTGTTTGAGCTCATTCGTGCCAAATCCAACAAGCTGCAGTCGCTGCCCCAGCAGATTATGCTCATGATGAACAACCTACCTGTGGGCTATTTCCGTGACTTGCAGATTATCAAAGAGGTGTTCCTGCCAGCCTTTGGCGAACTGAAGGACTGTCTGCAAATGTGCGCATACATTATTAATAAGATAGAGGTTAACGAGCATATCCTCGATAATCCCATGTATGATCCGATGTTCTCGGTTGAGGAGGTGAATCGCTTGGCAGCCAATGGCATGCCATTCCGTGATGCCTATAAAAAGGTGGGGCTTGATATTGAGGCAGGTCAGTTTAAGGCCAGTCATGATATCCATCATACCCACGAGGGGAGCATCGGCAATCTGTGCAACGACCAGATTCAGGCTTTGATGGAGCAGACACTCAAGGGCTTCAATTTTGAGCGTATGACTGAGGCTGAAAAGAAACTGCTGGCATGAAACGCAGATTAACACTCTTACTTTGCACCTTGCTGATGGCGTGTGTGGGCGAAGAGAATATCTATCGCGAGTATGAGTGTTACTTTGTGTTTGAAACGTCGTTACATCCGTTGCCTTGTCAGTTGACGGCAACGTTAAGTACCAACGGACAATTTGTGAAGGTAGAGACTCAAATGGAGCAGGGCGTGCGCCATCTGAAAACCATTCGCAATTCCGATAATGCTACTGAGGACATCTCTTTGACGACCGCTTCGGAGAAAAACCGGAATTATGCATTTGGTGCCAATAATTGTATCATCGTAGGCATAAGCAGTTATGACAATGTGTTAGTGGCTTATGAGGGCCAATGCTCCAACTGCTTAAAGGAGTTAGGAGGCAGAAAATATCCTTTGACTTGGCAAAACAATGGTACTTTTCTTCACTGCGACAAGTGCAAACGGACCTATAATGTCAATAATGGTGTTGTAACCGATGGCGCCTCTGGAATAGAACTTTATCGCTATAAAGTTGCTTTTGATGGTACAATTCTAAGGGTTTGGAATTAAAAAAAGATAAAAAGTTTGGCGATTCCATAAAAAGTTTGGCTATTCCAATAAATAAAATTACCTTTGCACCGCAAAAACGGAGCCGCGATGGTGGAATGGTAGACACGAGGGACTTAAAATCCCTTGACCATAAAACGGTCGTGCGGGTTCGAGTCCCGCTCGCGGCACAAATAATCATAAAAGTTTTGTTATGAAGAAAGTATCAATTTTAACTATGTCAGCAGCTACGCTGATGATTTTTACATCGTGTTCTAAACTAGGAGAATTATCTGCGGATAATTTCACAGTAACTCCAAATCCTCTTGAAACGCAGAAAGGTGTGGTTCCAGCTACTATCAACGGGCATTTCCCCGAGAAGTATATGAAGAAGAAGGCTGTGGTAACCGTTATGCCTGAGTTGCGCTATTCTAATGGTGTAGTAGAGAAGGGTACTCCTGCTACTTTCCAGGGCGAGAAAGTGCGTGGTAATGACCAGACCGTCAACTACAAGATGGGTGGTAACTATACAATGAAGACAAGTTTTGCTTATGCTGGTGACAACAAGGCTGAGATGTTCTTGACCTTCGATGCCCGTATTGGTAATAAGCAGTTCGATGTTCCTGCCGTTAAAGTTGCCGATGGTGTTGTTGCTACATCTGAACTCTACAAACAGACTGTTCTTTCTACTCAGGCTGCTGTAGCTCCAGATGCTTACCAGCGTATCAACAAAAAGAAGCTGGATGCAAACATTAAGTTCCTGATCCAGCAGGCTAATCTCCGCAAGAGCGAGTTGAAGAATAACTCTGTTCAGGAATTCGTTAAGATGCTGAAGCAGATCAATAACGATCGCGAGAAGCTGAATTTGGAGAATATCGAGGTTTCTGCATATGCTTCTCCTGATGGTGGTTTCAAAATCAATGATAAACTGGCTGGCGAGCGTCAGAAGGTTTCTGAGAAGTATGTTAATCAGGAGTTGAAGAAGATAAAGTTCAATGCACCTGTAGATGCTAAGTATACTGCTCAGGACTGGGAAGGCTTCCAGGAATTGGTAAGCGCAAGCAACATTCAAGATAAGGAGCTCATCCTGCGCGTTCTCTCTATGTATAAGGATCCCCAGGAGCGTGAGCAGCAGATTAAAAACATCTCTTCTGCATTCCGTGAGTTGGCTGATGGCATTCTGCCAGAGTTGCGTCGTGCACGTCTTACCATCAACTACGAGACTATTGGTCGCAGCGACGAGCAGATTCTGGAGCAGCTCAACGATGATGCTACCAAGCTGAGCATCGAGGAGATTCTGTATGCTGCTACTCTGAAGTCTACTCCTGCAGAGCAGAAGGCTGTTTACCAGACTGCTACAAAGGTATATCCTAACGACTATCGTGCATATAACAATATTGCAACTATCGAGTATGAGCAGGGTAACTACGAAGCTGCCAAGCAGTGCCTGCAGCAGGTAAAGAACCTGCCTGAGGCAAATGCCAACCTCGGTCTGCTGGCTCTGAAGGATGGTGATGTAGCTGGTGCTGAACAGTATATCGCTGGTGCTACTGGTGCTAATGGTCTGTCAGAGATTATGGGTAACCTGAATCTGGCCAAGGGTAACTATGCTGAGGCTGAGGAAAACTTCTCTGAGGTTTACTCAAATAGCGCTGCACTGGCTCAGATCCTGAACCGCGACTATGTATCGGCTGCTGTTACACTGAAGTACATCAAGAATCCTGATGCTATGACAGAGTATCTGCGTGCTTTGATGAGTGCTCGTATGGGTAACAATAGCGATGCTTCAGAGGCATTGAAGGAGGCCATTAAGAAGGATCCTGCCTTTGCTAAGTACGCTAACAACGATATCGAACTCGAAAAGGTACAGAAGTAATCAAATGAAAAAGTCGGGTCTCCTTGGTTGTATCCTTTTACTTTTACTGTCCTCTTGTGGCGATGGCCAAAAGAGTTTCAAAATAGAGGGCAGTTTCAAGGGATTCAACCAAGGAGAACTGTATATTTATGGTGTGAATGGCTCTCACAAGCTTGACACTGTTGGTGTTAGCAGGGGAGAATTCACTTATCAGGCTGCTATCACTGAGCCAACCACACTGATTGTGGTTTTTCCTAACTACTCTGAACTTCCTGTCTTTGCTGAACCAGGTATAAGCATCAGGATGAAGGGCGATGCCTCGCATCTGAGGGAGACCGAAGTGAAAGGTTCGGAAATCAATAAGAGTATGACAGACTTCCGTCTAAGAACCTGTAACATGACCCCTCCACAAGTGCTCAGTGAGGCTGAGAAATTTATTCATGAGCACCCTGAGTCACCAATTAGTCTTTATCTGCTCAGCCGTCATTTTATTCAGACTGCTGAGCCTGATTTTGTCAAGGCGCAGGAATTGGCAAAGGGCATTCTGAAAGCTATGCCCAACCAGAAGCAGGTAGCTGTATTGTGTAAACAACTGGAGAGCTTTCAGATGTTGAAGGTGGGGCAACGATTACCAGTGTTCAGTGCTAAGGGGATGAAAGGCGAGAGTGTCTCATCGTCTGATTTGAATGCTAAGGTGAATGTCATCACGTTATGGGCTTCGTGGAATTATGAGAGTATTAACATTCAGAATCTCCTTATGAGATTACAGAAGCAACATTCTGGCGATCTGAAAGTGCTGAGTATCAGTATTGATGGTAGTGTGAAAGACTGCCAGAGGGTTGTGGAGCGCGACTCCGTCAGATGGAGTACTATTTGTGATGGCAGCATGTGGGAAACGCCCGTCCTCCAAAAGGTGGGCATGACCTATCTGCCTGATAATATCATCGTCGACAGTCAAGGTAAGATTCTTGCACGTACGCTAAACTATCAAGATTTGAATAAGAAAATAGAAGAATTAATCAAATAAACCGATGCTTGTTAAAACCTATTCCGCAGCCGTTACAGCACTTGAAGCAACCACCATAACCATCGAGGTGAATTTGGCAAGAGGTACCATGTTCCACTTGTCTGGATTAGCTGATACAGCTGTTAAGGAGAGTTACGATCGCATACGTGCTGCTGTCGAAAATATAGGTTTTAAAACGCCAACAGCCGATTTGACAATTAATATGAGTCCCGCCGACATCCGTAAAGAGGGTAGTGGCTACGACTTGCCGTTGGCTATTGGTATCCTATCGTCTTATGGAAAAGTGGCAGAGGATTTGCTGTCGCAATATATGATGGTAGGTGAACTGGGACTTGATGGCAAGTTAAAACCCGTTAGTGGTGTGCTTTCTGTGGCAATTAGGGCGCGTAAGGAAAAGTTCAAAGGCCTGATAGTTCCTAAAGAGAATGCTCGCGAGGCTGCTGTTGTTAATCAACTTGACGTATTGGCCATGGACAATTTGGCAGATGTCATCGGATTCCTGAATGGTTCTGTAGGATGCGAGCCAACTATCGTAGACACACGTAAAGAGTTCTATCAACATCAGTATGCCTTCGATCTCGACTTTGCAGATGTACGCGGACAAGAAGGTGTAAAACGCGCTCTTGAGGTGGCTGCTGCTGGTGGGCATAATGTCATACTGATAGGTCCACCAGGTAGTGGCAAGTCAATGATGGCTAAGCGATTACCAAGCATCCTGCCACCCCTGTCGTTGGCTGAGAGTTTGGAGACAACACAGATCCACTCTGTGGCTGGTATCTTGCCGAGTGGAACCTCTCTCATATCGCAGCGCCCTTTCCGTAGCCCGCACCATACCATTTCACAGGTGGCAATGACGGGTGGTACTCAGAAGGCACAACCAGGCGAGGTATCATTAGCTCATAATGGCGTGCTTTTCTGCGATGAATTGCCAGAATTTAGTCGTACTACCCTCGAAGTGCTACGCCAACCGCTCGAAGACCGTAAAATTACCATCAGTCGTGCCAAATACACCATCGAGTATCCTTGCTCTTTCATGTTCGTAGCCTCGATGAATCCCTGTCCTTGTGGTTATTTCGGCGATCCCACGCATCATTGTGTCTGTACACCTGGTCAGATACAGCGCTATATGAACCGCATCTCTGGTCCGTTACTCGATCGAATGGAATTTCACCAATTTTATTTTGTGGTTCAGAAATTTTTTGTAACTTTGTACCCAAAATCAGAAGATTATGGGTCGTATCGTTCTATTTGTCCGAGTTTCAACGTTAGGTCAGCAGCTTGAATCTCAAGAGGATTCATTAAGACGTGCAGCTTTAGCAGATGGTCATAATGAATCTGATTTCATTATCATTAGTAATAAAGAAAGTGCCATTAAGTTAAGCGAGGAAGAACGTGAAGGACTTAATGACCTAAAAAGGGTTATTGAATCAGAAGATGTGTCTCAAATTTACATATCGGAGCTGAGCAGATTGTCAAGACGTCCACAAATCCTTTATTCTATCCGAGAGCAATTGTTGCAAAAGCGGATTCAATTAAAGTGTTTACACCCTCAATTTACACTTCTTACCGAGGATAGAACGAAGTACGATGCTACCGCAAATATCATATTCTCATTGTTCGGTGCATTAGCCGAGCAAGAAATGTTGGAGAAGAAAGAGAGATTTGCGAGGGGAAAGAGACGTAAGGCAGATGAAGGTAAATACAACGGTGGAGCAATCCCCTTTGGCTATAGGATAGATACAGAACAAGATAATCTTATTGTCATTGATGATGAAGATAGTAAGATAGTCAAAATGATATTCGATATGTACGAAAGCGGATTCTCACAGCCCAAGTTAGCTAAGGAAATGGCCGAAACTGGCCATGCAGACGTGACAATCTCAATGATAAACAACATATTGAATAATGAGAGCTATTGCGGTGTAAAGAGAAAATCCAAGATGGCTTCTTATGAAAGAGCCTATCCACCTATTATAACAGTGGAACAATATCAGAGGTGTAGGCAGATTGCAGAAACCAATAATTCGACCATTAACAAAGCAAAGAATATATATTTTGCCAAACATCTTGTCAAATGTCCCACATGTGGTGCGTATTGGTCTGCTGGAGGCAGTAAGGCATCTTATCATTGTCCTGTTGCATGTAAAGCTATGAGTGTTTGGAAATATGAGCATCATAAGAAAGAGAAGTGTGCCAACAAGACAAGTTTCAGTATCAATATACTAGATAGCATATTGTGGCATGTTGCCATTGAAAAAGAGGCGTATTATATAGAGCAAGCAAGCCAAGAAAAGATAGACAGTTATAAACAAGAAGCTGAGAACATAGAAGCCAAACTTGCTAACATACAGCCTAGAATTGATGAACTTGACGCAAAGAAAGAGCGTCTTAGGGAAATGTATGTTGATGGCATGAAGAAAGAGACCTACGACAAGAAGAGTAGGGAAATAACGGAAAAAATCAAAGCCATAATGTCCGAGAGAATAAGATATAAAGACGAATTAAGGCATATTGAAGAGACTATCGAAAATTTGAATGAGATAAGGTTGTCAAGACCCATATCTGTTGAAGATGTTGTAGATTTCCTTAGCGGAAGAAAAGATTCTATAGAATCAAAATATCCTATTGAACACTTGATGCTCAAACACAAAATCAAGCAGATTAAAGATGACGCAGAGCGATATAAAATAATTAAAAGACAAATTAAGTCAGTAGAAATTAGTCCTGCTAAAATTAGATTCCCATTCGGAATAGGAGAAAAAGATGTACTAGCTAGAAAAGTTATTGTTCATTCAAATACACTTTCTATTACGCAGATAGAAATGGGAGTGACAGAAGGGGTAGATATATTCTACACTATCTCAAATGGAGGGAATGGCCCAATGATACTTGACATCGCTCCTGATGAGGTGGATGAACTTTTGAACCCTACTTTCTATAGTTATGAAGACAATATTAATTATTACTATGATGATATTGCTCCGAGTATTCTTATGATTCGATATAGAGACGTTCCAAAGAAAAAGAAAAGGAGTCTAAAGAAAGAGAGAGACCATGAATTAATTGGAGACATGTTGCCTTTGCGAGATATTGCTAATAGGTTAAACTATAATTATACTACACTATACGGTAGAATCAGCAGAGGCGAGGTTGCAAGTGTTGTTGTCAATGGAAAGCACTATCTTCACTTAGAAGAGGTGGAAGCAATGCTAGCAAGAGACAAAGCGATTAAAGATGCAATTGGAGATAGAATTTCATTGCTTGACATTGTAAAGAAATACAGTGTCGCTTATAGCAATGTTCTTAGTCTTGTAAAAAAAGGTGTGTTACCTTCTGAGTATATTAATGGAAAGTATGTTGTAAGCCCCCAAGATGCAGAAAAATACTTCACTTCAGACAATAGAAGAAACTATGTTATGGGTGACATGATGCCTGCAAGTACAGTCGCCAAGAAGTACCATGTAAGTTATAAATCCGTTTTGAAAAAGGTTAGAAGCGGTGAATGTCCTTCTGTAGTCTATCAACATTACTATTACATTGACCCCAAGATTGCAGAGGATTTCTTTGGTAAACCAAGCGATTAAGTAGAATATACACAAGAGGGTAGACCAATATCACATCGGTCTACCCTCCTTTAAACAGAAAAACATGATTTTATATATAAATGAAATTATACGTGTATCTGGTCTCCATCAACAGCTTGAACCATCTTGTCTAGCTCTTGCTTAATCTCACTGCGTAGGTGAAGGTCTTTGGGGTGAATGGCGTATTTCTTGCCTAGTTCAAATGCCTTGGTAATCATGTCCCTTGCAGTCTGCTTCACATTCGTAAGCTCTATGTTAAGGAACTGATTATCGATTTGAATCTTATCATCGTCAGTGAGGTTGTCATTATGCTCGAACTGCTTTAAGAACCCATCATATTGGGATTCTGTTATCTTAACTCTCTTCATTTTTTCAAAATTTATATCGCTTGGTGAAGATGAATGCGTTTTTTCGACCGCTTCATATCACTCGTATTATTCGATGAAATGGGCTGAAACGTTGATAAATAAATAGTTTTTGGGTTGTTTCAGCCCCAAAACCAATAGGTTTTAAATCATAAGACTTTTTTAGAATGCGTGTGAATGAACCGCTTAAAACGGCATATTATAGAAGCTCTCACGGAAATGAGCATCAAACTCATTGCTTATCATCTGCTGCAAGCGATTCTCGAAGTAATATAGGAAGTCTCCTTGGTTATATAATGGCTCGCTAGTACATGCAAAGCCCCTCCTATCATGGTTTTCTATTCTTGAACACTTTTTCTTTGATTTTCTCATAATCGTTAGGTATTATATTGAAGTTATTAATATTTTGTCGGCACAGCTCTGGCCACATCTCCTTTATCCTCTTTCTGACTGTTAGATAGTTTAAGTACCTATCCGCTAACAGTTCCATGAAATCTTCGGTAAACACCTCTGGATGATATTCAAGGTAGATTCTGATTTTCTCCATTTCATCGAAGTTGCCATATTTGAGTCCTAGTCTCTTCATTATATCAGCTGTGTTTTCCATATCGTATCTGTTTGATTATAGTAGTTATTCATCATGGGATGTATCGTTTGTCTTAGTCATCTTCCCATCAGCATAGAAGCCATTTACAAGTCGTTGCTTTAGTTCGGCAAATGCCTTCTTCACAATCATTGAGGTGTGGTTATGGTCATTCTTGACCAAATCCTCAATAACCTCCATATGGAGCAACATATATGCCAATTCCTTGAGTAGTTTCACTTGGGTTTCCTTTTCGTTGAAGATGCTTTCGTAGGCATCCTCTCTATTTTTAATGCCCTTTTTCAAAAAGTCATTCTCTATCTTTAATCTCTTAATCTCATTAGTATTTCTCTTCATAGATTAATATTCATTGGTTTGTTATTATTTTGATTCTCCATGATTATCCTCTTGAAGTAATTGTCACAGACCTCGTCACAGATTTGCCTTACCCTCTCTTCATCAATTGGTTGAGCCATTCCTTTGCGGACAAGCTTCTGAATCATTTCATAGCGTTGTTTCTGAGTGCTTGAAATCTTATCCCTACTCTCTTGAGTCATTATATGTCCCCAATGAGGATTAAGCTCTCCACGGTGGTCTCTTTTCTTCTTTTCTAGTGTATTCTGTCCTGGTTCCATTGTTCCGTTTCCCTTTTCTTCATTTGTCATTTCTTGATGGGTAGTATCTATACAGAAGTAACTCATTTTTCCCCTCTTATTTTCTTGATAAGTGCATTATTCAATCTAATCACAGCATCTTTCATCCATTGGAAGAGTGGTTCAAATTCCGTTCCATTCAGTCTAAGTCCTACAGATGATAAGTATTTTCCCATAGCGTAGACATCTTTCTGTGCGAATCTTATCTCTTTGTCCATGTCAATGTGCTCTTGGACTAGTCTCTTTGCACTGTTATTGACTATGTTTTTCAGTTCTTGTTCGGTTAATCTTAATATCTTTGTCATTGTTACATTTGATTTTGATTATTTATATCAATTGTTTATGTATTTCTAGAAGTTACTTTAATATAAATATAAAGCAATTCCGAAAAATATCAAGGTTAGTTCTATATTTTTCAAAAATTTTTTCTCAGGAATTCCAGAGACCTAACAGATGGCTCAAAAAAATGGCCTTAAAACATTCCCCATAGGGGGGAGGACATAGAGGCCACCATAGGGGGCCACCACTTCCCTAGATACTTGGCATGAAAACAACCGCTTCTACCAAACGTTTTCGTCTAAGTTGCTCTTGTCTTGTCTAGCCCCTAGATGCTAGGATTTGAAATCCAGTCATTTCCTGACGTTCTGAGACGTTTTGACGGTTGGGATGGATAACTATCAAGGCGAGGTCGTGTGAAAGGCTTGTGGGGCTTCCTGTAAAGTTTAATTACTTTGAAGCCCCATTTGTGTGCCCTAGTCATGCCTCTGTCGGTGTCTCAATCTCCGTTGAAGCCTCTTTTTCTGCCTTGAGAGCTTGGTATGCAGCTTCCTCTATCTCTTGCATCGTTACTCTAAAGAGACTGTCTCCGCATTCATTGGAGAAGCAGTACCATAGGTACAGTTCAACGTGAGCGTTTTGGTTGTCTGCCAATTCTGCGAACTTCTTGAAGTTGATGGCGTAGGCTTTCTCTTCAAGTGGGAACTCGTACCTCTTGAGGTTCTTGAGCAGTTCGTAACCTTCCTTTACAGCGGCACTAGACCAACCCTCCGTGCAAAGGTCTTTAATCTTGAAGTTCCTATGCCTTATTTCCCTTATGTTGCTGCCTATGCAGTGTCTGTACAGTAGACCAAACAGCTCTTGGTCATCGCAATGCTTGTCTATGAAGTCCTTAATCTTGCTGTAGTTGGTGAATAGTTCAGAGTCCTTGGACTTGAGAGTCTGTAGGTATCTCTTGTAGGTGTCTAGAATTGTTTTTGCTTCCATTTCCTTTGGTGTTTTGAATCTTATTTTCTTAGTTGAGACTGCAAGGAAATCCTCTCAAAAAGGGATTTCCGAGTCCGCAGTCTCTTCATCTTCCATGTCCCATCTGTGATAGGCAATCCTTTTCTCCAAGTCTTCTATGAACTCCGTGTCTTCCTCGTAGTCTTTTGGGTCTAGGAAGAGGTTGTCAATCCAGTTGGAGTGGTTGTTTGCCTTCGTGTCAGAACCTTCTTTTTCTTCAAGGTTCTTACTGTTATTGTTCATTCTTTCTTTTTCTTTCTGTAATATATTATTATTTTCTTTAATTAATATATTATCTTTTAATATTATATTATTATCAATATTATATAAATTATTTTTATTATTTAATATATTATTATCCATATCCATAGGTTCTGACGTATCTAGGTTCTTATACTCATTGTCTGTAGTTGCCGTTGTGGTTGTTGTTGTAGTTGGAGTTGGAGTTGGAGTTGTAATTGTATTAGTAGTTGTACTTGTAATTGTAGTTGTAATTGTAGTTGTAGTACCCATCGAGGTTCCAGAGGATTCGACCTCTTCAAGCTCATCTGCAAATAGTTCATCAAATGTCCTTTCCTTCAATGGTTGTTTTAGGTTATGGAAGTGTATGGTGTACTCCGATGCCCTTCCACCTTCCCTATCACCAACCGTTCTAGAAATCAGCTCATGGTCAATCAACTGATTCAGCGATGGCACTAGGTCGTTGGACTTAACTCCGCTTACCTTTCTTAGCACGGTGTTTGTCACTATCACCAACTTGGTTTCCCTAGCCCTACTGTGCAAGTACAGTTCCAACAATGCAGCCAATACCTTCTTTGATTGGTATCTTAGGACATCAGTGTCCCTAATGTTTGATGGAAGCCTATCCATCATTTCCTCAAACTTTGTCTTTTCCTTCATGTGGTTCAAGTTTTATTCCTTATTTTCTTCGTCTCAAGTGGTTTTTGATAAAGAGGTAGGAAGGCGAATAAAACCACTTGAAGAAAACCTTCCTACCTGTTGTTCAGCTACAGAAGTAACATCTGTATCTATTTAAAATATAAGGTTTTTCGGAGAAAAATCAAGTCCTGAAGCCAACTTTTTTCGTCAGAAGTAACTTTTTTCAACCTAACAGATATTTATATATACAGTTGCAGCATATATAAGCAAACTTGCAGCACTGCTGATTGGAAAATAACTAGACTAATACTACTATGAATGGAATTCAGAATACTACCAAGTTTCCCTCATTACGAGATATACGAGGATGGAACCGTCATAAGGAGAGAACACACAAGCTTCAATGGCTACAGACTAAAGAGAACCAAGATAACACCGTACATTGGCAAGAACAAGTACTATATAGTGCATCTGCATGATGTACATGGGAATAGGGTCTTTTGGTACTTGCACCGCTTGGTGTGGATTGCCTTCAATGGAGAGATACCAAAAGGCATCGAGGTGTGCCATGAGGACTGCAATAGACTTAACTGCAAGCTCTCCAACCTATCAACTCACTCGCATGCTCAGAACTGTCGAAATCCAGAGTCCATAAAGCGATACAAGGCTGCAAATGCCTTATCCAAGGGAAAATTCAACCGTGAGCGAATGATTCAAGCCAAGAGCAAGGAGAACAAGCAGAGGCTGAAAGATACGTATATGATACTGCTTGAAGAAAAAGGTGGTGTATCAGTCATGGAGTTCATCAAAACGGCTCATTGCAACTATTACACAGCTTTGAAGGTTATCGGTGAAATGCAAGGAAACCTTAAAAATTTGGGGGCATCTAACAATTAGGTGTTCCCAAATTTGTTTTTCCCAATTCTTTTCCATATCTTTGCTAAAATCAAAAATTTGATAGTATGAAAAATATTAAGAGAGAGTATAGAATTGAGGACAGCATCTACTTCAACAGCAAGTATGGAGAGAAGGTTCTAAGCAACATGTACCCATGTAGGCTTGAGTACAAGGGTGAAGTGTTCCGTAGTGTAGAGGAAATGTTCCATGTGCTTCTTTACCGCATGCTCATTGACAAAACCAAGGCATGCAAGAACGCCTTTGAGTGCAAAGAGGTGTACAACACCTATGTTATGGACAAGAAGGAAAAGAAGGGCAAGAACGAGAGTGATGAAGAGTATGAGAAGAGGGAGAAACAAAGACTCATGGATGAATACCGTATCATTCACCTCTGTCACCAAGTCAAGTTCGAGCAGTTCAAGCCGTTCCGAGACATCATCATTAACAGTGGGGACAAGGACATTGTCGAATGGTGCTATTGGATTTACGATAAGCGCATTGACACCTTCGGAACTTATAGGGATGATGACAAGGGGGTTTTTACAGGAGGGAACATCTGTGGCAGGAGCATGATGCAGTGCCGAAAGGAGTACCGAGAAGGGCTGTTGAGCTAGGTTATTTAACTCGCTTTAACCAAAAACCGTTTGGCTATCTCAGGATAATTTCGTAACTTTGCATCGTAGAGAAAATCAAGGAAACCATTTGCGACCAAGCTCTCAGAGCAGATAGAGTTTCCAAGATTACGAGAGCTTTTCTTTACATGGGCAACAGACTGGTTGGGGATTATACTAGTTCAAGGTAGGTAATACGTAGTACCTATCCCTCTCAACTACGCTCTGGAGCTATCGGCAGCACCTCTCTGCACCATAGCAGAATAGGTGTAAACCCCTCTAAATCAGCCTTATGGCACATAGGGAGTGGCAGCGGATAAACACCGCTGTAGGGGAATCGTGTGCCTAGTATATAACAACAAAGTAGATACATATGGCGACTTCAAATATATCATCTGTTCTAGTATCAAAAATCACCTCCCAACTACGTAGGGGTGAACTGAATCCCCATCGGATAAGCGAGTATGAGAAGAAGATTGGTTTCTCGCTGAATCTGAGTGAAGAGGATATTGCCATTGCCGTTGCTGTATGGGTGAATCGTCAGATGTGTCGTAATAGAGAAGGGAAGTAATATGGTCAGAACAGCCTTATATAAGAAGGTGTCCCACGAGGACATCTTGACCTTAAAGCAGTTCGTGAAGGTGACTGTAGGCAATAAGCATATGCCCTTATATGTGCAGAGGGTTGAGCAGAGTGTGTACGAGAAGCTTGGTCTGAATAAGCTTCACTATATGAAAGAGCCGATGAATAGTGGTGCAAAGTGCTTGCTCTTCACAGATAAGAAGGGACGTAACGTTGCTTTCGTTGGACTGTTGAACAATCCCTCAAGGTCATATCCGAACGCCGTGATTGTCAGCCGTATCGTGGTTTTACCTCAGTTCCAACACAGAGGGTTGGCAGTACCAATCCTAGATGCCGTGGGAGCAATGTTGGCATCCGTTGGTCAGATACTCTTCATCAATACAGCAGACAAGAAGTTTGGGCTTAGGCTTAACTCTAGTCAGTGTTGGATAGGCACTACCTTCGACCAAAAGGAGCGCAAGTACTATGGCGATGATGCCACTCATCGCAATCGAAAGGGAGGCTTTATGTGGCGCAAACGCTTTGAAGGAAAGGCTTTACACGGATATTCGGAGCTGTTTGAGAAGGTTGCTGTTCTGAGGGATAGAAGGGCAAGCATTGTTATCATAGATGATAATGTTCGCGGTGCAAGGCGATGTACCAAATCTGGGGCCAAACTCATCTCAATGCGGCATTCCGAAGCCTCTGCAAGCTGTTCTGATGCAGTGTGTAGCTCTGGAGTCATAGCACGGACAGCCTCCTATAGTCTTCACATGGGCTTTACGGATGTTTCATTAGGGCATATTGTAGGTATAGTGAGCCGTGAATATCGAGATACCTCTTAATCAAGATATGATATGTGTAATCCATTCGTATGTATTAATGGTATAGTCATTTCTCTAGGCTGTCATGAGAAAAGGCTACGGTTGAAGATGACGACTATGCCCCAATTTTATGCCCTTTTTGAGATTATTTTTAAAAAAGTTGGTCTGGAATTTGGAGTTGTAAAATAAAAACTATATCTTTGCTTTGTGAGGTTTGAAATTCTCCTAAGCGCAAATAGAGAATTCTCAAGGATTTCGAATCTTTAGAATCAGGAAAATACTGTAAAGTATATTTTGCATCCCTCCTAACTAGGGGTGTTTGGTATTAACGTGGCTGAGAGTTAGGGTACAAGCCATTAATAAATTAATAAAATGAATGCAGAATTTTGGTATCAATCAGCAGAAATAGCACAGTTAAATGATGGAGTCCTCTATTTTGAGGTTACTAATGAACAGAAAGAATATATGGAAGCCCACATAGACGAGGTCGATGAGATTCTTGGTAGAAAGTTTGGTGGCGAAGATGAAATAGTTCCGCATACAATCAGATTTGAAAAATATTGGAATGGCATTGAAGAATGCTATACATGCGAGGCTTATTGGAATTAACAACTTTCCTTATTATTTATAGGTATCATTCTTTATATTACTTCCATCAATGGGGTTGGATTGTCACTGATGCAGTCCAACCTCATTTTTTCTTCTTGTAGAAGCCACCGTAACAAGGTGTACCATAGTGCCATAAGTCCCAACACTCAGAACCCAAGTCGCATTGGGCACATGAAGAACGGTTATTTCGCTCATTCCTTACGTACTCAACACCTTTGACAACTACTGTTTCAAGCATCTTTACCTCTTTAATATAACCGTCAGAAAGCATCTTTGCCCTAACTGCATCATTGATATATCTACCTCTGTTCCCTTCAAAATTCGGAGAATTGAACACCTCATTTAAGTCACCATCTAGCTTCAATGCTATCTGAGACTTGCTTCGTGGACTAGGTTTTCGCCCAGAGTTGGGACGTAAGCCACCTCTCTTTGATTTAGTTTCTTCTGCCATAACAACTTAATTTTCGGCAAAGGTATGAAATGTTTTTTGATTTTGGTATAACTTCAACGAAACGTTAACATGTTTTAGTATAACCATAATCAAACAAGGTCTGGATGTTAACTAAGCCTGTCAGGACTTACTCCTGGTATAAACCCAGTTAAAAGATTGATTAAAGTTATACTGGATTCAATTTCTTTTTGTACCTTTGCATCAAAGTTAAGAACCTAACAATCAGGAACTTACATAGATTAGTATTAATAATAAAAAAGGTGTAGATTATGGCACAAGTAGTTTCAACAGTTGCATTAGCAAACATGACAGTGGCATTAAGTGATAAGACCATCACTAGAGCAAACGTAATAGCCGAGCGTACTGGTTCTATTGAGGTAGGTCTCGCAAAAGCATTGCTTATCGAGCAGTTGGAAGCAAAGCTCGCTTCAAATCAGTGCTGCCACATTCTCTTTGTAAAACGTGATGGGTCTTTGAGAGAAATGTTCTGCGTTTCAAATCCAAGTCTAAATAGCAAGCTCGTTAAAGGCTTGAGACGTGAACATTTTGGAACCAAGGTCGTGTTTGACGTAGAAAAAGGTGAGTACCGTTCCTTCCGTTGGGAGTCACTTATTAAGGTATTTGAAGTGTAGGAGGTTAAGAGCATGACAATAGATGTGAAGATATACTTGCTACTCAAGTCCAAGGTGCTGTTGGCTTACGAATGGGGCTTTTATGCTCCATTCAAGAAGCCAGATGGATTTGGATTCAAGGTGCGAGGCGTTGCTTTCAGAGGCATCGTAACGATTAGACAGCATGGAACCAACGACTACTTCACGGTGTACTTCCATAATTTCCATTGTGAACAAGTGAAGATGGTTGACCATGTAAGTGAAGAAGAACTGCTTACAGTACTGAATGCTAACATTGATGGCAGTGACTCTTGGAACAAGATACGTAGGATATACGGTAATCAGAAACATGTACTTAAATGAGTATGGATAGGGCAAAGCAAATAATCAAGTTGTTTGAAAAGGGCAGCATAACAGTTACAGCTATGGGTATAACAAACATTAGACCACTTCCCAAGAACCAAGGCATCATGTTCAATGTGATAGGAAATAGATTCAAGGGCTTGGTAAAGGTAAGATATGACAACCTTGAGGACAAGTACAACATCCGTTACATTCCTAGCTGTGGTGGGGATATCAAGGAGCAGATTGGTATTAACGAGTATGATTTAGTAGAGACATTAAGCGACAATGTGGGTCAGTCACCTTTGGTACTGGATTTCCTCATAGATATGTACTTATGTACTTAATTAAGTAAAACTCTTAAAATGACGTTTTGGAGCAGTTGATAGACAAAACCGAGTAGGCTGTTATAAAAAAATGACGATAAATCTCAGTGTTATAAAGAAATGACGAAAAGTCTATATTAGGCAGATTCGAGGAATTTTCAAACCAAGTTAATAGGCAATAGAATATATCAAAGATTAATAATATGACAAAGGTAAACAAATGCAAACAGACTGCAATCATCTTCGTTAGATGTTCATCAAGCGGTTACTTAATTGGCAGACAGGACACCTCTAGACAAGTTTCTGACTTGGAAGCATACGCATCTTATTCCAACCTAGAAGTGGTCAGAATCTTTGAGGAACATATCAGTGGTGGAAAGAAGAATAATGAGAGACCAATCTTGCAAGAGGCGATTGAGTTCTGCAAGCAGGAGAAGATAGCCTTCTGTCTTGTAAATTCTCTCGATAGAATTGGTAGAAATGCCTTTGAGGTTCTAGAGACTGTAAAAGATTTGATTGACAATGGCATCAACCTATACATGCAAAAGGAGCAGTTTACTTTGCTTGGTGATGATGGTAAGCCAACGATGTTTGCGCCTATAATGATAGCAACACTGTCCACATGTGCCCAATTAGAGAGGGATAGTATTTCGTTTAGACTAAACTCAGGAAGAGCGCAATACGTTAGGAATGGTGGAAAACTAGGTAGGAAGAAAGGTTCTGTCAAGACTAAAGAACAAAAGGAGAAAGAGTATCATGA
Organism: Prevotella sp. P6B4; assembly: GCF_000619985.1. Classification (NCBI taxonomy): domain Bacteria; kingdom Pseudomonadati; phylum Bacteroidota; class Bacteroidia; order Bacteroidales; family Prevotellaceae; genus Prevotella; species Prevotella sp. P6B4. The sequence goes on from NZ_JHVE01000004.1 coordinate 142,762, forward strand.
GGTTTTAGTGTACCTCCATCGAGGCTACAGCATCCGTGCTACAGCAAAGCTCACCAATATTAGTCAAGCGACAGTTCAGAAATTAAAGAATGAATTCATAAGGGATGCTATATAACTCATTATATAATAGGTACGTGTACATTATTGGACCAAGTTATGAAAACAAAGATAAACTACAAGGGCGAGTCGTATGAGGTTACTTTCGACAAGCCCTTCACCATCGAGAGTGAGTACGTCTATGAGTTCATCTTGAAGCGTGAAGAGGACATTGATGAAGAGACAATGAAGCTGTTCGGTACTGACATCCGCATTCAGATTGCGACAATCGGCTGTGTGGTGTTCTTCACCAATCTACCAAGGGCAGAAAAACTCTCATGGATTCCCTACAATAGCAATGCGCCTTTACTTGAAGGGATTTATGCGATGATTGAAAACGGAGACTGCATCTAATCATATATGATATGGATTACTTCATCATTCAAGATATATACCACAAACGCATGAAAGAGGACTATGAGAGAGGTCTTATAATAACCAATCCTATCTACAAGCCCTTTTTTGAATGGAAGTTCTATGGTGCATCGGTTGACTCTCTGACCAAGCAGATGTGCTACAAAATCATGGATGAAGCCCAGAGAGAGTTGGAAAAGCTAGACCTCAAGCATCCCAATGGCATCAAGCATCTGTTGGAAGAATCCACTGTAGATGACGTATGGAGACCATATAAAGGCTATGGTGATGATTGTTACCTCTACTCCTATCTGACTGGCATAGAGAACGAAATAACCACTATTTTATTGATAAAACACGGATAATTCAATTTTATATATTAACTTTGCAAACAAATTAAGGATTATGGAAGAAAGAGTAAAGAGACATGCAGCATTGTACTTGCTGATTGAGTTGGTAGACGCTAACAATGGCAGTATCGACATCAACACCGACAAGGTGAAGAAGGTGTTCAACGATGCGGAAGAAACCGTCAGAATCGAGTATTCAAGCGGTGAAGTTGCACTGCTTGCGGATGCTGATTATGAGACAATGAATGATGCCATCCTTAAGTGGAAAGAGGATAATCCTCAGAAGTATGAAGGGATTATGGAAGCTATAAGCCGAAAGGCTAATAAATGATTTGCAATCTAGAGACAGTAAAGCCAATAGTTTAATCGCTATTGGCTTTCTTTATTACTTCAAACTCACGGAATCCGTGAGCAATCAATGTTTCCCTATCCTCATTGAGCTTTTTGCAAAGCTTGGCCGCTTCATCATCACAGAAATCTTGGGCATCTGCAGGGGCAAATGCAACCACCACATCAAGGGCTTTAGGAATGCTGTTATCACCTTCAAAACCCTTGAAATACAAGCAAACGCTAGGCTTTTCCACAAGCTTTGTTCTTAAGCAGTACCTATCCATATCACTTAAGCCAATCTTGAGGTTTTACATGGAATACACGGCTTATTGCCTCTATGTCATGGTCTGTAGCCATTTCTCTTCCCTCTTCAACAGCTATAAGGTGTCTGAGGTCAATATCTGCTTTCTCTGCAAGGGTTTTCCTAGTGTGGAGTCTGCTTGTACGTAACTTTGTGATTGATGATGCTATATCCATTTTTTAAGGGGTTTAAAACGAAACCATTGACAAGGCTGAGAGAGTGTTCGTACAGGGGCGTTCACCTAAGACCTTGCGGATTTACAGAGGACATTATAGCCAAGAATCGTGCAGCTCGCAGCACTTGTCAATCAAGTAGATGGAGGAATTAGCTATTCGCATAGGACTGCTAGATTGTGCGCACGTTAGCAGACGAATTTCGTGCAGAATCCCTTTGTTCCACCTAAGTTTGGTTTCACGGTGCAAAGTTAGGTATAATCCAGGATTCTCACAACCGTCTAAAGATAGCATTTTTCAAAAACTGATATAACAGAGTGATTTATTTACTATAATCAAATACTTTTTTCACTTTCCCTTCATCATCAAACACCTTAACAATAGCGTCTAGTCCCTCTGCAACGATTTTCATCTGTCCTAGGGCTTCTTCAGGATTAAGCATGAAAAACTCTCTGTCTTTACCAATTCTTGAAGCCTTAAATGCCGAATGCAACATCTTTTCTGCTTGTTTGTATTTCTTGGTTTCAAGAAGAGCATATACGCTAAATGGAAGAGGTACAGAAGTATTATATAACTCTTTCAGTCTATCATCTATATTAGTCGTGTAGCCTATTTTAATGTAGAATGTCTTGAACGCAGGATTTGTAAGAATGTAAACAACTCCATCTTCTATGAATGTTTGCTCCTTAGTTGGTCCCTTGCTTGTTTCGTTAATAATGGATGTGGTTACTTCTTTTGTGGTTTTTGATTTCTTTGACCGATTGAACTCACCCATCCTTTTGTATTTGCGGTAAGGCGTGCTCTCTTTCAAATCTCCAGCTTTAAAACCCTTCTTGTGTTTCTTAAGAAAAGCTTTTCCGTCTTCTGTAATAACATAACCATCTCCTTTATGCTCTAAAAAAGCGGCACTTCTTAAATCAGAAATAGCCCTATCAGTCCATATATATAATTTGTTTTTAGGTGTTGATTTCTCACCTCCTTTGGTCATTTCTGATGCTTGCTCGGCAGTAATCGATAATGATTTAATCTCATACTCTCTTATTTCTTTGGAAGTATGGACATTCCCATCTGCTAAAAGCGCAAGAATAGGAAAATGGAATAGTGTAGATGAAGGAAACATAGTTATTTGGGTAATTGTCTTATTTGCTTGAATGTGTTAAATACCTCTCTTCTATGATGTGCTAGATATTCCTTATTGGGTTTAAAGAAATCTTCTTTGGGTACAAATATCTCTTTTCCATTGTACTCTTTATAAAACCAATCATCCTTCAAATTCTCGGAAACCATCACCTTATAATCATCAGTAATGGTGAAGAACCCTTTGTCAAATGCAAAGTGCATATCTCTAGACATTGCAATTCCATTACAAGGAAGATATGTGCCTTGATGCGCTTTTGCTTTTATATGGGCAGTTTCCAAGTTTAACAAATCCTTATATCGGATTGCTTTACCTGTTATAGCACACTTGTACTGATAAGCATTCATAACCAAATCTCGGAAAATAACTGAGTTAAAGAATGAACTACCCATATCATCCTCGAAATCAGATTCTTTTTCTTCTGTTCTTTCTTCTGATTCCTTGTCTAGTACAGATGCCGACTCATTTTTTATAACTTCTTTAGCATCTTTCGTAAATACCACATCCATTATGTTCTCAAAATTTGGCTTCAAAATAAAGTCAAATTCAGTCTCTGCTATTACTGTCGATTTATAATGAGGGTCATTAGCTTCAACTAGTTCTCGAATTTGCTCATATTCTTCGTGAACAGGAGAAATGCGTGTAAGACTGTATATAGTTTCTCCTTTCACCTCAAATTTCTCAAATACTGCAAAATCACCTTCTACAAAGAAATTCCGATTAGGGTCTATATCTTCATTCATATAGATACGATATTCGTTTCTTGGATGTTTCCCTGAGTAATTGAATACTGCAAATTTCTGATTGTGGTAATCCATTGTACAATACACTTTCCGCTCATTCTCACCTTCTCTCATAGGAATAATCGGAAGAATAATCTTATCATTCATCACTACCGAAGAAATGTGCGGAAAGTAATCTAAACACTTCTTTGAGATATAGATATACCTTCCCCTACTTGATTTGTCGTCTAATTTTTTTTTAGACCCCATCTCTTGATGTTGTAGCTTGTGAATAAAATACAATGACATACTAACAGTATTTCTTAATTAATGAATGTAATGAAGCAGCTATAATTTTAGCAAATTGAGAGGGAACGGCATTGCCAATCATTTTGTATTGTGCCATTTGTGGCCCAAGGAACTCAAAATCATCTGCGAAAGTCTGCAATCTAGCAGCCTCTCTGACGGTGATAGACCTTGCTTGTTTTGAATCTGGATGTATATGTCTTAATCCGTCTTTATACAAGTGAGCAGGAATCGTATTGCTTGGTTCATCCCATCTAAGTACATAGAACTTATGGATATTGCTTACTTTTCCTGTTACTTTAGTGTATAATGCTTTAAGTGTTTCAATGCTTGTGTATCTATTGGCTCCAGACTCAATATCTTCCGCCAACATTGCAAATACTTGTTGGTCTCTCTCACTGTGGAATCTAGGAGAGTGATTGAGTACACTGTCATTTGAAATGGGGGTGTGAGAATACTTACGTCCTCCACTCCTTATTATGTCTTTGCTAGGAAATATTGGGGGTAAATCTGAAATAGCATCCCTAACAGTTCTGGTCTTTCCCATATACTTTGGCATAAACACATTGTAGAAATCACTCAGAATACTGTTGATAACCTCGGTTGTTTGAAAGGCATCTTTCCTTACTCCCAATATAATGACCCTGTTTCGGTGTTGCGGTATTCCGAAATCGGCAACATCAAAGAGAGCATTTTTGAAATCATCAGTAACTATATATCCTGCCTCATTAAATGCCTTTCTAATCTTGTCAACAATCGGAGTACCGTCAGGAGCGGCACTCAACATACCAATAACATTCTCAAATACAAAAAACTTAGGTTTAAAGTGAGAAACAACTTTTAGATAACTTTCAAACAGATAGTTTCTGTAGTCATCACGCATTCCATTTGCATCCCTAATTCTACCTGCAAGAGAGTATGCTTGACAAGGAGGGCCACCAATTATAACATCAACCCTTTTCTTTCCAACCACCGAATCAAGCCCCTTATGCTTACCGTATTCTTCATCATCGAAGCCATTGAACAACTCTTCTGTACGTTGAATATCAAATCGGATAACTTCATTGGCTGCATTTATATGTCCCCATTTATTTTTCAAGCGGTTGGCTAACGTTTGGCAAGGATATAGTTCCCACTCTACGCAAGCCAATGAATTGTAACTTCCTTCTTGAAGGAATCCATCCAACAAGCCTCCGCAGCCAGCGAACAAATCTATTGTATTGATTTTCCCTTTCATGCTTATTCTTCTTTCAAATAGTTCTCTAGCTGTAAACCAATTGCTTTTGCCAAAAGGCACGGCACTGCATTACCTACTTGTCTATCTTGCTGAGTTTTTGTACCTAGGAAAACAAAATCATCAGGGAATGACTGTAATCTTGCACTCTCTCTTACTGTAGGGCATCTATTCCACTTGTAGTGGAAATTGTTGCGATGTCCTGTGTCTATAGTTCTTGAGGGCTTGTCGCTTCTATATCTTGTCCAAGCCATGTGGAAGGTACGGCTTTCGCCAACCCCTTTAGGCAAGTCTTTATAATTTCCTCCATCAGGAACAAGTGCTATCGTGTCTTTAACAAATTGCTTGTGGTCAATCGCTTTATGATTATAAAGAACATTACAATCTCCACGCATAAGCTTCTGATACTCAGTGGTTGGCTCATTCTCATACTCAGACACGTCAGCCCCCAACACACTCTCTAGACTTGGTAAATCGCTAATTGCTTGTTCGCAAGTGATGTATGTTTCAGGAGTATGAGTAGGTTCAGGGAATTGGAACATGTCTTTCCCATCTCTTAATCCTACAAATACAAGCCTTTTGCGTATTTGAGGTACACCATAGTCAGCAGCACAAAGTATTTTACATGTAACTTTATATCCCATTTTTTTGAAGCGTTTTAGAACCTCGTTCTTTACCTCGCCATTATATAGGGTAGCCATACCTGGCACATTTTCTATCATAAAGGCTCTTGGAGAGTATCTTTTGACAGTTTCAATCATTGCTAGGTATAACTTATTTCTTTCATCATCAAAATTACGTGGTCCTGTCAAACTAAATCCTTGACAAGGAGGGCCACCAATTATAACATCAATAGTATGCTTACCTAATAATTCGTCTATTTTGTCAAATGTTTCAGGAGCAGACAAATCACCACATAGTGTTTTGCTGCCTTTATGGTTTCTTGCATAGGTCTTTAAAGCAGGCTCATTAAAATCAACACCAAGAACGATATTATAGCCTGCCATCTCAAAGCCTTTTGACAGTCCACCACATCCACAGAATAAATCTAATACGTTATATTGCTTTTTGTCCATTGCTATTTTTAAATTTGGGGCAAAGGTAACGAAAAAAATCCAGAAAAGGCCATCGAAAAGGTTTTTTTATATTAAAAGTGAAATTAATAATGCTATATTATTTTTAATTGCTATCTTTGCCACACATAAAGAAATACAAATGGATAAACTTACCCCAGAGCAACGACATAAGAATATGGCAGCAATCCGAGCAAAGGACACGAAGCCAGAGCTAATTGTGCGGAAAGGACTGTGGAAGCGTGGATTCAGATATAGGCTAAATCATAAGCGATTGCCAGGTCGACCAGACATTGTTCTGAGGAAATATAGGACATGCATCTTTGTGAACGGATGCTTTTGGCATGGGCATGAATGCAGCAAGCTTCCAAGCACCAACCGAGAGTTTTGGGAGGCTAAGATTAGAAGGAACAAAGAGCGAGACATCGAAAATCAGAAGGAACTAGCAAATATGGGGTGGCATACCATCGTCATTTGGGAGTGTGAACTTAAGCCATCTGCTAGAGAGAAAACACTGGAATCACTTGCTTTTACGCTTAACAGAATCTATCTGCAAGACCATACCATACCATACGAAAATGAATAAAAAGTTTGGATGTTCCAATTATAATTCCTACCTTTGTCACGGAATAATAACTAAAAATACTGTAATTTGGTTATGTTGGCTTGTATCTGTTGGCTCATATTATTGGTTTTCATTATAGTCATCATGTGTAGCATTGCTCCATGGTGGATAGTACTTTTGCTAATTGGCAGTATTTTCTTTTATAACTTCTTTTTGGGAGAGAATGCTCTTTTTAGAATACGAAGAGAATCACCAAGACCCATGAAGAACTTGGAGAGAGTAAAGAGGGAGATTGAAGAAAAGAAGAAAGCTGAAGCTGAAGCAGAACAAAACAAGCAGTCCAAGACTGACACAAAGCCCCAAAACAACAAAACTAAAACCAATATGACTTCAACAAAACCTATGGGTGGTTATGCTTCATCATACCACCATGACGATGATGATTCTGACTATGAGAGATATAGGGCTTACAAAGAAGAGCAAGCCGCTTATGATGACTTTATTGCATCAATGGATATGGATAATGACTAAACAAGAGGAATGAATAAGAAGCGTTGAAGCGAAGGAGACGAAAGGTATATGAAACGCTCTTTGATATGTATTTATCAATCTTCAAATTCAGCATCAACGTCATCAAACTCAACATTGAAACATAGACACCAATTGTCATCAGTCCCAATTGTTTTAAATGTCACGCTACATCCATTGAGATACTTATTAATGCCTTTTATGTAAGATTTGGCTCCAACTTTGTTGAAATCATCAATCAAACTGCTTGATACATCAACGCTAGTAGTACCAAAAAACATAGCATCACTTGTAGGGTCTTGGCAATCCTTCATTATTTGTTTAGCAATCCTCTTGCAATTACTCTCAAAGTCCTTATGTGCAACCATAATCGAATTTCTTTTGCAGATTTGAGGGCAAATATAACGAAAAATACTCAGATAATTGATAGAAACAGCGAATTTTTGATAAAAAGTGCTATTTGACTAGTTACATCTGGTTTAAAATTGCTATCTTTGCCATCAAAATCCAATATATTGCCTTTGAACAGATTTATCACATAATTGAATGACCTATAACGAGCTATTGAATCAGAAGGAATGGTGGAGCAAGTGCAATGAGATTCTGCAAAGAGACCATTACACTTGTAAGGATTGTGGGAGCGTTGGTTTTCATAATGGAGGTAGCTTTATTAAGCTTAACCGCATTGAGGAAATGGACGTCATTCTAAAAGGTTGGCTTTTCAACGGAACCATATTTTCAAAGTTTTGGGTAGACATCCCTTATAATGAACCTTATCCTACAGCCAATATCCTTTTTAAGGAGGATTGTAGTGAAGGTCCCTTGACAGTATATCATTTAAGCGAACTCTTTAGAAAAAACACTCTTTTTAAAAACATATTATCAGTTCCAGACAAAGTCATGGTTGTCTCGGAAAAGAAGATAGACTGTTTGGACGCAACAACCTACTATTTTAAAGACTTATCAAGGCACACGGATTCTTTGGATGCCGCTGGTTGGGGATATCTATTTGAGTTTCCATGCGCTATCTCAAAAGACATTTATGTGAACATTGAGTATTCGATACCTTTTATCATTGATTCCAAATGCTATGATAGGATAACTATCAACGTTACATCTGGCACAAGGGTACTTGTGATACGTTATAATCCGTGGTCTTTCCCCATGAAGGGGTTAAACATCCATCATACTTACTATATCAAAGGATATAAGCCTTGGGAGTATAAGGATGATGCACTTGTAACACTTTGTAAGGAATGCCATAAGAAGAGGCATGAGACATCACAAGTTCCATACTATGACCACGAGAATCGTCTTATAGGACATTTGGTTACTTGTGATAGATGCGGTGGAAGTGGTTATCTGCCTCAATACAGTCACGTTGAACATGGAATCTGCTTCAAATGCGGAGGTGAGGGGGTTATCATAAATGATTGATATGAATATACGGCACTAAAAATAACAGTATTTGACATGGCAAAGAATGTTGGTTATCGTGGGGAGTTCAATGAAAGCCTATTGAGGATTCCTGAAGCTTTAGAATGGGCAGAGAAGCAGAATGTGGTTAGATTAAGGCGGTTCTTTATTGAGAATGCCAATATCCCCTTATACTGTTTTAGCAGTGGTGGAGCATCTAGCGCATTGGAATATGCTTCATTGCTTTATGAGACCAATCAAGGAATGTCCAAAGCTCTTACCCCCCTTATGATGGCTTCAATTTCTGATGAAGCTCTAAAGAGGTCAAAGATTCTCATTGTTACAGGTGATGGTGACGGTTGTGATGAGAAATATACATCGAAAAGGGCTTCATTAGTTAATCCCCAAGGAACATGTGCCATTGTCAGAGATAGCGGTGTGGATAACTTTGTTGTCAAGACCTTAAAGAAGGTTACAAACAATTGGTTTGTTTATAATTGGCTTACACAGAAAGGTTCATTCATTGCAACAGTTGAGACGATGTGCAAGTTCGGACTCTTCTATAAAGCTTTCACCAATGATGGTGATATTCGCAGCAAGCTTGACATCGACCTAACACCAAGCCATTGTTTTACCTACAGCCCTAGGGTTGAAGGGGATATTCCACAATTGCAAGACATCAAGAACTATATAGTGTTGTACAATGGTTGGAGCAAGCCAGTAGCAACGGATTTTGAGTGCAAGATGATTGAAGGTGGCTTTGCTAGCGTTCAGCTCTGTGATTATAGGAATTTTACTCATGGAAGGTTCATATTCATGTCCAAGCACATTGAGGACTCTGCCTTTGTCCTTTTCCTTACACCGAGAGAGCAGCAGTTTGCCAAAGATTTGATTTTAGAGAGTGTTACATGGATAGATAGGGAAGATGTGTTCCCCAAGCACACACCAATCATCAAGATTGAGACGGAGCTAGATTCACCACTTGCATCGATTGACCTTATGATAAAGATGCAAGTATGCTTTAATGAGATTGCAAAGGCATTTAATGATGAACCATGTGACCCTACTAACCCAAGCGTGATTGATAAGAGATTCCCAAGAGAGACAGAGTTCAAGGGACTGTTGAAAATGGGGGCACTTAACAAGGATAATCTACAAGGGACAAAAGGCACAATGGCTGGTGTGGATAGAAGGTGGAATATCTTCTATGACCCAAACAAAACGTTTGAAGAGCTTGTTAAGATTAATAAGAATAGGCTGAAAAAGGATGTGTCTAAGGCTACCATAAGGAAGTATATCAAGGAGCATAATATTGATAGACGTTATGACGAAAGTATGCGCATGTATAATGTGGTATGGAAGCAGTATATCATAGACTCAGAACAATCTATCGCCTCAATTGCTAGGACAGTGAAAATGTCTGAGAACACCGTGAAGCAGTACCTTTCCAAAGAGGCAAAGGACATAAAACCAAAGGAAGGGAAGGCTGTGATGGGCGCAGAGCATCCCACAGTAAAGGTACTGAGGGAGAATATTGCCACCTACAGAAGTCGTTTTGAAAGGTTTAGGAAGATATACGATAACGACCCCACATTGACAGCAGAAGAAATCTTATCTAAGATGAATATTAGCAGTAAGCGAAAGAATCTTGAAATGGCAGTTAGTTTCATACAGATGAAGGAGTTCAAGTATAAGTTCAAGAATGGTGTTATTATATGGATAACTACTGAAAAACCAAGTAAAACGGCAATTATATCGGAGGCGAAGCCCACTGATGCACAAGACAAGCCACAGAACGCAATCCTGGAGTCCCTGAAGCCCAAACTAGCGAAAAACAAGGTAACTGTAGCCAAGGGAACTAAAACCTCTCAGGAGGTCAAGAAATAACTACACAAGTATAGAGATTCAACGTTGTGTTACTAAATAAAGATTGAAAGAATATGAAAGCCGATACGTTATTGAATATTTATCAGTCCTATTCGTTGGCGAAGATAAGTGCTTTGAATAAACAGAATTTGATAGCACTTTACGCACAGAATGAGCAACTGAGCAAGCTTAATAAGGAGTTAGCTAAATCCAATAGTGTTACTCAGCAGATACTAAAGAATCAAATTAAAGAGATAGAGAGGCAAGAGAAGTGCCGTTACTATAAGAATCTTGCTTTCAATCTCTCACATGCTATGGGATTGCTAGAAAATGAGGAAAGTACCAACTTCCGCATTTTTGCTTGCGGTCTATTTCTTCCAATTATTCAAGAAATGGCAAAAGAAGCGACTCAAGGACTTGAAGAAATTGCAGATAAGGAATATGCAAACGACATTGTTCAAAAGTGCATTAGCTTATCCGAGCAAGACAAAGCTCTTCAAGCAGATTATCAGAGTACATCATGGGTACAAATGCTGCCCTTACAAGAGAGAATCAACAACTTGTCAACAGTAGACATACCGAATAAGGAAAAGGAACTTCAATTAGCAATAGAGGAAAAAGATAAGAAGCGCAAAGATGACAAGCTAAATGCCAAGTCATACAAGGGATGCTTCATTACCATGTGCATAGTAACGGTCTTTATACTGTTTATGCTCATAATGACGGTTGTCACAAAGGATTTTGAAGCAACTAAAGGCGGTATTATTGTTTTTGCTATATCGATAGGTTTATTGGTAATGCTGTATCGTGGTAAGAAAAAGAATACTGATGCTCAAGCCCATAATGGTAACGAAGCTCTTCAAGACAAGATAGTCTCATTAGAAAATGAGTTATTAGACCTTAAGAAGGAAGAGTTGGAGATGAATTCTAAATACAACAACATTCTTCAAGAGATAACCCTAGAATATCCCAAATGGGAAAAGAGACTTTCAGAAATAGCTAGTTATTTACCACAAAACAAAAGATAGATGCCTACAGACAATAACAATCAAAGCAGTCTAGCTCCGATTGAGTATTTCAAACCATCGGAGATACTGCGTATATTCAACGATTTCCTTGCAAGAAGCAATGCAAGTGCAAAACTTGTCTACTTAAGGGGTATATATAAGCAAACTCAAAATGCCAAACCCTATGGTGGCTACTTCTTTGATAAATTGAAAGATGAAGGGGATGGTGGTTTTGAGTTAACCATCAAGATTGCATTGAACCAACGCAATGAGCTGACGAATGACAATCTTGTTGATGTAGCTGGAACCATTGAACGTAGTCTAAGCCCTCAAGGTTACATACAGATAACACTTGTAGTAAGCCGTGTAAACATCGTGCAGCATCAAGTGGTTACGGAACTTGAAATGAAGCAAAGTGAGCTTTGGAAGATAAAGAGTCAGAAGTTCAAGAACGTGGATAAGACCATCGAGGATGTGCTTTATAAGAAAGCTAGACCAACCATTGCACTTGTTCTTCCTACTGGTTCTATTGCTCTCTCAGACTTTGATACGGCAAAAAGAGCTGCATCTAGTCACTTTGACTTTAGGGAGTATCGTGTGACATTCAGTAAAGGCATGGAGCTAGCTACAATGTTGAAGCAGATTGATGCAATCAACTTCACAGCGATTGCATTGGTTAGAGGTGGTGGCAGTGGCTTGGAAGCCCTAGATGATTTGAATGTGTTAGAGGCTGTAACCAACCTCAAGACACCGTTTATAAGTGCCATTGGTCATGAGGATGAGAAGATTTTTATCAAACGCATTGCCGATAAGACCGTTATTTCACCAACAGACCTTGGAAACTATTTCAGAGAGGTTATTGAAAGGGTGGATAAGTATCTAAATGATTCGTTGGCTCATGCAAGAGAACAAGTAAGAAAGGAGTTCCAAGCTCAGATTGACAAGCAAACCAAGCAGAACCAAGACTTGAACAAGCAACTAACTGAGCTTAAGAAATCTTATGATGAAGGCCAGAAGATTCATAAGAAGCAGATTGAGGATGCCAACAAGCTGAATACCGAACTACAGAAGAAGGTAGCAGCAATTACAAAGACCTCAGAGGATGGCCAGAAGCTGATGAAGAAACAGTTGAAAGATGCTAATAAACAGAACACTGACCTTCAAAAGAAGCTTGGTGAACAGACCAATAGCATCAATAAGAACAATGCAGCTCTAGCAAAAATGAATGAAACCATTACCAAACTGACAACTGAGAATACCGAGACAAACAAGAAACTTACCAATGCAAATAGTGAGATTTCCGAGTTGAAACGGCAGTTGGCAGAGAGTGGTGGAATCAGCAAAGGCGTGTTCTTTACAGTGTTGCTCATTGCCATTGTGATAATTGTAATACTCTTAGCATCTAGATAGTCAACAATTGATAAATAAACAATGAATACTAGTTATCAAACAATAACGATTACCAAGGATAATTATACTGACTATGATTTACTTGATGTAGTTGCAATATCTATTGCATCAGGTGGTGCAATGGGAGACCCAGGTGCAATTGTGATTATAACATCTAAAGGAAAAGTGTTTTATGCGAATCCATCTTATGATAGCATCTCTATGGAACAATTATTGTCTGTATGTCCTATTCTTCTAGAAATAGAATCTAAATTCTCTGAGCGTATTAAGAATCCTCAAGGATGGGAATACATATATTTGGGATGGGGTAATCATCTTTATATCAAAGAGTCTATTTATGCCCCATTTCAAATTGGCATGAAACAAAAGGAAGAACAAATAAAAGAAAGCCTATTATATAACAATTGGAAAGAAATTGTTTTGGATTGTCTTGATGGAACAATCTATATGAATGAAAGAATTGATAAGCTCAAGGGGGTTATATTTGGGCAAGCTATTGGAGATGCTCTTGGTTTAGGAACGGAGTTCATGGATGATGCAGAAATGGCTCAAAAATGTCCTAATGGAGTAAGTGACTATAGCGACATCTATCAAGATGCTCATAGGAGCAGATGGAAAGTTGGAGAATGGACGGATGACACGGATATGATGCTATGTATCGCCAATGCACTAATAGAGAATAAAGGGGTTGATTTGTCCCATATCGCTAGGAACTTCAAGCAATGGGCAGAGGGCGAACCAATGGGTATCGGACAGCATACCTATAAGGTACTGATGATTGGTGACTACGTGGATAAGCCACAAGAAGTATCGAAGCTTGTCTGGGAAATGAGCAGAGGGAAATCCGCTGCAAATGGTGGTTTGATGCGTACATCCATTGTCGGAACTTTGCCAAATAAAGTGGAAAAGGCAGCAGCCGACATTTGCAGACTGACACATTATGACCCTAGATGTGTTGGTTCATGCGTGATAGTCTCAGAGCTTATACATTCGCTCATATACGACTCACAACCCATTACATATCAGCAGATGATTGAGATTGCGGATAGGTATGATGAACGTATCAAGAGGTACATTTCACTGTCTAGAGAAGCTGATATAAAGGCGTTGGAGCTACAAGACGAGCAATCGATGGGTTATACCCTTAAGACCCTCTCTGTGGCTTTATGGGCTTATTGGAACACATCTTCATTCAAGGAAGGGTTGCTTGCAGTGGTTAATGCTGGCGGTGATGCAGATACCAATGCAGCAGTGGCTTGTGCCATTCTAGGAGCAAAATACGGCTATAGTGCCATCCCTCAAGAGTACATTGATGGCTTGCTTCATAGGGATGTGCTAGACAGAATTGCGGATGGTATCTCGAATTTTTAAGGACTTCAAATAACAGTAGCATTATGATAAGAGAACTTATAGACCAAGCGATTTATTATGATAGAAGTATAACTATTACCTATTCAAAGGATGGAGGGATTCCTAGAGAGTTCCACTTGATTAGACTGTCATACTCTCCGAAATATGGTAATGACTATCTAGTTGGCTATAGCACTGAATATGATTCAGAGCTTACCTTTAAGATTGACAAAATCATAGATGCGGATATAGAATGGCTTGATGTGTTACCTCCAGAGTATATTGTAAAACAAGATGGGGTGTACCTTGTGACTTGTAGAAGTGACAATCACATGGAATATGAACTAAGGAAATACAATAAGGGAGAGGACATGATTGCTTTATATAAAAACGAAGATGGTGTAGAAAGCCCTTATTACGAGTATAATCTGTTGTCTTATCACTATATCCCTTATTATACGGAAGCGGATAATAAGATATGGATTCCTTTTGATAAAGAATATAAGGATGTAAAGAGAGGTTTATATACTTTCGCATACACAATAGAGGGACAAGAGGTAGAAGATGATTGGGATGACTTGGATTGGGAAACTCGGATGAGTACACAATACTTCCCCACGCAATATCTACTGAATAAAACGACAGTAAATGGAATTCATTATGCTATGGATTTTATCCATGTACCATTTGACAAATTTAGAATGGGTGAAAACGTCAATATTCTAGCATACAACTACTGCTCAAAATATACAGAGCTTAACCATGCAAATCATTGGGCTTTGGCTAGAAAGAGGGGATTAATAGAAGAAATATTAGGCGATGAGTGATATACAGTTGTTATATTTTACAGTTCAAGCAATTATGTTGCTTGTTGTGGCAGTTCCAATTCTGTTGCTGATTCTATGGATTGTGAACAAATGGATATTGAAGGGAAAGATAAAGTTGCTGTATAGAATACTTATGTCAATTGGTCTCCCTCTAGCGTTCATCGGCTTTGTCTATGCTGCCATCCACCATGAAACCTACAGCACTTCCAACATGGATAACCGCTTGAAACGTATAGGAGTTGAGATAACGTTACCGTCCTATGAGATAACCGAGTACAAGAATGAGCATGTTATAGCTGATGATTTCAGAGACATCTATCAGATGGTGTTTGAGGATGCTAGCATCAAATCGATGAAAACTACTCTAGACAGCTTATGCAATGCAAGTGACAAGTGGACGAAGAGAAGCGGAGAGTACATATTCAACTCTATCGCCCCTGAGAGCGAGCTGAGTGATTCTCTCATTATCCGTCCTGACAAGGGAACGGCTACTTTTATACGTTATATGTGGTAAGGGACTCAATAAACACAAGGTTATGGAGATTATAATAGTCATTGGATTCATTTTCCTTTTTCTGCTTTATCAGTTGTACAAGGAGCAGCAAGAGAGCAAGGAAAAGGATGAGGAAATGCAGAGGTTAAAGACTTTGCAAGAGGAAAAAGACCAAATTAAAAAGGAGAAGGAAGAAATAAAGGACATCCCCACAAGAACCTTGCTCATAAAAATTCTAGAGGAAATGGATTGTCAGCCTGAAGTAGATGAAGATGATAGGATAAGGTTCCAATATCAAGGGGTTACGTTCTTGGCAGAAGCTACCAATGAAGGTAGATTCGCAAGCATAATCTGGCCTTGGTGTCATCGTGTTTCTTTGCTTGACATTGAAGAGTTTTCGAGAGTGCGCAGAGTGCTTAATGAATTGAATGATTTAAGCGGTTGTGCCCTTTTCTATCAAGAGTATAAAGATGTAGAAGAAAGAGGCATTCATATTAGGAAGCACTTCATATTCACTTCTGATATTCCAAGGATTAACGAATATCTCAGAGCCATGATTGGCATGCTCTTCAGGACTCAGAACGAGTTGGAGATAAGGGTTGAGAAGTTGAGATTGCGAGAAGGGGAAGCTCTTATATAAGTGATACAACTTGATGAATCATGTGTAATAATGAATAAAAGTATTTGTAATGGATATAAGACCGTTTTTTGAGGATATTGAAGAGGTTATCATTAATGACATAAAGGCATCAAAGAAAGAGTTGTTGATAGCAGTGGCTTGGTTTACCAACCACAAAATCTACGATGCAATTATTGACAAATTGAATGAAAATCATGATTATACAGCCAAGCTAATCATCATCAATGATAATATCAACCATCGAATTGGTGGTCTAGACTTTGATAGGTTCGTTTCTGTTGGTGGCGTATTGTATTTCGCAGAAAAGAATATTCCCATGCATAACAAGTACATGGTCGTTGACTCAAGCATAGTGATTACTGGCTCTTATAACTACACATATTATGCCGAAACACTTAATGAAGAGAACATTGTGCGCATCGATGGGAATAGCGACATCGTTGAATCATATACTGACAATTTCAATCTATTGGTAGAGAAGAAACCCCAAGTCACGAATGTAGACGAATACCTAAGTGTATTTCCACCAGCCATTGATATGCTCTCATATAACAATTATGCACTTAAAGACATTTCCATCCAATCCGAACACAATGGTCAATCAAGAATACCTTTTGAGCCATATGAGTTGAAGAAGGGAAGTGAAGTTGTTGCAAACAAAGAGAGAAACGAGTATTTTGTTATCAAGAATGTTATCTATGAGCAATGGAAGGATTACTACTATATAGACAAAATAGAAGTCAGAGGCAATAGAGTCGTAGTTACTTTTAAGACAACAATATCACATGGCAATGAGTTGTGGGCACCAGGTACAGTCAATGCTTGGTTTATACGCTCAACCAAGGATAATAGCGTGTTTTCCGAGTGTTATGCAATTAGGGATGTCTATATTAACAGTGAGATAGCTGTTACTGAAATTCAGAAAGGTACTATCTATATTTTCCGTGAAGAAGGACAGAGGATGGACAAGAATTACCATACATTACCTGTACAATATGTCAATATTCCCAATAACAGTATTCTGACATGTGATGTTTATTTTATCGTGGATAATACAGAACTAATAAACGGAATGATTGACCTCATAGAAGGGAAAAATGGTGAAAAGAAGAAAGACCATTGGAATGCCTTTGGAATACAGATGAATCTTAATAGAGAGTGAATCGTATGAATCCTATTACATAACGAAGTAAATAACAGAAACACTTATAATGTCAATTTTTCCGTTCAACGTTTGGTGTTTTCAGTGGATTCCGTTACCTTTGCACTCCAGAATTAATTAACTTATGAAGAAAGCCGCTATATATCTACTGTTGATGATGGGAATCGGTGTTCTGTTCCCATCTTGTGAGCAAGTCTTGGTTGATGAGTTCCCAATAATGGAGACCTATTATGTGGAGTCCAAGACTCTGCCATCGGTAACTATTGACAGTGTTAAGAACTTCAAAACCAAGTTCGATGGCTTCATTGAAGCAAACCCTAGAGCAAAACAGCATAACAAGTACCAACCCATCGTTGACAATATAAAGGGTGCATCATTGCGTATTGTGATAACAGTTGATACAGCATGGCTTGGTGATACCACCATCTATTTCGCAAGACCTATGTACGAGTAAAAAGATAGTGTTTCGGTTATAGCGTAAAACAGATAACATATCTCTAAAAATCTGTGAATTCAGTTAATTATTTGTAACTCTGCATGCTTTGGATAGGTATGCATAGTATTGGCATTTTTGCTAATTACTTCATTATCAATAGATTAGCCAAAAACACCTTCTAAACTCTGGTAAACCTCAGACGCATTTTTAAGCGATTGTTATGGATAATTCTACATTCATAACAAGAGTGAGGTTCTTCATGGTTGAGAACTATGAGGTACTGTATTGGCTGCTAGAGCATGCTAGCGACATTGTGGATATGATTCAGTGGATTTCTCTTCTGCTGTCTTAGCAAAAAAAGGTGGAGAAACCAATCTCCACCTTCATTTTTACCCAATGGGCACGTTCACCTCTGCCACCTTCTGTCTTTCCTCAAGCTCTCTGTGTTTAGCACTCAATTCCGCAGTAATCCTTGGATAATAGGTTTCGGCATCCTCTAAGCCGACCTCCTTTGCCGTTTCATTAAGCTTACCACTTAGCTCTGCTAGGTATTCGCCCACAGAGTTCTGATAGTCTTTTTTGTGGTCAAAATAACCGTTCTTGAGATAGAAATACTCAAATGAACGGTGCGAATTAATAAAGTTCCTCTTTTCCTCTTCTGAGGCTTGGGCTAGGTAATCAGCCACCATGTCGAAATAAATAAAGTCTACCATATTTGTAATTTGTTTAAAAAGGCAGATAGTTATCAACTATCTTATAATCAATTATTAAAGGTCTAATTGGCGTTTTGTTCTCCAAATTATGCAAGCGTTTAAGCTCGCTATCGTTTAATCGATTTCTAAGGATATTGAGCAACATCCATTCTTGAAATAATTCTTGTGTCATGTCCTATATTCTATCGTTTGGTGCTAATAAAAAGTCTAAGTCAGACATAGGCTTCTTGTGTTCGTTACATAGTCTTGTGGTGAAATCGTCATTGTCACCATAACCAAGTCCTATTGCCGTTTCATTAAGATACACATTGTTGTTATTGAGGAATTTAAGTAGGTTACTAGATTCGTCTTTCTTCTTGAAGAAGTAGTTGCTAACGTAGAATTCTAATAACATTCTGTGCGTCTCTATCAGATTTCGTTTCTGTGTTTCATTTGCTTGATTCTGAAAGGCAATGATAAAATCTTTAAATGTTGTGTTTGACATATAGTTAATGAATTTGGATGTTTGTCTTAGTATTAATTTCTCTCATATTGCAGAGATATAGCGATTTATTTTAATTCCCAAATTTTAAGGCTTGAAGGGGTAAAGATTTAAGGATTCATAACAGTTCAAGGTGTATTAGAGCTTTAAATGGTGCATAATATAAGCGGTGAAAATTTCTCGACTTGCACCGATTCTAAGCACCAAAGCAGTCCGTCAAGATTTGATACGTGTGGTCATATCAATTTGTATCATGCTCTCAAGGCACAAAAAATGAGGATATGCTCTTGATGGCATACCCTCACATATAACAAAGAGGATGTCGCGGTATTTCGTACAAATACATTACGTTACCATAATGCTTCGTCTTATTATTCTCCCCAGTCTTACGATATGGGGCATCCTCTTATGGTAAAGGAGAACAAGGATGTTGCTAGCTAGGAATGCATCAGATGCATGGGGGACACCCTTAATCTCCATAAGTGGTGCAAAGGTAGACATAATAGGTGGATTAGCCAAAGATTTGATGATTAAAATAGTATTTTTCATGTTTATTGTTGGAACTTTGAAAAGGATTTCCTAAATTTGCAGCAGATTAAGAACTAAAACTAATAAGTTATGAAGAAGAATATTTGTATTCTGCTTTTGAGCATACTCCCTCTAATCTCGTTCGGACAGATTAGAAGAAATCTTGATGGTGTGACATTGGGTAAAACGACTAAACAAGAGGTGGTTGATTATTTTAGAAATAAAGGGATTCCATACTCATTTTCTAAAATTGGTACTTACAATGCTGTAAGTAGTAAAGATGGAAGAGCATTTGGTGGTGTTTCATGGCAATTCAATGATTACGTCTTGTACAATAATATTGTTTTTCAAGTTATATATACAAAAATGAGTGGTTCTGGTCTTACAATAACAAAAGAAGAGATAGATTTAGAATTCAACAGCTTGTTTTTATCATTAAAACGCAAGTACGGCTCCTATTTTAAGAGTTCAAAGAGTAATAAAGACACAAAGGAATTTAGTGATTCTTCTGTAAGTATCTCGTTAAGGAGGGGGTATTATCAAGGACATTATATGTTTTCCATTGAATATACTGACAGAAAGCTAATGGAAAAGTCTTTTATGAAGAACTACGATGATTTATAACTGATATTATTTGAAGCTATCTACATACAAATCCCTTAGTTATGAAGCGATTAATAAGCATTTTGTGGATGTTAATGGCAGTATTTTATTGCGCTGCTCAGAATACCCTATACACATGCAACAGCAAGTATAAGATAACATTACCCAATAAGCTTGAACTACAATCGTCTGAACTAAATAGTGTCAAGAGATTGGCAGCCTCACAGGTTGGCATAAAGACCCTATCTGGTCACATAACCTTCCAACAAAAGGGACTAAACAGCAATACAAAGGAGGCGTATAACAAGTACGTGCGTGTCATTGTTGAGTATTTTGAGGAAGATAGACAAGACCCTACTTATGGCATAGGGGATAAGGTCGTAGTAAACAAGGATGTACTCTATGCCGTAAACGAGGCAGCAGAAGCAAACTGTAAGGCATCAAAGACTCCGCTTATTAAAGTCATATCCGTCGAGCCGCTAACGATTAATGGCTTCCCCACTCTTTATTTCTCTTACAAGCGTAAAGGATGGGAAGGGAAGCAACCGCCTGTGATAGTAAACGTTTATAGAATCTTCAATAAGTACGAGAGTGTTACACTAACGTTTTCTTATCGAGAATCCGAACGTGAACTTTGGAATAGTATTCATAGCAATATAATTAAGAGCTTTACCTTTTATAACAAATACAAATAATAATATGAAGAAAGTCTCCCTTGTCATAGTTGTCGTTCTAACGATTTCCATCCTAGCAGTTGGTATTGTGTTTAGGAATCTTTTCAATAAGATTCCAGATGAAGCTACTAAACTGTTTGAGAATAACAAGAAAGAAATGCTTTCTTTAGCCAACAAACAAGTGGATAGCTTGTTTGTTAATGGAGACACCAACATCTATCCTATATATTTCAATTGTAAACCAAGATACGTGGAAGGAAATCCATGGGTAAACTCAGGAACTTCATTTCGTGAAATCCTTTATCCCACAAAATACGAAGATAGATTGCCAAAAGACATTATATCAACTTACCATTTTGCCCCTGAGAATCCTGGTTATAGAATTGGGAAAGATATTGTAGAGGGAATTAAGATGGAGATTAAATTAAAGAACACAAATAAAGAAAAGAAAGGTGGTATACAAGTTGATTGGAAAGGCATTTGGCAATCTGGTTGGGCTTTGGGAGTCAATGAGCGTTGGGGGGATGGTATTATACAATATATCATTATCCCTTACGCTGTTTCTTTCCGTAAGCAAAACTATGGAATCTTGGGTGATTATCTTACTATAGAAAGTTCGTTGGAATCAGCATACAAATTCCTCACAGATAGTCCTCAGTCTGATTTTAAGGGGAACATAGTTCCTGACATCAACAACTTTGTATATGAGCCACTTATACATAACGATTACTATTGTTTATTGCCGAAAAAAGTAGACCAATTTATCCCAAGAACAACAATTACAGAGAGTCCAGCCTACTCTCACTATATTATTGATGAGTTTTCTTACGTCTTTATTAGGGCTTTAGGAATAAAAAAATATGAGCTTGTGTTACAAGAAGAGCATGTGAACTACCTAAAGGATGAATACATAAAAAAGGAGAGAGAATCTATAAAAGAATACGGCATAATAGTGTGTGGTGGTCTTGGTATTATATGGGGCATATTCCTTATTATCCTCATAATAGTATCAAATAAACAGCAAGCATCCCTCACTAATCGCATGGGTTTGAAGTGCATTGAGCATGGATAACCCATGTTTTTTGTTTATCCTCTTGGACTTTTGGAGAATAATCTCTAAATTTGCAGCAGATTAGAAACTTAAAACAATATAAGATATGAAATCAATGTCATTATTCAGACGTTTTATCGGAGGCTTAATAGATAAGTTATTAATACTTATCATCTTTCTCCTGGGCTTTGCGGCAATAGAAGGAAATAAAAGTATAGATAGAGGTCTGACATATCTTTCAATAGGGAACAATTCTCCATCTATGTATGAATATGCGACCTTAGACTGCTTATACATAATCGACATTGGCTTTCCTGTTAAATATAGTTCTAAGTCAGAACAAGAGCTTCTAGAAAGGTATTCGAATACTGATTATGTTGGGATGGTTAGGTCATTCGATTTGACAATAACATCCTCATTTATTGTCTTGAATATCCTATATTATCTTCTTTTTGAAATATTTCTTAGTGCATCGGTAGGAAAATATATAATGAAAGGCCGTGCTGTAGAAGCTTTGCTTGGTGAAAGGATAACAGTTACAGATGCATTTAAGAGAGCAATAATATTGGGTCTTTTGATGTTCTTGGCTGTCTGGCTACGTTTTGTTTTTGATGTAAGTTATACGATAGTTATAGTGGCGTTTTTCCTCATTATTGACATCCCTATATTCTTCAAGCGTAGGTCTCTCATTGATATACTTTCTAAAGTAACTTACGTGGGATTAGAAAAGCAATCAAGTAAGGTTACTGATGGGGAAGTCGTTAATGAAAGCATTGTGGTAAAAGAGTTTGGAAAAGACCTTCCTACTCTACAAGAAAAGATGCTAGAGACAGCTAATGACATTAAGAAAAGGTCAAAGTTAACTTTTAATATCCCTTTTTTCTCATTTTCAAGGACAAGAGACTACTCCAAAGTGAAGAAAGCTCTAATTTATATTTATCTAATTTGGCTTGCAGTAAACATTACAGCATTAGTTTATGCTTTGGCAAACCCACACTGTTATTATACCACAACCATGGGTGATTGGTTTGAAACAGTCCGCGTACCTCATAAAGATACAAGTTCCTTTTTTCCATTTGAAAGCTATTATGTTAATAACTATGATTTTTCTGAGTTCATAGTTTATACTATAGCAGTTCCCTTGGTTTTGTTTGCTATGATAAAACTATATCTGTTATTTAACCCTCGAAATACCTCAAATCAGTGATAAGAAAACTATTTCATATAATAATCGCAGTTCTTTCTCTCACTGCTTGCAAGAATGGGACACAGAATGTCGTGTCTCAAGAAGTGGAAGTGGATTCCGCTGATATTGTAAGCAGTCCAATATACCATCAACTGCTTGAGGAACTTGATTCTACAGAGATATACGATGATTCCATCTTGTACGGCTATTGGTTCAAACCACATGAGGCATGTGATGTGAACATATTCTTTCATAAGAACGGCAGATTTGAGTTCAAATACTACATTGTTGAGAATGACACCACCATCATTGATGTGGTAAAGAAGGGTACGTTCAAAATCGGTGAAGCCGATGTAAACAAGGCTAGAGTAGTTACAATGGTTGCGGATGACGGATGGGATGGCAATGTGTTCAATGGAACAATACATTATAGATGTAATAGAACCCACTACTACCTAGAAGATAAGAAAAGTGGGCTGTATTTGGTGAAAGGAAGTGATTAATCGATAATACAAGTAGGTTATGACTAGAAGGAACTTTGCGATATGGTTCGCCATATTCTCTCTCTTGCAGTGGCCACTAGCTTATAGCCACTATAGCTTCATTGATTTGATATTATCAATGGTCATCATGGCTGTGATGTTTTCAAATATATTTGGCATTGCATTGGTTTGCATGATATTAGGATGGAAAGGTAGAGAGTTGTGGCTTTATTTCCATGACAAGTCTCTATGGATTAAAGATTACGCATCAGAATTTGTAGCAGAGAGGATTGGTTTTGATATTTCATTCTGGGTATATGACCTTTTACCATTGGTCTTAGCTCTAGTAATTCTTTTGCATCATTACTTTTGTTACAAGCGGTGCAAGAACATGGGGATTAGGGCATGGTGGATTTTGGTTCCGCTATACAATCCGATTATGCTGCTGTATAAGAAGTCAAAGGCAGATAGTGAAGAAACGGTCTAGAATTAGTATTAACTCAAAAAAGATATATAATATGTATTGCAAGTACTGTGGTGAGCAAATTGCCGATGATTCCATTTTTTGTTCTAGTTGTGGAGCAAGTCAAGATTTGGGTTCTGCAAATGCCAAAAGGCATGAACAAACGCAATCAAGTAATGAAAATGGTCAAAGAAGTAACAAACTTAATATGGTCTTCTTTATTATATTTGTTATTCTTATCTCTATGCATGTTCATTATTCAATTTCTTATGCAAATTACAAGAACTATTATACAGTTGGACAGCATAATTATAGTCCTATATATCATGATATTGAGCGCTTTGCTGGATGTGGTTACAATTTGTCAAGTTATGAGGAATCTAGTGAGGTAAAAGAATTAATGATTTCGAGTAACATATTTGGGAGTTATATATCAACATTGGGTTTTCAAGATAAAGTTATAGATTACACTTACATGTATTATTATCAATGTTATATTAATACATATGATATTAGTAATCTTACATCTATTTTGGGGAATAATGACAAAGTATACGAACGGTGTTTGTCTCGGTTGGCACAAATAACAAATGCTAAGGAAATCTCAATAACAAATGGCAATATTAAGGCAATAACATGGTATGGAAAGGGTAGTGTCCCAACAAAGTATTTAGGTCTTTGTGCAAACGAAAGACTCTACATAATTGCGGCTCAATCTGAAAAGAACCTTGAATATCGTTCAGATTGGTTATTCTCTTTATTTGACTTTACCTATTATCCAAATATTAAGTCTTATATAACCATTTTCTTGATTTTGGGATGTCTGATTGGTATCTTATGTATTTTATTTTTTGCAGTAAATACGAACAAATATATTAAATTGCCTATTTTAAACAGATATGCGTTCAGCTTATTTATTGTGAGTGTATGTTCTATAGTCATTAATGCTATTATTGCAATTGTAATTTCAAACAAACTTGATGACATGGTTTCCTATACATGGCAAATAATCATTCTGATTGGTGCAGACATAACAGCCATTTTGTCATCACTTTATTTGAGTACTTTTTATTTTAGAGCATCTAAAATGAAATGGGATAGCTATTATTTAGTCCCCTCCTTTTTAAAAAGCGACTTTTACAATAATATGTTGGGTAATAAATCAAAAAGAAGTTTTATTAAGTGGGTGTGTTATCCTATGATGATTCTTTCTTTATTACCTTTTGGAGCTTTTATTATTATTATTTATTCGCTTCCACTTTTTATGTATATAACATATAAAAGATGGCAAAAATGGGCTTGCGCTTCTCAAACATGTAGTCAAGATGAATATAATAAATAGAATAGCGTATGTATTGTAAACATTGTGGAAAAGTAATTGCAGATGACTCCAAATTCTGTAGGTATTGTGGGACAAATCTTGTTGATGTAAGTCTTGTAGAAGACACCCCCAATGTCTCTCAAAGTATTGAAACCAAAGCAGAGACGGTTGAATCTTCCAATGATAACGTGATAAAGGTGGTGTCTGATAATACTGAGCATTCTGTTAGTTCTGAACCAATAGTAGAAAAGGAAGCTATTGTAGAAGAGATGTCCGAACCTATCAAAAATGGGGAACTACCTTTGGTCCGTAGATTCTTTGGAAGCTTGATTGACAAGGTGTTTATCCTTATAATAGCGGTGCTTGGATATATCGCATGTAAACCCTATGCTGGTCCTGGGGATATTGGAAGTTTTATTGGATTAATGAATGCGAAGCCAAGCAATTTCGAATATATTGATAAAATTGAAATTGACTCTTATGGTAATGTTTATTCTGGGATAGACATTGAATACCAAATGAAGGCTAGAGAAGAAAGTGATGTTCCCTATATAGGATATACTAAAGATTTTGATATGAGAATGTGCTCAATCTTCATTATCGTTAATGTCATCTACTTCATTTTGTTTGAATTGACGTTGCGTTCATCGCCTGGAAAGGCGATGCTAGGTGGAAAATTGCTTGATAAAAATAGTAATAAGCTTAGTTTATGGAGAGTCCCCTTTAGAAGTATTATATTGGGTGTGTTAGCTTATCTCTTGGTGTTGTTATTCCGTTATGGATGTGACCTGAGTTATTACTCTGTAACAGCCTTTTTCTTCATTATCATGGATTACACTTTGTTCGTGAATAAGCGTTCTTTCATCGATATTTGTACAGGAACAAGGTATGCCGATGTAATTACCAAAAAGGATTTGAAGGGTAAGTATGGTGAGCCAGATATTTTAGTTAAGAAGAAACAATCAAAAGAATAATAAGATTATGTATTGCAAGCATTGTGGTAAGCAAATAACTGACGATTCACTCTTTTGTCAGTTTTGTGGTGGTAAGCAAGATGCCCCATCAGCAATTGAAGATAGAGATGTCGTTAAAAACACGTCTAACAATAATGCTGATAGTTCTTCGACATTATTGAGTAAGGAAAAGAAGAAATATGTGGTACTGTACGCTATCTGGACTATACTTCATTGTGTTTGTTGGATGTTTGGTCTTCCTTTTAAACCTGGTGCTTTTGGGTTCTCTCCTCAATCAAAATTCTATCCTTTTACGCAGAACAGTTATGATAATAACTATTTTGACGTAGATTATTATGATAGCACAGAATTCTTGGTGTATGTCTTACTAATACCTCTTGCTATGTATTTTTACTTCCAATATTGCCATAAGCCATTAATTAGAAAAATTAAAGGCAATAAGAAGTAATAGATTACATAACACATTTAAATGGATGGAGAAAGAGAAGAAGTATAGAAGACTAAGGGAAACTCTTGGGTATATAATTAGTCTAATTTGGGATGTATTTAAATACGTCTTATTTGTGTTGTTGCCAGTTGCTGCCATTATT
Organism: Prevotella sp. P6B4; assembly: GCF_000619985.1. Taxonomy (NCBI): domain Bacteria; kingdom Pseudomonadati; phylum Bacteroidota; class Bacteroidia; order Bacteroidales; family Prevotellaceae; genus Prevotella; species Prevotella sp. P6B4. The sequence goes on from NZ_JHVE01000004.1 coordinate 169,605, forward strand.
GTTGGAGAAGTTTTCGGTATTATAGCAAAAGTTGTAATATTCATTGTGTCACTATATTTTATTTCCTTCTTAATTTTTGAAGCGATAAAGCGTAAAAGTGAACCAGACTTCAAAGATTTGTTCAAATTCGATACATTCTTCTTCTTTGTAATCTGCTTTGTCATTACAGCTATTATTCGTTTATATTGTTTATTTGTATATCACGTTTAAACGTTCACTTAGTACAGAAGTGAAATTTATAAAATCGTCTGGAGTGCCTTTATTTATTAGCATTTCAGACGATTTCCTATATATCAAATCCTGACGGATATGTTTCTTACCTTTATGGGTGAAGCTAAATGAAAGTTTTATAGGTCTTCATCAAGGTACATGAAGTTCTGCGGTGCTGTGAAGCCTTGTAGGGCTTTCTTGGGGTCGATTGGGTCAATCTTAACCACTTTATCAATCTCGATGGCATAAGCCTTTGTATGCCCCTTAAAATACTCTTGGTACAGTTTCTTGGTGATGCCACCATGCTCATGGGTCTGATTCCATATCATCGATGGGGTATCATTTATGATACGTTTGACGGTAAAGTAGCCGATAACCTTGCAAATTGGCTTCGAGGCGTAGATATACACCTTGTCTATGTCAGTGCGCTTGAATACCCTTTTGCGGTACTCATACACCTTCTTGCTTTCAAATATGGATTGACAGAAGGTTGGTCGGATGGATAAAATCACATTCATTGCGCACGTACATTATTATATTAATGATGGCGCAAAGTTACTAGAAAAGAATGAATCCTGCAACTGGATTCACAAATAAGCATAAAAAAATCAACCACTTGAAATGAATATGAGGGAAAATGAGTATTTTTGTACCCAAATAAAGATGTGACTTGATGAAAAAGAATTGGTTGGTTTTTGCTAGAAGGGAAAAGTGCCATCACAGAGAAGCACTAGAAAAGCTGCACTTTATAGATTGGACTATGGAGTATAACAACTTTTCAGTCGGTGACATTGTTTATATCTATCCCACAAATGAAGATGGTATAAAGTTTAAGACTGAGGTTGTTGCCCAAAACTGTAAGCGTAAAGATGGTGATTATTGGGTTGATAAGAATAATATAGATTCATTTCCTACCTACAGACTTGAATTAAGGAAAGAATACTTTGGTGATAAGTTGTCCGAAGAAGATTTAAGACGGTACGGTTTTAAAGGAGGTCAAAGCAAAAGGCGTCCTCTATACAACAAGCCAGAAATGTTTGCCTATATAGAAACCGTATTCAATGGTTCTACCCATGTTAAGGTTTGCGGTGATAAGGTTGAAGAACAGATACGTTCTGGTCAATCCTTTGGCTATGGCGGTGAGGGTGATTCTCACAAAGAGCTTAAAGAATACATCTTTAACAATCCCAATGTCATAGGAATCGAGGAATACACAGAGAAAGGAACAGAGCGTATCTTATTGTCGGCAGACCGCATTGATGTATGGTTTAAGTTGGCTGATGGTTCATGTGTCGCTGTTGAAGTGAAGTCTCACAAATCAACAGAGGCAGACATTTTACGTGGAATATTTCAATGTGTCAAATACAAGGCTATCATGGATGCAGAGGACAAGGTTCATCGTTCTGAGGCATCTAATTCAAGCATATTGGTACTTGGTGGCACATTGTCAGAGCATAACAAGTATTACAGTGATATGCTAGGGGTCACTGTCATTGATAACGTTAAAATCGTGAAATGAAATGATGAAGCGGTTAATATTGTTTTTCCTCATGGTTCTGTGTATGGCTACTGTTAGCCTTGCTCAGACATGCAGAGACAAGAATAATATGACCATTGGAAAGATAGAATCCGATGGAATTGTACGTAATGCCTCAAACATGAAGATTGGCTCAATCGAGAGCAACGGCACTGTTAGAGACGCAAGCAATATGAAAATTGGCAGCGTGGAATCCAACGGTACTGTTAGGGATGGGTCAAATATGAAGATAGGCAGCGTGGAAGGTGTAAACCAAACCTATGCGGCAGTGTTTTACTTCTTTAATCTGTTCTGATATGGGAATGATGCAGTCATATACATATTATGGCGGTTTCTCTCAAAACATGGGAAACTTCTACAATATACCACAAAAATTACAGCCCCCTAAAATCTTTGAGTTTATGGATTTGCATATTGAAGTACCGGTTGTGCCGTTTAAGCAACTCTCACAGATGGCTCCTGGCGAGTCGAGCGCAACGATTCGTGCGCGTGTGATAGCTGCTCGTAAGCGACAGGAGGTTCGTTACGATTCTTTTAAGGGCGTCTATTGTAATGCACAGATGACAGAGCGCATGATTCACCAGTTCTGTGAACCTGATGAGGCCAGCTTGAGTATGTTGCGTATGGCGATGGAAAGGCTTCATCTGAGTGCTCGTGCCTATAATCGTATCTTGAAGGTTGCTCGTACCATTGCCGATTTGGAGGGTTCAGAGAATATTCAATCTCATCATATTGCAGAAGCTATCGGATATAGAAATCTTGATAGAGGAGATTGGGCAGAAAGAGGCTTTTAAATTTGGATAATTGATAATTTATTGGTATTTTTGCACCCATAATTGATAGCGCTTATGGAGAGTCATGATTATGAGAAACTGCTTATAGAGCATGGTGTGAAACCTACTGCTAACCGCATGATGGTGGTCAAGGCGCTTGATGCCTCGATGTTGCCACAGTCTATGGCTGAGCTGGAACGTAGAATAGATTCCATTGATAAATCCAATATCTTTCGTACATTGCAACTATTCCGCGAGCACCATTTAGTACATGCTATCGATGGTGCTGCTGATGGTTTGCGATTCGAGCTTTGTCATAGTCATCATAACGACCACGATGACGATTTGCATCCGCACTTCTACTGTGAACAATGCCAGCAAACTTACTGTTTGGATGGCGTGAGAATGCCTGCTATTGAACTCCCTGAAGGCTTTGAGGGCCACTCGAGTAATTATATGATTAAGGGGACCTGTCCACATTGCAAAAAATGAAAATAGATTATCAGAACCTCCGAGCTATCGTCTTCGATGCCGATGATACCTTGTGGGATTGCCAAAGTCATTTCGAAGCAGTAGAGAAGCACCTCTACAAGTTGATTGCGCCCTACTGTGACGATCCTGCCCATGAATTGTTTGTGACCGAATCGGCTAATATGGCAGATTTGGGCTATGGCTGCAAAGCTTTTACAATCTCTATCATCGAAACGGCACTCCGTGTGGGCGGAAGTCATCTCTCAGATGTTGAGTTAGCAGAACTGCTGACGCATAGCAAATCTTTGTTACATCTGCCTGCTATGCCGCTTCCTGGCGTAGAGGAAACCCTGCAGCGCTTACAAGCCTATCCTTACCGTTTGGTGGTGTTTACGAAGGGTGAGTTGCAGGATCAGGAGAACAAATTGCATCGCAGTCACTTGGATAAGTATTTCTCGCATGTGGAGATTACCTCGAATAAGACAGAGTATGAGTTTCAGCAGCTCTGTCAGCGCTTGGACATCCAACCTCATCAGATGCTGATGGTGGGTAATTCGCTGAAGAGTGATATCGCTCCAGCACTCAATATCGGTGCCTGGGCGATTCACATTCCTTTCCATGTTACTTGGCAACTCGAACATTCAGAAGATATCGAGCATGAGCGACTAATCAAGATTACGCAATTTAAAGACATATTGAAACACTTATGAACTATATTTTCGAAACCCGCATGGAAGTGCGCGACTATGAGTGCGATATAGAGGGCATTGTTAACAATGCTAATTATTTACACTACGCCGAACATACGCGCCATTTGTTCCTTCGTAGCCTGGGCGTAAGTTTTGCTGAGCTCCATAATCAGGGCATTGATGCTGTTGTTGCTCGTATGAATCTGCAGTATAAAACTCCTTTGCGCTGCGACGACGAATTTATATCTCGTCTTGCTCTTACCAAGGAGGGAATCAAGTACGTTTTTCACCAGGCAATCTATCGTGCCAGCGACGAGAAACTTTCGTGGAAGGGTGACATCGAATTGGTTTGTCTTGTAAATGGTCGTTTGGCAAACAGTCCTGAGTACGACGAGGCTTTTAAGGCCTATATCTGATGAATATAAAGGATAAGATTACAGAACAGGCATCGCATTACGACCATTTGGAGCAGATGGAGGTCAGCGAGGTGCTGAGGTGCATCAATCAGGAGGATAGGTTGGTGGCCGAGGCTGTGGGGCATGTGCTGCCACAGATAGAGGCATTGGTGCAGACCATCGAACAAAGAATGAAACGCGGTGGACGGCTCTTCTATGTGGGCGCAGGTACCAGCGGGCGTTTAGGTGTGCTTGATGCCAGCGAACTGCCACCAACCTATGGTGTACAGCCCGGTAGGGTGATAGGCTTGATTGCTGGTGGTGATGAGGCCTTACGACGTGCTGTAGAGCATGCTGAGGACAATAAAGAGCAGGGTTGGAACGACTTGATGCGCTATCAACCTACCGCCGATGATACGGTGATAGGTATCGCAGCCTCAGGTACTACGCCTTATGTGATAGGTGCTATCGAGGGCGCCCGTCAGCAGGGTTTGCTTACCGGTTGTATAACCAGCAATCACAATACCCCTCTGGCTGCAGTCGCTGAGTATGCTATAGAGACGATTGTTGGACCAGAGTTTGTAACAGGCTCCAGTCGTATGAAGAGTGGTACAGCCCAAAAAATGGTGTTGAATATGATTTCTACTGCCCTGATGATACGCATGGGGCGTGTAGAGGGCAATCGTATGGTGAAAATGCAGCTCACCAACGAGAAACTCATTGATCGCGGCACCCGCATGATAGCTGATGAGCTGGGCATTAGTTATGATGAAGCTCGCCAGAGATTATTAGCTGTGGGAAGTGTGGATATGGTATTAAAGCAAGAGAAATGAAAATTAAAAAGTTTAAGCTTAAGGCCATCAACAAGATGCTGACGCTGCTTGGCTTCAGTTCTGTGGCATTTGTGTTTACTGCTTGTTATGGTACAAAACCTTGTGACTATCGTGAGGAGATGGCAGATAGTCTGAGTGTCGCTTTCAGCCGTGCTGCTGGCGACTCGGTAGAAGTTACTCAGCAATCTGTTGCAGACGTTTCAGATGGCACAACAGCAGATGCCCGTTAGCATCGCGTAGGTGCATACCATTGCCTTGGCAATAGCGGAAGTATTTGCAGTCCTTGCACTCGCCGTTGCGCATCCATTCGCGGTTGCGATAGGGTGTATAGCGGTTCTCCCAAACCTCCATAAAGTCATCCTCGTAGATGTTGCCCTGATGATAGTCGGCACGTATGCTGGCACAGGCTGCTATGGAGCCATCGGCCATTACTGAACCTACGGTAATGCCGGCCTGACAGCTGAAGAACCTGCTGCGGGCCTCGCCCTCATAGTTGCCAAGAAATCCTTCGCATCCATAATCGGCGCAGATACGCCCCTCCTTTCTTGTTTCACGGATGAAATCAAACACCCTGTGAAACTGCTCATTGGTCAGGCGCATATCTGGGTCGAGTGCAGCACGCCCTACTGGGAAAACAGTAAACAATCGCCAGCGCTGTACACCTTTTGAAATCAGGAATTCCTTAATGTCGTTCAGCTGCGTATAGTTTCGACGGTTCACGCAGGTTACGATATCAAATACAAACCCTTTGGTGGCTACCAGCATATCGATGGCGTTGCTCACCATCTGAAAGCTCTGCGTGTTGCCACGCATCCAGTTGTGGTTATCCTCTAAGCCGTCCAGACTAATGGCCATCGAGTGGATGCCTGCCCGTAGCAGATTCTGCCAGCGTTGGGGTGTCAGATGCAGGGCGTTGGTTACCATTCCCCAGGGGAATCCCTTATCGTATATCGCACGACCACATTCCTCAATGTCCTGTCGCATCAGTGGCTCTCCACCAGATATGATGACAAAAACCTTGTGTGGATCGGTTTTCTGGGCGATGCTGTCGAGTACTCGCAGAAAATCTTCCTTAGGCATGTCACGACTTTCCGATTTCATCTTGCAGTCGCTGCCACAATGGCGGCATTTCAGATCGCAACGCAGTGTACACTCCCAGAACAATTGTTGCAGGGGATGCTCCTTGCGAACCATTTCTTCCTTCTGTCGCCAGAGTTCTAAGGCCAGCTTTTTGCGAAGTGTGAGGGGAGTGGGGTTCATTATTTCTTCTTCAGTTTAATATCCTGCTTAATCGTAAAAGTGCCGTTGTTCCACGTACCATCGCCTTCTTTTATCTTCTGGGCGTTGTTGTAGTCAATGTCGATGGTATCGTTTTGGTAGGCACCATTGGCATCGCCATCCACATCTTCAACCAGTAGCTTGATTTCTTGATTCAGAGGGAAAACATTCACCGTCACATCATAGTGGCCTGCAGTATTAGTCATCACAGAGTCGATACTAAACGCATGAGTCTTATCCTCATAGATTGATATTTGTTTCACTGAAGTCTTGATGCCTTCTACAGCCTTGCCGCCCTCGTCGGTAACTGTGCCCGATATTTTATATTCGGCCGAGGGAACGCCATACATCATCACACCGTACATTTCTACAGAATTCTCCGAAGAGCAACCATAACCTAACAGCGACAGCAAGGCTGTGAGGATGGTGTTATACCAGCGATTGATTCTTACTTTCATTGTTCGATTTTATTTAAAGTGGATACAAAAGTATGAGTTTTTTCTTAAATAACTTGAACAAATGGCAAATCCTGTATCAAGAATTGCTTATTTAACGATTTTTTGTATAATTTTGCAGCCTGAAGTTTTAACGTATTTATACTAAGCAATGACTTACATAGGTGAATTGATATCGATTGGCGTAGCCTTTTCATGGACTGCTACGGCGCTTCTGAGTGAATTTGGTAGTAAACGACTGGGTAACCTTACGCTGAATGTGCTGCGTATGGGTTTTGCCTTGGTGTTTTCGTTGGCGCTGTTTTTTGTCGTAACAGGTAGCATCATGCCCCCAGGCGCTTCGGTCGAGGCTGCTAGTTGGATGCTGCTGTCGGGTGTGGTAGGCTACGTGATAGGCGATTTCTGCCTGTTTCAATGTTATATCATCATTGGTTCGCGTTACGGACAGCTGTTCATGACGCTGGCACCGCTCTCAGCCGCCCTGATGGCATGGATCACTCTCGGCCAGCAGATGAACGCCATGAGCATCCTGGCTATGCTGATTACACTGGGGGGCATCAGCATCTCGGTATTGGGTCGTGGCGAGCATCACAAGGTGGGACTGAAATTGCCACTCAATGGTGTACTCTTCGCTATTGGTGCCGCCATGTGTCAGGGTATCGGTTTGGTGCTCAGCAAGATTGGTATGGACCACTATGAGGCTTCGCTCACAGGTATGCCTGAATGGCTGGTGCCTTTCAGTGCTAATTTCTATCGCTGTGTAGCGGGTATTATAGGTTTCTCGCTGTTATTGTACTTCCGCAAGGGGTTAGAGCCTCTGCGCGAAGCTCTGCACGATCGTAAGGGCTTGGCAGTTGCCACTGCTACCACCGTGTTCGGTCCGTTTGTAGGTGTAGGCTTTTCGCTGATGGCAGTACAATATACAGCAGCTGGCATTGCCAGCACGTTAATGGCGATGACACCTATTATCATATTGCTGCCATCGTATTGGTTGTTCCACCAGAAGATAACTTGGCGTGCAGTTGTGGGTGCTGTCATCTCTGTGGTAGGTGTGAGTCTGTTCTTCTTAGGTTGACTTATTTGATGCGCCAAACGTTGAGTATTATACCCTTAAACTCGTCTGAGAAGGTGGGTGCACAGACAAACAGTGAATTGTTCAGCCAGCCGTACTTGCTGTCAGCAGGTGCTTCGAATTGTGGTGCTGCGCGAAAGTAGAAAGTGGGTTTGCCGTCAGCGTCCTTGCCATTGGCGATGATACCGCGGTTGCGCACGTGGATGTAGATGCCGTCATCAGTCTTGATACAGTAGATGGCCTCAAGTTCTGTACGGCCTTCTGTGTTCAGCTGGTAATCTGCTCCGCCGTTCATGATGGTACCCTTTAGTTTTGGTCCTTCAAATGTACCACCTGTGATGGGAATGACTGTACGGCGTCCGTGCTGGGTGTTATCGATGCCGAAAGTTTCACCCAGTGTGACTTTGAGTTGCAGAGCAAACTCCAGCTGTGGTGCCTCTGGTACATTAATTTGTGCGCTGACCGTCATCATCCAGCCTGTCAGCAAGGCTAATAATAATACTTTCTTCATATCTGTTATGTTGTTAGTTCTGTTGCAAAGGTACAAAAAAGCAGTATTATTTATCCCTTAAATACATTTTTTTTGTAACTTTGCAGCCAAATGGCAAAACAAAGGAATAGAAGAGTAACTGCTTGGGCATTGTTATCGGTGTTTGTATCGATGATGTTGCTGTGCGGACTGCACCGGCACCATGAGGTGGTGAATCCGGCTGCAGGTTGTACGGAATGCGCCCATCATGTACATCACTCTGGCCACTTCTCTACTGCCGATGATGGCGTACACGATTGCGTGATATGTCAGTTTATTGGTCTTGGTTATACAATGGCTGAGGTGTTGACTATAGTTATTCCTGTTAGTTTTGTCATAATGGTGTGGCGTCGTGGCTGTAGCTGTATCATCAGTCGTGCCAGTCGCCAGAATTCTTCTCGTGCGCCTCCCTTCATTCTGTTTACATAATTAGAGATCTTTATACAGAACTTTTATTTAATGACAGAAAACAGAATGAAGAAGATATTTATCATCCTGCCTTTGCTGGCTATAGGCATGTCGGCTTTGGCACAAACTGAACGTGAACATAAACATCCGAATGATTCAAGCGATGTTTTTTATAAGCATTTGAAACTGAACGACCTGATTGTAACAGGCGTTACAGGCGATACCAAATTGAAACATGCTACGGCGCCTGTTAGTATTGTTACCCCCAAGGTGTTGCACGCTACTGCGTCAACCAATATCATTGATGCCATTGCTCGTCAGCCAGGTGTCAGTCAGATAACGACTGGTAGCGGAATTTCGAAACCAATTATCCGTGGTTTGGGCTATAACCGTGTGGTGGTGATAAGCGAAGGTGTACGACAGGAAGGACAACAATGGGGCGACGAGCATGGCATAGAGGTTGATGGTAGCACTGTAAACTCAGTAGAGATTCTGAAAGGTCCTGCCTCGTTGATGTATGGATCCGATGCAATGGCTGGTGTGGTCATTCTGCACGAAGAACCTACCTTGGCCGAGGGCGAGATGAAAGCACATGCGGGCACAGAGTATCAGTCAAACAATGGGCTGTTTGGTTATCATCTTTCGATGGCTGGCAATCAACAGGGATTTGTATGGGATGCGCGATATAGCGAGAAGATGGCTCACGCATATAAGAATAAGTACGATGGCTATGTGCCTGGCTCGCAGTTTCGTGAGCGTGCAGGCCGCCTGATGCTAGGTATGAATAAGCAGTGGGGACATTCGCGCCTCACGGCTACAGCTTATCACCTGACACCAAGTATTATTGAAGGTGAGCGAGATGAGGAAACGGGCGATTTAATCGCAGAATACTCGCCACTTACCTCCTACAGCAAGACCCTGCCTTTCCAACAGGTAAAACATTTTAAGTTGGTGAGCGACAACTCAATTAACCTTGCTAATGGCTATCTGAAAGCCATTATCGGTTATCAGCAGAACCGTAGACAGGAGTTTGAGGAGAGTGCTGATGAATACGAACTATATTTCAAGATGCATACGCTGACTTATGATGTGCGCTACGTGACTCACGAGTGGGATGGTTGGAAGTTGTCGGCAGGTATCGGTGGTATGTACCAGCGCTCGGTGAACAAGGGCGAGGAGTATCTGATTCCAGATTATCGTCTGTTCGATTTCGGTCTGTATACTACGGCCACCAAGCAGATAGGCGACAAATGGACGTTTAATGGAGGCTTTCGCTATGATCATCGTCGGTTGTATGGTGATGGTCTGATGGAGGACGGTGAGATTCGTTTTGTTGATTTTAGTCGCCATTTCAACGGATTTACCGGTAGTATTGGTGCTGTCTGTAATATCAACGACCAGTGGAATTTGCGTTTGAATTTGGCTCGTGGCTTCCGTACGCCCAACATGAGTGAGCTGGCTTCTAACGGTGTGCACGAAGGCTCTATTCGCTATGAATTGGGTACTCAGAAACTGAAGGCAGAATACAGCTTGCAGGCTGATCTTGGCATCGATTTAACCTCAGAATTTGTCTCAGCCCAGTTGGCATTGTTTGCTAACCGCATTGATAATTACATTTTTACCCATCGCCTGCCAGAAGAGATAGAGGAGGGATATCTTACTTATGCTTATACACAGGGTGATGCACGATTATTGGGATTTGAGGCTGTTATCGACTTCCATCCCGTTCATTCAGTTCATTTCGGCAATACGTTCTCGTTTGTCGATGCCCAATTGTTGCACCAGTCGGCGGAGACTAAATATCTACCATTTACACCTGCACCAAGATGGACTTCTGAACTAAAGTGGGAGTTGATGCACCATTCACATCCGACAGTGGGACATCACCAGCATGCCACACATGCCACGAATAGTCTGAAACTGAATAACTTATATGTTTCGGCTGGTATCGAGTGTTACTTGAAACAGAGTCATATTTACTGTGCTGATCAAACCGAGACATATACACCCAGCTACCTGTTGTTGAACCTGCAGGCAGGAACCGACATCCAGATAGGTAAAAAGAAGATTGCCGAGTTTTATGTTACAGCCGACAATTTGTTGAATAAGGCCTATCAGAACCACCTGAGTAGACTGAAATATGCCGAATTCAACGTATTAACAGGACGTCAAGGTGTGTATAATATGGGACGTAACATCACGATGAAACTGGTGATTCCTATTAATATTTAACTTATGGATATAGCTATTTATACGCTCACGTCTGAGCTACACGATGAAAATGCCGTTGGTGCTGTGACCCAGGAGTTTCTGGGTAGCCTTGGCATTGATTACACCTTGAAAGGCAGTGATTATGCCGACTTCGGCATGAGTACATTATCTGTTATCTATGTACGTACCGGAGGCACCGAGGGTATCTTTAAGCGTTTGCTACCGCAGTTGCGCCAACAGTCTCAGGCGCCATTCTATTTGCTCACATCGGGCAAGAGTAATTCGCTGGCTGCATCGATGGAAATTCTCTCTTATCTGCAACAAAACTATCTTCAAGGCGAAATCATTCATGGTAGTGCCGACTATATAGCCCGTCGGTTGCAGGTGTTAGTAAAGGTTCAAGAGGCCAAACGTAGGCTGAATGGTACCCGATTTGGTATCATCGGTCAGCCTTCCGACTGGTTGATATCGAGCGTAGCTGATCCAAAAGTGGTGAAAACCAAGTTGGGTATCGATCTGGTGGAAGTGCCCATTGAGGAGCTGCTGGCAGGCATCGACCAGATAACCGAAGGCGATATGCCTGATCGTATCTATGGGGCGCTGAAGACCATTGTGGATCAATATCAGTTGAATGGCTTCACGCTCCGATGCTTCGACCTCCTGACAGCTGTTCGCAATACGGGTTGTTGGGCATTGGCCAAGTTGAATGCTGAAGGTGTCGTCGCAGGTTGTGAAGGTGATGTTCCGGCTATGCTGACAATGGCTATCACTCATGCACTGCTTGACGTTTCTGGATTTCAAGCCAATCCATCGCAGATTAACCCAGAGACAGGTGAGATGCTGTTTGCTCACTGCACCATACCACTGAATATGGTGGAGCGCTATGAACTGGATACGCATTTTGAGTCTGGAATAGGCGTTGGAATCAGAGGTTTTATGAATCTGGGACCAGTGACGGTGTTCAAGGTGTCTGGCGATCTCAAGCGCAGTTTTATCGCAGAAGGTGAGTTGGTAAGGAATCAGGCCAAGCCTGATTTGTGTCGTACACAACAGGTTATACAACTGAAAGATAACCTGCAGACTCATTATTTCCTGACTCAGCCGATTGGTAACCATCATATCATCACCCCTGGTTGTAACCGCCAGCTATTTGAGAATTTTATGGCATCACTTTAAGAATATGAACGAGGCAACATGCGAGTTTATTCGTAGTCATGCCAACGAGGACGTGCGCCAGTTGGCTTTCCTTGGGAAGAAACATCCTGAGGTCGATATGGCGTACGCCCTTCAACAAATAGCAGGCCGACAGAAAGCGCAGATAAAAATACCTTCTTGGGCAGCTATCGATGACATAGTATATCCGCCACATCTATCGATGGAACAGTGCTCGAGTGAACAAACGGCTCGCTATAAAGCCCAGATAGCTGGAAAAGGAGCAAAAATCGTAGATCTGACCGCAGGCTTTGGTGTGGACATGGCATTTATGTCAGCAGGCTTTACTGAGGCTGTTCATGTTGAGCGTATGGCATCATTGTGTGCCATTTCATCTGAGAACTACGCCAGTCTTGGCTTGCGTCATGTGAAGGTCGTAAACTGCGATGGTGTGGATTTTCTGCACCAGTTAGACAAGGCTGACTTGATTTTTATTGATCCGGCTCGTAGGGATGAGCATGGCGGTCGTACTTACGGCATAGCCGACTGTACACCTAACGTGCTGGAGATGATTGACGAAATGCTGGAGAAAGCACCTCGTGTGATGATTAAATTGTCGCCTATGCTCGACTGGCAGAAGGCTGTAGCAGAAGTTGGACATGTTAGCCAGGTACATATTGTATCTGTTGGCAATGAGTGCAAAGAACTCTTGTTAGTGGCTGAGCGCAGTGCCGAACCATTAAAGGTGTTCTGTGTGAACGATCAGCAGATTTTTCGTTATATGGCTAACGATGAAATCAGTGATTTTTATCAGCTGCCATCACAACTTTGTTTCCTGTATGAGCCTCATGCTTCAATAATGAAAGCAGGCTGTTTTAGACAGATAAGTCAGCGTTTTGCTATGGGCCAACCTGATAAGAATAGCCATTTGTTTTTGTCGGATAAGATGGTGTCTGGTTTCCCAGGTCGTGGGTTTGTAATTGAGCGTATCTGTTCGATGAACAAAAAGGAGCTGAAGACGGCTTTATCTGGAATCACGCATGCTAACATCGCTACAAGGAATTTTCCCCTTTCGGTGGCAGAACTGCGTAAGCGCCTGAAACTGAAAGATGGAGGCGAGGTGTATATTTTTGCTACAACCAGTGTGGAGAGGGGCCATCTGCTGCTGGTTTGCCGAAAAATATCTTAATATTTTTTGTTATTTCCTGCTTTTTTCCTATCTTTGCATCGTTTTATAAGCTTAACGAACAAAGAGAGAATATGTCAGCAGTAGAAATTAGAAAAGTCACCGACAAGAAAAGTCTTAAGGCTTTTATCGACTTCCATTACGAACTGTATAAGGGAAATCAATATGATGCGCCCAATTTGTTCAGCGACGATTTGCATACCCTGAGTAAGGATAAAAATGCAGCCTTTGAGTTTTGCGAGGCAGAATATTTCCTGGCTTATAAGGATGGCAAGATTGCTGGTCGCATCGCCGCTATTATCAATCATCGTGCCAACGAGAAATGGGGACGTCAGAGTGTCCGCTTCGGATGGATTGATTTCATTGATGATATTGAGGTGAGCAAGGCGCTGTTTGAGGCCGCAGAGCAGTGGGGGCGCGAGAAAGGGATGACAGAGATTGTTGGTCCGTTAGGCTTTACTGATATGGATCCGGAAGGTATGCTCCTTGAGGGCTTCGACCAGATGGGTACTATGGCTACCATCTATAATTACCCTTATTATCCTAAACATTTGGAGCAATTAGGTGGTTGGGAGAAGGATAACGACTATGTTGAGTTTAAGTTAATCGTGCCCAAAGAAGGCATGCCAGAGAAATTCAAGAAGATAGCAGAGTTGGTGATGAAACGATACAACTTGCATCCGACTCATCCCAAGCGTAGTCAGGTGTTTGGCAAGGAGCAGGTAGGACGTAAGGTTCTCGATGTGGTCAATAAAACCTTTGGTCATCTCTATGGCTACTCACAGATGACAGAAGCTCAGATAGATGAGTACCTGAAAATGTATTTCCCTATGCTCGATATGAACCTCATTTGTCTGATTGAGGATTGGAATACGCCTAACCACGACATTGTGGGTGTAGGAATCTCTATCACCTCAATGACACGCGCTTTGCAGAAATGCCATAAGGGACGTCTGTGGCCGTTTGGCTGGTGGCATTGCCTGCGGGCACTCAAGTTCCACAAGGCTGAGTGTGTCGATTTGATGCTGGTTGGTATCTTGCCAGAATATCAGCAGAAGGGTGCTAATGCCTTGTTGTTCTACGATCTCATTCCCATTTATCAGAAGTATGGTTTCAAATGGGGTGAGACCAACGTTGAGATGGAGACCAACGAGAAGGTACAAAGCCAGTGGCAGTACTTGGAGCACACCCAGCATAAACGTAGAAGATGTTTCAAAAAGAATCTATGAACGAAGATAACAACCAGATTAATCCTCAAAGCGTCAATTACGACGAAGGTAATATCCAGACCCTTACGGGTTTGGAGCACATCCGTTTGCGTCCGGGCATGTACATTGGCCGATTGGGCGATGGCTCATCCGCTGAAGACGGTATCTATGTGCTGTTGAAAGAAGTATTTGATAACTCTATCGACGAATTCAAGATGAAGGCGGGCGATAGGATTGAGGTAAACGTAGAAGACAATCTGCGAATATCCGTGCGTGACTATGGTCGAGGCATTCCTCAGGGAAAACTGATTGAATCGGTGAGTATCCTGAACACTAGTGGTAAGTTCGACTCAAAGGCTTTCAAAAAGTCTATCGGACTGAATGGTGTGGGTGTAAAGGCTGTCAACGCATTGAGTAGTCATTTCGAGGTACATAGCTATCGTGACGGTAAGGTGCGCAAGGCAGTGTTCGAATGTGGAAAACTGATCAGCGATGTTACGGAAACTTCACAGGATGAGAATGGCACTTATATTTATTTCGAACCCGATGCTACGAAGTTCGTGAACTACCAATTTCACGATGAAATCGTAGAAAACATGCTGCGCAACTATACCTATCTGAATATCGGACTGACCATTATGTACAATGGCCGCCGTATCCTGTCGCGTCATGGATTGGAGGATTTGCTGAAGGATCGAATGACCAGCGATGCGCTCTATCCGATTGTTCACTTGCAGGGCGAGGATATCGAAATAGCCTTTACTCATGCTAACCAGTATGGTGAGGAGTACTACTCTTTTGTAAACGGTCAGCACACCACTCAGGGTGGAACGCATCAGAGTGCTTTTAAAGAGCATATCGCCCGTACTATCAAAGAGTTCTATGGAAAATATGAATACGGAGATATCCGTACAGGTATTGTAGCAGCCATCGCCATCAATGTCGAAGAACCTTTGTTCGAGAGTCAGACCAAGATTAAGTTGGGCTCGCTCACGATGGCTCCTGAGGGTGGTGTCAGCATCAACAAATATGTGGGCGACTTCATCAAGACTGAAGTTGATAACTACCTGCACATTCATCAGGATGTTGCTGAGGTATTGGAGAATAAGATTAAGGAGAGCGAGCGTGATCGCAAGGCGATGGCAGGTGTTACCAAACTGGCTCGTGAGCGTGCCAAGAAAGCCAATCTGCACAACCGCAAACTGCGCGATTGCCGTATCCACTTCAGTGACGTGAAAAACGACCGCAAGGAGGAATCGTGCATCTTCATCACCGAGGGTGACTCGGCCAGCGGAAGCATCACCAAGAGCCGCGATGTTAACACACAGGCAGTGTTCTCGTTGCGAGGCAAACCGCTTAACTGCTTTGGCCTGACCAAGAAGGTGGTTTACGAGAACGAAGAGTTCAATCTTCTGCAGGCAGCTCTTGATATTGAGGAAAGTCTGGATACACTGAGATATAATAAGGTGATTGTGGCTACAGATGCCGATGTGGATGGTATGCACATCCGACTGCTCATTATCACCTTCTTCCTGCAGTTCTTTCCTGAGCTCATCAAGAAGGGGCACGTTTATGTGCTACAAACTCCACTGTTCCGTGTGCGCAACCGTCGTACTAAGATCAGGAATAAGAAGGTGATAGCTGAGGCCGATGCCAAATCAGACAAAAAGAGCGATTTCATCACGCGCTATTGCTATAGCGACGAGGAGCGCCAGAAGGCCATTGAGGAGTTGGGACCTGATCCGGAGATTACCCGATTCAAAGGCCTTGGTGAGATTTCACCCGATGAGTTCGCTGGTTTTATAGGTCCCGATATCCGTTTGGAGCAGGTAACGCTTCATAAAACAGACCAAGTAGCTAAGTTGCTGGAGTATTACATGGGTAAGAACACCATGGAGCGCCAGAACTTTATTATCGATAATCTGGTGGTTGAGGAAGACCGCCCTGAAGAAGATATCTATGAATAAGGTATTTGTATCCATATGTCTGTGCTTGATTGCGATGAGCGCCCAGGCACAGTTCCGTATCAATAACGCCGACGATTCACCGTTGCGTAAGTTGAATATTGCTGAGATTACTATTAATAATCTCTATGTTGATAGTGTTGACGAGAAGAAACTGGTTGAGGATGCCATCCGTGGTATGCTCGACAAGCTCGACCCTCACTCCTCGTATATGACGCCCAAGGAAGTGAAAGAGGCCAACGAGCCCTTGAGTGGTAACTTTGAGGGTATAGGCGTACAGTTTAATATGATTGAGGACACGCTTCTGGTCATCCAGCTTGTTGTCAACGGTCCCTCTGAAAAGGTGGGTATCATTGCAGGGGACAGAATCGTGTCGGTAAACGATACGGCTATCGCTGGTGTCAAGATGTCGAAGGAGGAGATTATGAAGCGCCTGCGTGGCCCAAAGGGTACTAAAGTAAAGTTAGGCGTGGTTCGTCAGGGCATCAAGGACCGTCTGACTTTTACCGTTGTCAGGGACAAAATTCCAGTCAAGTCGGTCGATGCGGTCTATATGATTCGTCCACAGATAGGATTTATCCGTATTGGCAACTTTGGTGCTACCACCCATCAGGAATTCATGGAAGGCCTAAAGAAGTTGCGTGATCAGGGTATGAAGCATCTGATACTCGATCTGCAGGAGAATGGTGGCGGTTACTTGAAGGCAGCTGTTGATATTGCCAATGAGTTTCTACAGCGTAACGACCTGATTGTCTATACCGAGGGGCGCAAGGTGCCTCGTATGGATTATAAGGCCGATGGGAGTGGCGTTTTTCGCGATGGTAAGATAGTTGTACTGGTCGATAGTTATACCGCCTCAGCAGCCGAAATTGTTACTGGTGCCATTCAGGATCAGGACAGAGGTGTAGTGGTGGGTCGTCGTACCTTTGGTAAGGGACTTGTGCAACGTCCGCTTGATCTGCCCGATGGCTCGATGATACGTCTTACAATTGCACATTACTACACGCCCTCAGGCCGATGCATTCAGAAACCCTATACCAAGGGCGATAATAAGGATTATGCTATGGATGTTATCAACCGCTTGAAAAGTGGCGAATTGACTAATCAAGATAGCATTCACTTTGTTGATTCGCTGAAATTCGAGACTCTTCGTCAGCATCGCATTGTTTATGGCGGTGGTGGTATCATGCCCGATGAATACATCCCGCTCGATACAACCATCTACACTAAGTTCCATCGTGAGCTGGCAGCAAAGAGTGTTATTATTCAACAGAACCTGCGTTATGTGGACAGCAATCGCAAGAAACTGAAGAAGGCTTGGCTGTCGTTTGCAGAATTCAAACAGAATTATGAGGTACCTCAGAGTCTTATCGATGCTATCCTGAAAGAGGGCGAGAAGCAGAATGTTAAGCCCAGGGATCAGGCTGAACTCAATAAAACCTTGCCTCATCTGCGCCTACAACTCAAGGCCCTGATAGCACGTGATATCTGGGATATGAGCGAATACTATTCCGTGTTCAACGAAGAAAACGAAATGGTGAAACGGGCACTTCAGGTGATTGCCAGATAAGGGGAACTAAATCAAGCCGAAGTGGCTTAAGGCATATCGGATGCCGTCTTCGTCGACAGTTGTTGTCACGAAGTCGGCTTCTTTTTTAAGTTCGTCAATAGCATTACCCATAGCCACGCCAATGCCTGCGCGACGAATCATCGTGCTGTCGTTGCCGCCATCGCCAAAGGCCATGGTGTATTCTGGGTCCAAGCCTAAGTGCTTGGCCATTGTCAATATGCCCTCGCCTTTGTCAGCTCCTAAAGCTGTTACGTCTGTAAAGGCCGGATGCCAGCGACCAGAGGTACATCCTGGCAGGCGGGCCATCAATTCCCGTTCGTAATCTTTGTCGAAAAAAGGTGTCAGCTGTAAAATACGTTGTTGTAGCACCTGCTCTACGGGTTTGGCCAGGTTCAAGTTCTCTACAGCTAAGTGCTGACGGAAAATCAGATCAACATCACCGTTGGGATCGAGCACTGCCGCATCCTTCTCGCCAATTACTATCAGACCGTAGTTCTTTTCGATACTATCCTCAACCACCAGTCGCGCCTCGTCCTGAGGAATCGACTTACAGGCAATCACCTCATTGTTCACAAAGCATAGAGCGCCGTTGGTTGTCACATAGCCGTCAATCAGGTGTTCGATAGCACCTAAATTGGTAATAATCAGTGGCGGACGACCTGTAGCAATGAATACCTTGTGCCCATTGGCCTTGGCCTGCGTCATAGCCAGAATAGTAGAAGGCGGAATCTCGTGAGTCTCGAAGCTCACCAAGGTCCCGTCTATATCAAAGAATAGTGCATATTTTCTCTCCATAATCGCCTGCATTAATGCGGGAGGGTGAATTCTTTGTTATTAGAGATTACTTGTGACTCTGATAGTAATCGAGTCCAAGCTTAACGTTCTCGATGACTGCCTGGGAAGAGTAGGTGGCACCTGTAACGGCATCAACCTTCAGGGCCTTGGCATCCTTGACCTTCAAACCATTCCATTTTTCCAGCAGGGCTTTCTTCACCTTGAGAAAATATTTGGGGGTTTCCTGGTTCTTCAGGGCCTCAATCTTAACGACTTTGTTCTTCTGTATATAAATCTTCACTGGGGTAGTGCCGAGAAAACCTTGTACATCCTTGCCCAGAGTGGTGGTGTTGATGACGGTCATGCCGTTATCCTTTGTCATGACATCACTGGCTATCCCGCTTTGCAGCGTGAGAGCGCCAACAATCAGTGAGCAGCAGCTCACCAACTTAATTAAACTCTTCTTCATATTTTCTTAATACCTACCTGTTATCCTTTAACATGGCGAGGGCCTTGTTTTCGGCAGCTTCCATAATCTCTCGCTCGCCTGGCCCCTTGTCGTTGATGCCACACAGATGCAGAATGCCGTGGATAATCACACGGTGTAGCTCCTCGTCGTAAGGGCGACTAAACTTATCGGCATTGGTAAACACGGTGTCTACAGAAAGGTAGATGTCACCGCTGATAGTCTTACCTTCTGAATAGTCGAAGGTGATGATGTCTGTGTAGTAGTCGTGACCTAAGAACTGGTTGTTCACCTCGAGAATTTTCTCGTCGTTTACAAACAAATATCCGATTTCACCGACTTTCTTACCGTAACTGGCTGCCACCTGGCGAATCCAATTGGTGGTCTCTCGTTTTTTGATGTTGGGGAACTTTACCCCTTCAGCTTCGTATATAATCATATTAGCTATAGTTTTTTCGGTAGATAAGCACTGACGTCAACACCAAAGTGCTGTAGTTCGCGCACGGCGCTCGATGAGATGCTGGCCAGTTCTGGCTCAGTATAAAACAGTATGGTTTCTATGCCGCCCAACTTGCGGTTGAAGTCGGCCTGCCACTGCTCGTATTCAAAGTCGCTCACAGTTCGCACGCCTTTCACGATGAACTGGGCGTTTTCTGCTTTGGCGAAGTCCATTGCCAGACCGTGATAGGGCTTTACCTCGATGCGTGGCTCGTTTGCATAGAGTTCTCTGATGGCCTGCATGCGCTCTTCGGCTGATGGCATATCAGGCTTGTGCACATTGTCGCCTACCACACCAATGACCAAACGGTCGAAGAGTGGCAAAGCGCGACGCACGATGGAATCGTGACCAATGGTGAAGGGATTGAAACTCCCCACAAATATTCCTGTTCTCATATCAGTCAAACAGATTGGGTTGCATAATGTTTCCGCCGTACGGATTGCGGCCAAAATGCTTGTAGGCCAGTTCGGTAACCATACGGCCGCGAGGGGTACGTTTGATAAAGCCCTCCATAATCAGGAATGGTTCGTAAACCTCCTCTACCGTTCCTGCATCCTCGCCGATGGCGGTAGCGATGGTGGTAATGCCTACAGGACCGCCACGGAACTTATCGATGATGGTCAGCAGAATCTTATTGTCGATTTCATCAAGACCATACTTATCGATATTCAGAGCCGTTAGGGCTATACGAGTAATCTTGGTGTCAATCATACCATTGCCTTTCACCTGAGCAAAGTCGCGTACGCGGCGCAACAGGGCGTTGGCAATACGGGGCGTTCCACGAGAACGACCTGCAATCTCCAAGGCGGCATCTTCTGTGATGGGTACTCCAAGGATGCCTGCCGAACGCTCGATGATGGTTTGCAGCGTTTCGGGTTCGTAATACTCCAAGTGCATGTTTATACCAAAACGCGCTCTGAGCGGAGCTGTCAGTAGTCCGCTGCGAGTGGTGGCTCCCACTAAAGTAAACGGATTCAGGTCAATCTGGATACTGCGTGCCGAGGGGCCTTTATCAATCATGATGTCGATGCGGTAGTCTTCCATTGCCGAGTAGAGATATTCCTCGACTACTGGCGACAAACGGTGAATCTCGTCGATAAACAGCACATCGTTCTTTTCGAGCGATGTGAGGATGCCTGCCAGATCGCCTGGCTTATCCAGTACAGGACCGCTGGTAATCTTGAAACCTACGCCCAATTCGTTGGCAATGATATTCGAGAGAGTGGTCTTGCCCAGTCCAGGAGGACCGTGCAGTAATGTGTGGTCGAGTGGCTCGCCACGATACTTGGCTGCCTCGACAAATACTTCTAGATTCTCAACAACCTTCTTCTGACCGCTGAAATCACCAAAACTCAACGGTCTTAAAGCATTCTCAAAGTCTTTCTCTCCCTGCGAGAAGCGTTCTTCGCGTATGTCGAAATCCTCGTTCATTACTTCTTGAATGCTTCGTCGAGGTTAGGATACTCTTTCTTTTGTTCGTTGTCTACCTTAAGATATTCCTTCATGTCGAAGTGCAGCATCGAAGCGACGATGCTTGAAGGCCACTGACGAACCATGCGGTTCATCTTGGTTGCGGTATCGTTATAAACCATGCGTGAGATACGTACATGCTCTTCGTATTCCTTCTGTCCGTCCTGTGCTTTGGCATACAGATCGCTGGCCTTCAGTTCTGGATATTGTTCAACTACGACGTTCAGACGCCCCATCATCTGTCCTAACAAATCGGCCTGCTGGTTGATGGCTGCTGGTGTATTTGCAGGAGCGTTACCACCACGAGCTTGAACCGTTTGGATGATGGTTTCACTCTCGTGCTTGGCATATTGGGCAGCGGTCTTGGCTAAAGCGATAATCGCATCGAAACGCGAATTGAGCTGAACCTCTATCTGGCTCAGGGCATTTTTGCACAGTTCATCAAGGTTTACCAGTGTACGCTGGGTTGAGATGAAATAACCGATGACGATAACCGCCAATGCAACGATTATACCGAATATGAGTCCTATTCCTTGCATAATTAAAAATATTTTGGATTAACGGCGCAAAGATACGAAAACTTTTTGTATTTTTGCAGGCAAAAGCTAAAATTATATGAAAAAAGTAATTATTCTTGCCTTCGTGGCAATGATGTGCCAACAGCTGATGGCCATTAAAACAGTACCCGTTCAGGGAAGTATCATCCGTCCTACTGATAAGCATATTCAGTACACCGGACGTATAAGTTTTACCAATCCTGACCGTCCGGCTTTTAATTATCCAGGTATTCAGATTTCTGCCGCTTTTGAGGGCACTTCCCTGCGGATGCTTGCAAAGCCCAAGAGTGGCTATTTTATGGCGCAGATAGACAAGGCCGAGCCTTTCAAGGTGGCGTTTCGTGGTGAGCGCGATTCGGTGGTTACGCTGGCCACCGCGCTGGCCGATGGCGTGCATACGGTTAAACTGATGTATGTCATTGAGGGTTACGAGTTCTATCCTGAGTTCTGGGGCTTTGTGCTCGATAAGGGCAAAAAACTGGTTGATGCGCCTGCTTTGCCTTCAAGAAAGATTGAATTCATCGGCAACTCTATCACTTGTGGCTATGGTAACGAAGGATTGAAGAAAGAGGAGCATTTCGATTATGCCACAGAGAATCATTATTACAGCTATGCCTCGATCACGGCGCGCAACCTGGATGCCCAGCACTGGGTGGTGGCTCGTAGCGGCATTGGTGCCTATCGCAACTATGGCGAGGCTAAGAGCGGTTCGCCTCGTTCGTGCATGCCTGTTCAATATGAGTATACAGGCTATGCTTACGACCTGAAACTGCGCCAGGAGGCCAGTTTCTTACGTGAGAAGTGGGATTTCACCCGTTATCAGCCCGATGTGGTGTGTATCAACCTGGGCACCAACGATATGTCGACCAACAACTATGATTTGAGGTTGCTCAAGCAGGGCTATCAGAAGCTGTTGCAGCTGGTGCGCCAGCATAATCCCCAGGCTAAGATTGTTTTTCTGTCGGGCTCGATGCTGTACAACAAGGAGTTGCAGCAGGTGAAGCAGTTGCTCGATGGTGTTGTGGCCGAAGCCAGGAAGGCGGGCGATGCTGAGGTGTACCGTTTTGATATGAGCCCCATCTCAGACGATGCGTGGTACGGCAATGACTGGCATCCTAATGTTTATCAGGATGAGAAGATGGCTGGCGAACTGACAGCCTATCTGCGGTCATTGATGAACTGGTTTTAATGAATAGGCGGATTAGCCCAGCTGTTTTCTCGTGTCCTCGAGAATCTGCATCAGCTCATCCATCTTTTCGGCTCGCAGCATGGCGATACGTGTTTGACGGAAATCGGGAATGCCTTTGAATATAGGAGTGGCAGCGAGGTGTCTTCTGGTATGGAGGATGCCTCGCTTCTCGTCTATGCGCTCCACGTTGATGCGTAGCAGTTCTTCAAGGATGTCGAGTTTCTGATTGAAACTGAGCTCCTCCCGGCTGAATATCCACGGACAGCCGAATGTGGCGCGGCCTATCATGATGGCATCCACGCCATAGGTGTTGAAGGCCTCGTCGGCCTCGTCAAGGCTGTGAATGTCGCCGTTGCCGATGATGGGGATATGTATCTTGGGATTGCGCTTCACTTCGCCTATCAGCGTCCAGTCGGCCTCGCCTGTGTACATCTGGGCACGGGTGCGCCCATGAATGGTGAGCGCCTTGATGCCGCAGTCCTGCAGCTGTTCGGCCAGTTCGGTGATAATGAGCTGCTCGTGGTTCCAACCCAAACGGGTTTTTACTGTTACAGGAAGCTTCACGGCATCCACCACCTTACGGGTAATCTCAAGCATTTTGGGGATGTTTTGCAACATACCTGCGCCAGCACCTTTGCCTGCCACTTTTTTTACAGGACAGCCAAAGTTCAGGTCAATCAAGTCGGGACCAGCTTGTTCTACAATCTTGGCAGCCTCGACCATAGCCTCTACATCGCGGCCGTAGATTTGTATGCCTACAGGTCGCTCGGTATTGCTGATGGTTAGTTTTGATATCGTCGACTTGACATCACGTATCAGTGCCTCGGCACTGACGAACTCCGTATATACCATAGCAGCTCCGAACCGCTTGCACAGCAGTCGGAAACCAATGTCTGTCACATCCTCCATCGGTGCCAAAAACACCGGTTTTTCACCAAATTCTATCTCTCCAATCTTCATTTCGGCTGCAAAGTTAAACATTTTTCTGATAAAATTTGGTTGATTCATAGGAATAATGTATTTTTGTACGCAAAATATTACTATCGAACTAAATTTGTCAAGATGGAACAGTTACTCCATTACACTTGGAAGTTGAAACTCTTTCCGCTCAAAGAGCTGAGAACGAGTGACGGTCAACTCGTAGAGGTGATTGACCCTGGTAAAATGAATCACGATTCCGGACCTGATTTTGTCAATGCCAAAATCAGAATCAACGACACGATGTGGGCAGGCAATGTGGAAATCCACGACAAGTCGAGCGACTGGTATCAGCATGGTCACGATAAGAATCGCGACTACGATAATGTGATTCTGCATGTGGCGAAGGTGCTAGATACGGAAGTGATGAAGAGCAACGGACAGTATGTGCCTCAGGTTCAGCTGGATGTGCCACAGCATGTGCAAGCGCATTACGATGAACTTAAAAGGACAGAGGAGTACCCTGCTTGCTATAAGATCATCCCTGACTTGCCATCGCTGGCGGTACATTCATGGATGGCTGCACTGCAGACGGAGCGTCTGGAACGCAAAACTGAGGATATCCGTGAGCGGGTTAAACTTTGCAATGGATCATGGGAGGGTGCCTATTTCATGACTTTGGCACGAAACTATGGATTTGGCATCAACGGTGATGTGTTTGAGCAGTGGGCACGTAACATTCCGCTCAATGCGGTTGCTCACCATCGAGATGACCTGTTCCAGATTGAAGCCATCTTTATGGGACAGGCTGGATTACTAGAACTTGAGGCTATACCAGCGTATTATCAGACGGAGGCACTCAACGACGGCTACTTTGCCCGTTTGCGTAACGAGTATCAGTATCTAGCGCATAAATTCTCGATGAGACCGATTGATTTTAAGTTGTGGCGATTCTTGCGACTGCGCCCTCAGAACTTCCCGCATATCCGAATATCCCAGCTGGCCAATCTGTATTACCAGCAAAAGGCGGGGCTGAGTCAGCTGATAGAGTGTGATTCTCTCGACCAATTGAAAAATGTTCTCAGTTCGCACGTCACCCCTTATTGGGAGACGCACTATACATTTGGCTCTACCAGTTCTAAAAACGAGAAACATCTGTCGTACGGATCCATTAATCTGTTGACTATCAACACGGCAATTCCTATGTTGTTTGCTTATGGACGGCATTGCTCCAAAGAAGTGCTTTGTGATAGAGCCTTCGACTTTCTGGAACAACTGAAGGCTGAGAACAATCATATCATCCGCATGTGGCTACAGGTGGGATTGCCTGTGAAGACGGCTGGTGACTCGCAAGCTCTGATACAGCTCAAAAAGGAATATTGCGATAAGAAAGACTGTTTGCGTTGTCGCTTTGGTTACGAATATCTTAAACGCAAATAAACTTATGAACCAGGAAATTTTCTATGCAATGGCGCTCACGCGTCTGACGAACTTCAATTTTCAGCAGGCCTTAGAACTATACAGGGCTGCAGGCAGTGCACAGAATCTGTATGAGCACAGAAATGAAATCGGTGATATCATTGAAGGATGTACGCCACGGCTCATTGAGGCGCTAAAAGACTGGGGCGATGCGATGAAACGGGCAGAAACTGAAATGAAATATATGGAAGAGCATCGCATTCAAGCTTTTTCGTTGATGGACGACGACTATCCTCAACGGCTACAGGAATGTCCTGATGCACCGTTAGTGCTATATTATAAAGGTCATGCAGACTTGAATCAACAGAAGATAATCAGTATTGTTGGTACACGTCACATGACGCGTTATGGTGAAGATATTATCCGCAAGTTTGTCAGAGAGTTGCATGAGATGTGTCCCCAAGTGCTTATTGTGAGTGGTCTGGCTTATGGTGTGGATGTCTGTGCGCATAAGCAGGCACTTGAACAGGGATACGATACATTGGCAGTATTGGCTCACGGACTCGATCAGATTTATCCCTATCATCATCGTGATGTGGCTGCAAAAATGGTAGAACATGGCGGGTTACTGACTGAGTTTATGACCCTGACCAATGCTGATAAACCTAACTTTGTGCGTCGTAATCGTATCGTGGCCGGTTGTTCTGACGCGACAATTGTGATTGAAAGTGCTTCTAAAGGTGGTAGTCTGATTACTGCCGAGATAGCCCAGAGCTACGATCGGGCGGTGTTTGCTTTTCCTGGCAACATTGGTTTGCCGTATTCCGAAGGTTGTAATCATTTGATTCGCGATAATGGGGCTGCGCTGATTACCAGTGCCGAAGATTTTGTGAATGCTATGGGGTGGCAGCATGACGTGATTCGTCAGCAGGCTCTGGCTGAAGGTATCGAGCGCCAACTTTTCCCTGATCTATCAGATGATGAACAGAAAATCGTGAGTCTGCTACAGCAAACCAACGATCTGCAATTAAATATCCTGAGTGTCAAGAGTGGAATTTCTATCGGTCAGCTAACCGCCATTCTCTTCCAGCTTGAGATGAAAGGTGTGGTCAAGCCTTTTGCGGGTGGAATGTATCATCTGCTGATGTAGCATCTTCGTGAATGCTCTCGGCCATCAACCGATAGATCTGCTTGGTACGTTCATCGTTCAATAGGTCAATCTGCATGTTCATCACGCCTACATCGTAGCGTACCATAGGGCCAGTCTGGGCCTGTTTTGGATTTAGTTCTGATACTTTTTTCGCCGTTTCATCGATAAGTGGAAGGAAAAGCTTGAAGTCTATTTGTTCTTCTTCAAGAACCTTTTCGGCTAAGCGATAGCAGTGGTTAGTGAAGTTGCAGGCCAGCACGGCTGCCAAGTGAATTTTTTTGCGCTGACTCGAATTGGCCAGCACCACATTGTCAGATATACTTTCTGCCAACGAGCGGATAACGCTGAGGGTTTCCTCGTCCGAAGCCTCAAGAAAACACGGAATCGGTTTGAAGTCCACCTTTCTGTTTTTCGAGAATGTCTGCATGGGGTATAGTATGCCGTAGTGCTGTGCCTTACCTTTCAGTACGTCGATTGATATGCTGCCTGCTGTGTGTACCACAATGCCATTCTTAGCATTACGTCCAACTTTCTCGGCTAATCTACTGATGGCATCATCCTTGACGGAGATAATGAACATATCTGCATTTTGGCTGATTTCATCGATGGATGTGGTGTATGTGCACCCTAACTTATCGGCTAACTCATTAGCATGCTCAGCTGTTCGGCTATATACTTGCTGGATATGATGTCCAGCTTCACTCAGTGCCAGCGACAATTGCGTGGCCAGATTTCCAGAACCAATAATAACTATCTCCATGACTCTTACTTTGATAAAACGCTGCAAAGATACAAAAAAAATGGCACAATTGTCTTGTTTGTCACAAAGATGCAAACAAATTTCAAACATTTATTGCATCTGGTTATCGTTTTTTTATGTAACTTTGTGCCGTTAAACAAAAAACGAAAATATGAGAAGTATCATTCTGGTAACGTTGTTGGCGTTCGAGACCATCAGTGCTTCTGCCCAGAAGTGGGTGGGGGTGCCTGAAAACAGGTTTGCGGTGACGGTGAAGATAGATTCTGCTATTGCCAGCGAAACTCAGAAACTGTATATGTACTCGATGATTGAGAAGGAGATGCAACTACACGACTCAATCAGTTTCGATGCTGAGCATCGGGTGGGTACCATGCATGGCTTTGTGCCTTATGAGTATAATGTAAATCTGCTCTTCCAGCGTCGTGGACCTCAGTGTGTGCCCGTTGTGGTGAAGGGCGGTGATAGCTTGACGATCCATATTGGTGATGAGGACGATGGCTTCCGTTTCCGCTATATAGATAAAGTAGAGGGGTCGCCTTCTACACTTGAGATGGTTAGGTTTGAGCTTCAAAAGGATAGTATCCGTCAGGAATATCTTAACC
Organism: Prevotella sp. P6B4; assembly: GCF_000619985.1. Taxonomy (NCBI): domain Bacteria; kingdom Pseudomonadati; phylum Bacteroidota; class Bacteroidia; order Bacteroidales; family Prevotellaceae; genus Prevotella; species Prevotella sp. P6B4. Next base: position 197,350 of record NZ_JHVE01000004.1, read on the forward strand.
AGAACAGTCAAGCGCGTCTATATGACTTGAGTGATGCACAACGCGACTCGATTAATTTGCTGGCTAAGATGGAGGAAGCCAAGATGGAGCGATTTATCATGGACTATGCCTGTACTGGCAATAGCCCCTATTCGGTGATTGATGCGGCAAGCCATGTGTTTTATTCCTTCCGTAGATACCCTACGATGTATCCATGTAAAGAGGAAGAGGTTGATGCGATGATGAACTCTCTGCTGAAGCGTTTTCCTGATTATCCGCCGATGAAAGCCTTCGTGAATGATAGTACTATGGGTTCCTATATGTCAGCACAGAGTTTTGAAATCTGGGGAGCATTGGAACTGCGTGTTTATAGCGAGCGATTCAAGAAGGATGAAACCATTACGATGAAACCGCTGAAAGTGGGTGATTACATGAATCTGCGACTCTATAATGGTCCCAAGCAGAATACGAATGATTTTCGCGGAAAATACTTATTGGTTGATTTCTGGGCTTCGTGGTGTCAGCCTTGTATGGCTCAGATGCCCAATATCCGCTATGCCGCACAGGAGTTCCGTGATGATCTGGTAGTATGCTTGATAGGTATGGACGAGAATCGTAAGCAGTGGTGGAGCACCGTTAAGGAAAAGGATTTGCGAAACAAGGACGCCAGACAGACTGATCGCCCCTACAAGATTTACAACTATTACGCCTATGATGATAAGAAAAGAGCATTATATCCAGAGTATCAACAACTTAAAATTCAGACCATTCCTCATAACTATCTCGTTGACCGCTCTGGCCGTATCATCGCCAAGAACATCAGTATTACGCTGGCAATCGATAAAATCAAAGCATTATTAGAAAAGGAGAAATGCCAATGAAACGAATCCTTATAACACTATTCACTATCAACTGTTCGCTATTCACTATCTCAGCTCAAACACTTGAGAGACTCCGTGCAGATGCCGTTCGCTTAGCATCACGTGGCTATTTCAACAAGAGTCTCGACTGTCTGCGACAGATGTCTGCCGACAGTTTGAACACTGAGGATATGCGCCTGTACTACAATAACTTTGTTCAGCTGGGACAGAACGACTCTTTGGCCTACTGGGCCGATGAAATGCTGAAAAACAATCCTTATGATGCTGCTTTGATAGCCGATTATACCCCACGCCTGAATAAAGGTTGGCAGGGTGATATCGCTTGGAAGAGTTTCCCTGACAAGGTCATCACTATCTGTCGTAAGTACGTTGAACAAGATTCAACCCATATCCTCATCAACCGCCAATTAGGTGAGGCTTATTATAACATGGGCAACTACGATATGGCGCAACTGGAGTTGAAAAAACTGGAGGCTATCGGCGACACCTGTTTTGGCACCCTCTACACCCTCGGGTTGACCTATCAGCGTATGGGCGACAACTCCACTGCCTACGACTATCTGTATCGTGCCTACGAAAAGAACGACCATCATCCTTATTGTCTCTTTGTATTAGGTATTGTGAGCAACAAGGTTGGTCTTGGCGCTGAGGCTTTATCATATCTCGATGAGGCCAAAAAACTACTGATGCCTGATCGCCAGACACTTTTTCGTCTGCATAAGGAATTGGCTGAGGCTTTCAGGTTAAAGTCGGAACCCGATTTCCGTTTGGAGGAACTACAGGAATGTATGCGTTATGCTGAGGAAAAAGATGTAAACGAGCTTACCTACCAGATGGCTCAGTGCTACTTTGTCCTCAAACAGCGTGACAAAGCCCGTGACTATTTCAATAAGTTCCTTGAAGCCACTGAAAACAAAGAGTACAACGATAAAATCAAGGAGATGCGCTCCAGTGCTCAGCGCACTCTCCGTATGATGATGTGGTAATGATGAACATACATCCCAAATTGTCGGTTACCTATGAGGTACATTATCAGAAAGTAGAAGAAGTGGTAAAACACGAAAATTTGGTGTTATAGACACTTTTATGCTAGAACGTGTAGCAGAAATTATGATGCTGGAGTATTGGGATCGTTCTGCTCATTTGTCGAAAATAACTGGTAGTTCCCAGCTTTGGAACTTAGGGTTACAGCTGCTTGATGATTTGCTGCAAATCCTCGAGATATCTGGCGGCATGACCGCCATCCATTTGGGCATGATGGAACTGCATGGAGATGGGAAGCGTTACCTTGAACCAACGTTTGCGATAGCGGCCCCACGCCAGGAAGGGATTATTGAAAATGCCGCTGTATTGGTTGACGATGCTATCGAGTTCTGTACCCGTCATGGCCGAGGTACCGATAATCATCGCCTCCTCATCGAATGTGCTCTCACAAGTGTCGATGGCTGTCTGTGTCATCCGCTGGTAATCGGCAGCGAACTGCTCAAAATCATCGCTATAAGGCACATCGCACGAACAGATATCGCCCTTTTTGTGGTTGACAATCACGTTGATGGCCAAGCGGTCGTACTTGTACAGCTTGCCGTTCTCGGGTAGCAGGTAGAACTCGGACTTTTCACTGGCGGCACGCCCCATACACCAGCACAGCAGCGTGTTAAACTTCACACCCCTGCGCTTGCACACCTTATACAGTCGTGTTACATCGAACGTTTTGGTAAACGTAACCATAGGCACGGGCGACTTCATCCAAAGACTGAAAGCATTTGCCCTGCTGGTTTCCTGCGGATTAACTTCTTGTTTCATCGTTTATCTATACTTCCTGCGCTGCAAAGATAGTGATTGCTGGTGAAACCACCAAATAATTGAGCTAAATGATGTTAAATACTAAAAGTTTAGTTGATAAAATTTGGAACTACTAAATATTTAGTATATATTTGCAGGCGAAACTTAAAACGTCATAACAATGAAAGAGAAAAAGAAGCAACTAACCAAGGGCGAGACGCAGGTGATGAACATCCTGTGGAGCTTGCCAGAACAGCAGGGATTTATTCAGGACATCATCGACCGCTATCCTGAACCTAAGCCAGCTTATACAACAATCTTGACGTTTATGAAGATTCTGACCGAAAAAGGTTTTGTAAAGCCAGAAAAGGTAGGTAAGGCCAATCGTTTTTCGCCGTTGGTGAGCAAGGAAGATTATACCTACTCGTTTATCAGTGATGTAAAGGATACGTTTTTTGGCGGTTCATTCACATCGCTTGTCAGCTTCTTTGCCAAAAAGGAGCAATATACCGACGAGGAGTTGGCAGAACTGAAGGAACTGATGACAAAAATCGAGGCAAAACGATGATAACGGCGTTTCTATTATATATAGGTAAGGTGGCGATACTGTTGGCAGTGTTCTATCTGTTCTATCGCTTGCTGATGGAACGTGAGACTTTCCACCGCTTTAATCGGGCTATCCTGCTCCTGTCGGTTTTGATAGCCTTTATCCTTCCGCTGTGCGAAATCACCCTGCACAAAACGGTTGTGGCTGCATCCATGTCTGTATCTAGCTCTAATGTTAAAGTTGGTATTGTATCGGATAGCCCCTCAGCAACTTACGGTAATCCCCTCCTATGGCTATTCCTCGTTTATCTTGCAGGCGTAGTATTGAAACTGCTCCATACTGCTATCAGCATCTATCGTTTGAATAAGTTGATTAGCCATTGCGAGCAGCACCCGCAAGCGGATGGTACCACCATTGCCGTTTGCGCTCAGAATATTGCTCCGTTCAGTTGGTGGAACACCATTGTGTTTTCGCGTCGCGACTATCAATTGCAGGATTCGGCCCTCTTGGTTCATGAGCGGGCACATATCAATAGCTATCACTCATTCGATCTGTTGCTGATGGAACTGGCGATTGCCCTGCAGTGGTTTAATCCAGCCATCTGGCTGATAGGTAGTGAGTTACGTGCTGTTCATGAGTATGAGGCCGATGCCAGTGTGCTTTCGGGTGGCGTAGATGCACACCACTATCTGAACCTGCTGATGGATAGAGCTAATGCCAAACTGGAGTGTAAGTTGGCCAATGCCATCAGTCAACAAACACTGAAAAAACGTTTTCAGATGATGGCGCGCCATCGTTCCAAGCCCTCGCGTCTGCTCAAGGTGCTGTATCTGCTCCCCGTTGTAGCCATCACCTTAGCTTTGAATGCTCAGACGATGATTCACTATCAGGCGCCAGAACTTGCTCCCATCCATCCAGTTACTGATACTGTTCAGACGCCAGTGCCACAGAAGGTGGTACCAGCCCCTGTAGTTCAGTCTCATAAACAGCCAAGTACCCAAAACACGGAACCTCAGCTGGAAACCGCATTGCTGACGATTTCAGGAACGGTGGTTGACGAAGAAGGCAATCCCTTGCCAGGAACTGCTGTAAAGGTATATGACGGTACAACAGGTACGATAACTGATTTTGATGGTAAATTCTCGCTTAAAGTACCCAAAGGTACAGTGGTAGATTTTCTGAATATTGGTGTGGCCACAGTCTCCATACAGGTAAAGAGCGATATGACTGACCAGAAGATAATACTTAAAAAAGACGGATCAAACTAATCAGAAATATGAAAGCAAAGCCCTTAACCCTCGTTGTGCTGTTGTGCTTTTGTCGCATCAGCCCCGTCTCAGCCCAGATACAGGAGACTTTCTGGCATTGGCAGGTGATAGATACTGCTCAGATTGTGTGTACTTACGAGTACACGGATTATATGTTCGTCCGTTCTCGTCATTTTAAGGAGCATGAGACGTTTCTGCTGGCGATAGGCAATCATCTGTCTAAATACTACAGTTATAATGGCTTTCAGAAAGATTCGCTCTTTTACACCACGTCGCAGGCAAAAGAAGAGTACCACCGACGGGTGAGAGCAGGGCTGAAAGCCAAAGGAAAGACCAAGGATGAATCGTTTGCAATGATGATGGCTATCATGCCGAAAGGAGAAGACACAAAAATCTATAAGCATTATCCCAAGGATAGCTTGACGGTTCAGGATTGGGTGACGTCCAGGCGGATTTTCTATACAGAAGCCATGGAACCGCAGGCTTGGGAGATACTGTCCGATACCACTGTAATACTTGGCTACCCCTGTCAACGGGCTGAATGCGATTGGCGTGGGCGTCACTATACGGCTTGGTTCACAGAAGAGATTCCTATCAGTGATGGACCGTATAAGTTTCATGGTTTGCCAGGACTGATTCTGGCAGTCAGAGATAGTACCGATGAATACTGTTGGGAACTCCGGGGGATAGAGATGCCTGATAAACAACGCATCTATCATAGCGAACCACCTAATGGCGATCGCTATGAGCGTACCGATCGAATTGATCTACTTAAGAAGATGTGGAAACAGAGATTAGCGCTTATTAAGAAGGCCAATGCTGATGATGTGATGCTTGGCTATCCACCAAAGGAGACCGAAGATCCCTATGATCTGATAGAGTTAGACTATAAGTAACCGAACAAATCCACTTAGATTAAAAAACAAATTCACTGAAATTGTTGTTCAAATTCACTGAATTTGTTCATCAAATACACTGAATTTGATATTAAATGAATAACCCCTTGATGATAAGGATATTAGCTTTTTCCTGTTTTTTAGTCATCTCTACCCTTGTTTGTTCAGCTCAGATAAGGGTGATAGGACGTGTTACGGATAGCCAGAGTGGGAAACCGTTGGCTAAAGTAATCGTGTCGGCAAGAGATAAAGACAACAAAACCAAAAGCTTTGTACAAACCAAAGCCGATGGCACCTATATGCTTACAGTCGCTTCAAATCCTGCTACACTGCATTTCTCAATCATTGACTATAAGAAAAATACCATTCCTTTTGTATCTGGACAAACGGAATATCATGTAACCTTGGAGCAGTCGGCTATCGAGTTGAGAGAGGTGAAAATCAAATCTCAGAAGATTCGCCAGCGGGGCGATACCTTAGTATATAGCGTGGCCAGCTTTGCTAAAGACGGCGATCGCTCCATTGGTGATGTGCTGAAAAAGATGCCAGGCATACAGGTGGCCGAAGATGGCAAGGTGTCGTATAACGGCATGCCCATCAATAAGTTCTATATCGAAGGCAAGGATCTGTTGCAAGGCAAATATGGACTGGCCACGAAGGGCGTAGAGCATAAGGATGTGAGTAGCGTTGAGGTGATGACGAATCACCAGCCTGTAAAAGCCCTAAAGAATCTCTCGGAATCAGAGCAGGCTGCTATCAACCTGAAACTGAAAGACGGTTCGAAGTCGCATCTCATTACGACTATCAATGCAGCCTTGGGCACACCAGAACTATGGAATGGTAACCTCACGAACATGATGTTTAATAAACAATGGCAGATGATTTCTACCTATAAGACCAACAATACTGGCGAGGACCTGCAGCGCGACATCCGAGAACATATCGACATCTTAGATAGAAAATCGCAGACATACAGTGAGACCGACTATCTGGCGCTGCCCGCAGGGAAACAGTCGGAACTGGAGCAGCAGCGTACGTTGTTCAATAAAACACATCTGCTATCTACCAACTGGATTTTTGGTATTGGTCGCGATGCCACGCTCGATGCCCAGGTGTCGTATCTTACGGATCGCCAGCACCATGAGTACGAATCGAAGACGGAATATTTTCAGTCGGCAGGTAACCGTATGATCGAAGACCGTTTGCATAGTATGGCTGGTATAGAGCGGTTGGCAGCCAAGATGACCATCGAGGTGAATCGCGACAGTAACTATCTGAACAATATCCTGCGAGCCGACTTGGGGTGGGATGGGGGCGATGTGCTCACAGGGGGTACCTATGATGCCACCCAGCACCTCTATCTGCCTCGTCATCAACTCAGCAACTCACTGGAGTACATCCATCGCAAGGGTAAGAACGCACTGACGGTCAATTCGCAGAACCAGTGGGCGTGGCTGCCGCAATATACCTTGGTGGTGAGGGAGGGTGCCAACTACCGTCAGGCACTAAGGCGGCACGCGTTCTATAGCGATGAGCATGTGAACTACGACCTGGGCGTAGGGGCTTTTGTTGTGGCGATGGAAGGTGGTATAAACTACCTTGATCGCAGTCTGAACGACGATCGTATCCGTAGGTATCAGACTTATCTGACACCAACTTTGAAATATCCGCATCGCCATTTCAACTTTACCCTACGCCTACCACTGAGCTACTATCACTACGATTTTGGTGATAGCAAGTGCGATGATTTGAATTATGGTAGTAGCTTGGGTGTATCGTATCGAGGCATTCAGAATCTTTCGTTGTCGCTCACAGGCGGTATCAGTCAGAATCCTTACAATATCAGTAACCACTTTGGCGGACAGCTGATGACGAACTATCGCACTATGACGCGTGGCACTACTGAATATGGCACAGCCACGGGCAAGAGTGTGGCGTTATCTGCTTTCTATCAGAATTCTTCTAATGGGGTATTTGGCTTTCTTACTGCCACCCGTATGTGGAACAAGAATCCGTTTGTGTCTATCCAGTCGTTCGATGGCGACTGGTTGATAAATGGATTGATGCTCTGTCCTAACCATAGTAGTTCGTGGCTTGTAAATGGTAATATCGAGACCATGCTGCCATTCATGGGTGGCATGTTTAAGCTCTATGTCAACTGGCTACAGCACGATCGCGAAATGTTTACAGGTGAAGTGTTGACGGCTTATCGAAATAATCTCCTGTCGCTCGATGCTATCATCAACGGTACATTGTTTAAGAAACTCAACTGGAAGTACGAACTGGAGTATGGCAATAGCAGGCTGCGTATGGGGAATGAGGCTGCCAACAGCCTTCAGAGTTTTGAGCATAGTTTCTCGCTTTATTATTCGCCAGTTAAGAAGCTGTTGCTTTCATTTGTCGGCGAATATTATCACAACGAAATCGTGCGGCACCAGTACACCGATCATCTCCTATTGGATGCTAAAGCCATCTGGAAACTCCGGTCAAACTTCGAACTCACTTTTACGCTCAAGAACATGCTTAATGTGAATCATTATGCTTATACCACTTATACGCAGTTGATGAAATACTCATTATCACAGCCCATCCGAGGCCGCGAACTGTTGGTGAGTATCTATTTCAGACCATGATTTATATGTTATCGCGGCGCAGGAAGAGGCCTGCGATAATGGTACCGCTGATGCTGTGCCAGGCGCAGCTGATGGCGCAGGGGAGGACGGCTAAAGGTTGGGCGGCGAAGAAATTGCCAGCAAGCACCGTTGCAAGACCCGCATTCTGCATACCTACCTCGATACTGATGGTGCGTTTCTTGGCCTTAGAAAAACCAGCCAGTCGCCCCGAGGTATAGCCAAGAATATAGCCCAGCGTGTTATGACAGAAGACAACAGCAAACGTCCAAAGGAAGAGCCAGAGCCCACGAGCTATCAAATCGTCGTGAACAGTCGAAATGACACCACCCACGATACAAGCTAAGCAGGTAACACTCAGACCTGGCATCAGCGACTGGACTGTGGGGAAGTGCTGACTTTTGGAGTAGGTATAGTTAAGAAAACAGCCGATTCCAACAGGGATAATCGTTACAATAAGGATGTTCAGAAACATGCCGATAGCGTCTATTTCGATGATTTCGCCAGCAGTCAATTCCATCAGTAGGGGCGTCATCACAGGTGCCAACAGAGTAGAGGCACAAGTCATGCCCACGCTGAAAGCTACATCGCCATGACAGAGATACGACATGATATTGCTCGAAACGCCTCCAGGGCAACAGCCCACCAGCAGAATGCCTAATGCCAAAGCTGGCTCAAGACGGAATACATGCACCAGTACATATGCTACACAGGGCATGATGAAGAACTGGGCACAAGCACCAATCAGGATGTCAAACGGTCGGCGAGCGAGTATGCGGAAATCGTCGGTAGTCAGTGTAAGTCCCATCGTCAGCATGATAATGCCAAGAATCACAGTCTGTGTGGTGCCGCGAACCCACAGAAACATATCGGGCACAAAGAATGTGACCACCGCAATAAGGATGATAAACAGCGAGGCATTTGAAGCGAGCCAGCGGCTCAGTTGTATCATATATTTCATGTCCTATTTAAGAGTCCTTTGAAGAGCAGGTAGGGGTCGATGGTTATCTGGTGGTGGCAGTGCTGGGCGATGGTGCGCGACATGCCGCCAGTGGCGATGATATGGGGCTGACCGTTAAGGGTGGGGAGTATCTGGTTGATAAGACCGTCGATCATGGCGGCGGTGCCGTTTACGATACCGCTCTGCATACACTCTAAGGTGTTGCGACCAATGAGATGCTGGGGCTTTTCGATAGTGATGGCAGGCAACTGTGAGGCGCGTGCGCTGAGGGCGTTCATAGATGTTTTTACGCCAGGAATGATGATGCCACCGCGGAACACCTTGTTTTCGTCGATAACGCCGATGGTGGTAGCTGTGCCAAAATCGATCACAATGGCAGGCACGCCATAGCAGCAGGCAGCGCCAATGGCGTCGGCCAGTCGGTCCTTGCCCAACTGGGCGGGCGACTCAACATCTATCGTGATAATGCCCTGGGCATCGGCAATCGAGAAGAAATGGGGCTGCAGACTAGTCAAGTCGGTAATGGCCTGAGCCATATCGTCGTTCACCTCTGGCACTACCGATGAAATAGTAATCTGCTGGATATCAGCAGCCTCTACGCCGTACTTGCGCAGACCTTGGCGCAGTTCGTACCGGAAGAAACTGGCCGTTTCTTCCTTCTTAGTCTTGAAACGCCAGGTGTTTGAGATGTTACCTTGACCATCAGCCAAAGCAACTACTACGGTAGAATTGCCGATATCTATAAGTACTTGCATATGCTACGCGAGTGTTTGAATGTAAGCTAGAATCAGGTCGGCAGTCTCTTCCTTAGAGCATAATGGCAGTTCCTTTACCTCCTGACCGCTGATGAGCGTTACCTTGTTGGTATCAACTGCAAAGCCCGTGTTGCCGCCAGCAATCGAGTTGGCGCAAATCAGGTCGGCATGCTTCTTCAGGAGTTTGGCGCGTGAGTTCTCAATCAGATTCTCCGTTTCCATCGAGAATCCAACCAAAGTCTGGTTGGCGGGCTTGTGTTCGCCCAGCCAACCAAGAATATCTTGTGTTCGTTTGAGTTCAATCTGTAGGTCGCCTTCGTGTTTCTTCACCTTCTGGTCGGCATATACGGCTGGTGTGTAGTCGGCCACTGCGCTGCACATAATCACCACATCGGCCTCGCTGCTACGTGTGGTGACAGCCTCGAACATGTCGGCAGCGCTCTTAACAGGCACCACTTCAACGCCCTCGAAAGGCTTGATGTTTACGGGGCCTGATACCAGTGTGACCTGAGCACCACGCAAACGGGCCATTTTGGCGATGGCGTAGCCCATCTTGCCTGATGAGTGGTTGGTGATATAGCGCACAGGGTCGATAGCCTCTTGTGTAGGACCTGCGGTAATGAGATAGCGCTTGCCCTTCAAGTCGTGCTCCTTGGCCATAAACGTTAGGATATGCTCTACGATCACCTCCTCAGAGTTCATCTTGCCTGTGCCTGTATCGCCACAAGCCAGCCGGCCTATGATGGGATTGATAACGTGATAGCCATAGCCCTTTAGTTTTAGCAGATTGTCCTGCAGGATGGGATTCTCCCACATGCCGGTATTCATGGCGGGCGCAATCAGTTTAGGAGCGCGTGTGGCCAGCATGGTGGTGGTAAGCATATCGTCGCAGATACCGTGAGCCAGCTTGCCAATCACATTTGCTGTACAGGGAGCCACCACAAACAAGTCGCCGCGCTTGGCCAGCGACACATGCTTCACGTCGAACGAGAAGTTGCGGTCGAAGGTATCCACGATGCACTTGTTGTTGGTCAGTGTCTCGAAAGTCATCGGCGTGATGAACTTGGTGGCGTTCTGAGTCATGATCACATGCACATCGGCATGCAACTTAACAAGCATCGAGGCCAGATTGGCGCTCTTGTAGGCAGCAATACCGCCCGTAACGCCCAGTACGATGGTCTTTCCTGTCAGCATAACACTATTGCTATTAATTTTTTATTGCTCTTTCAGCAGGCCGTGTTTCTCGTAGTTGGCCTTGCGCACCAGCTTGTTGTGCTCATCTACAAACAGCACGGTAGGCTTGTGGTTCTTGACCTCGTCGGGAGTCATAGTGGCGTAGGCCATAATGATCACCTTGTCGCCTACGTTCACGCACTTGGCAGCGGCACCGTTCAGGCAGATAATGCCCGATCCTGCCTCGCCAGCAATGGCATAGGTGGCAAAGCGACTGCCGTTGTCGATATCGGCAATCTCAACCTTCTCATACTCCAAGATGCCGCTCTCGCGCAGCAAATCAGAGTCGATGGTGATACTGCCTACATAATCCAAATCGGCTTGGGTAACCACAGCGCGATGAATCTTTGCCTTCAGTAGTGTTATATCCATGCCAAACTTAAATATTTACGATGAAGTTATCAATCAGTCGGGTCTTACCGATATACACAGCGATAGCCACCAGCACCTCGCCCTCGATACGCGCTGTGCGCTGGATATTCTCAAAGTCCACCACCTCAACGTAGTCGATACGAGCCATAGGCTCTGTCTGCAGGTTCTGGCGGATGATGTCGATCACCTTCTGAGCATCGCGCTCACCAGCCTCGATGGCCTGCTTTCCCAGCTTCAAACTCTTAGAAAGAATCAGCGCTGCCTGGCGCTCGTCAGCATTCAGGTAGGTGTTACGGCTCGACTTGGCCAGTCCGTCGTCCTCGCGAACGATAGGGCAGGGCACAATCTCCACGGGGAAGTTCAGGTCGCGCACAAAGCGCTTCACGGTAGCCAGCTGCTGGGCATCCTTCTGTCCGAAGTAAGCACGATCAGGACAAACGATGTTGAACAGCTTGCCCACCACGGTGCACACACCACGGAAGTGAACAGGGCGCACAGCACCGCAAAGCAGTTCGGTCGTCTCGGTGGTGTCGATGAATGATGTAAAGTGGCCAGGATACATCTCGGCAGGCTCGGGGTTGAAAATCAGGTTGCCACCTGCCTCTTCCACCTTCTGCATGTCGCGGTTCAAGTCGCGTGGATAAGCCTCCAGATCCTCGTTTGGACCAAACTGGATGGGGTTAACGAATACAGAAACCACCGTACGGTCGTTCTGACTGGCCGACTTGCTGATGAGGCTCTGATGACCCTCGTGCAGGAATCCCATCGTAGGCACCAGTCCTACGCTCAGGCCCTCTTTACGCCAACCAGCTACAATCTCTCTTACCTCCTTTACTGTCTTTACAACTTTCATATCTCAATATAGTTTTTCTATCACCTCTTCGTTGATAGCAAATGTTTGTTCTTTAGATGGGAATTCGCGAGTCTCAACATCGTGCTTGTACTGCTTAAAGGCCTCGAGCATCACGCTGTGCAGGTCGGCATACTTCTTCACAAACTTGGGTGTGAAACCATCGGTGTAACCCAGCATGTCCTGATAAACCAGCACCTGGCCGTCGCAACCATTACCACCGCCAATGCCGATAGTGAGCGCTCCGCTGCGCTCGGTCACCAACTTGGCCAGTTCGGCAGGCACGCACTCCAGCGTGATGGCAAAAGCGCCAGCCTCTTCCACAGCTTTGGCATCAGCCAGCAGTTTCTGAGCCTGTTCGAGCGATTTTCCCTGAACCTTATAGCCACCCAGCGCGTTAACCGACTGGGGAGTGAGCCCGATATGAGCCACCACGGGGATGCCGGCATTCACGATGGCTCTGATGCGGTCGGCATATTCGGCACCGCCCTCAAGCTTCACGGCCTGGCAGTTTGTCTCCTTCATAATGCGGCCTGCATTGCGCACAGCATCCTCTACCGATGCCTGGTACGACATAAACGGCATGTCGATAACAACCATAGCCTGCTTGGCACCACGCACCACTGCGGCGCCATGATGAATCATATCCTCAACAGTCACAGCGAGTGTATTCTCATAGCCCAGCATTACGTTGCCAAGCGAATCGCCAACCAGTATCATGTCGATTCCAGCCTCATCCATGGTGCAGGCTGTATGATAGTCGTAAGCCGTCAGCATGCTGATCGGCTGCTTTCCCTTACGTTCTAGTAAGTCAAAAATAGATTTTCTCATTTCCTGAAATAGAATTCTATACTCTCTTCGAGGGTGCAAAAGTATTACATTATTTTAATATCAGCAAATTTTTTAGTTATTTTCTGTTGAAAATGGGTATTTGTTGATTAAAAGTAGTATCTTTGCGGCGTTTTAATTCGAATTAATTATGAAAATAGCTTTGATCGGCTACGGCAAGATGGGCAAGATGATTGAACAAATTGCCCGCGACCGCGGCCATGAGATTGTAAGTATTATCGATATCGATAATCAACAGGATTTTGATTCGCCTGCATTCGCCTCAGCAGATGTGGCTATCGAGTTTACGGCTCCACAAGCTGCCTATGGCAACTATCTGAAGGCGTGGGCCAAGGGCGTAAAAGTAGTTAGTGGATCAACCGGATGGATGACTGAGCACGGAGATGAAGTTCGTAAGGCTTGTTCTGAAGAGGGAAAGACACTCTTCTGGGCATCAAATTTCTCTATCGGCGTGGCCATCTTCTCTGCTGTAAACCGTTATCTGGCCAAGATTATGAACCAATTCCCTCAGTACGATGTGGAGATGGAAGAGACTCACCATGTGCATAAGCTCGATCATCCCAGTGGAACAGCCATTACCCTGGCCGAAGAAATCGTAAATAACATCGACCGCAAGGAAGCTTGGAAAGAGGATACTACCGATGCCAAGTATCTACGCGTGGACCATATCCGTCGTGGTGAAGTGCCTGGCATTCATACCATACGTTACGATAGTGATGCCGACCTGATTACCATTACCCACGATGCACACAGCCGTAAGGGCTTTGCACTTGGAGCCGTGTTGGCCGCCGAGTACACCAAGGAACATCAGGGTTTGCTGACTATCAGCGATATGTTTAAATTCTAAGCCTTAGCAATAATGGTAAAAAAGAAAGAATTCGACCCTAAGGTACAGTGGGCCAAGTTTATTGGCGTACTGGTACTGTATCTGCTCTTCCTCTATTGGGTAGGAAGTTGGTGGGGGCTGCTGGTGATACCTTTCATCTATGACGTGTATATCACCAAGAAGATAAAATGGCAGTGGTGGAAAGAGGCTGAAAAGCCCGTGAAGTTCGTGATGTCGTGGATTGATGCCCTGGTGTTTGCACTGGTGGCCGTCTACTTCATCAATCAGTTCTTCTTCCAGAACTATGTTATTCCATCAAGTTCGTTGGAGAAGTCGTTGTTGACCGGCGATTACCTGTTTGTATCAAAGGTAAGCTACGGTCCTCGTATCCCACAGACACCATTGACCATGCCGCTTACTCAGCATACCCTGCCTGTTGTGGAGTGCAAGAGCTATATAGAGTGGCCCCACTGGGACTATCGCCGTGTAAAAGGCTTAGGCAACGTGCAGTTGAATGATATCGTTGTGTTCAACTATCCCGCTGGCGATACCATCTGTACAGCCTTGAACTATCAGACAGAGTATTACAATCTGTGCTATGGCTATGGTCTTGGCAGCTATCCAAATATGCCCAACCCCGATTCCCTTTCTGCTGAACAACGACTGAAGTTGTACAGCGAGGTCTATGAGATAGGAAAGAATGTGATTAAGCAGAATCGTCAGGAGTTTGGTGAGATTGACACCCGTCCAACTGATCGTCGGGAGAACTACGTGAAGCGTTGTGTGGGACTGCCTGGACAGACGCTGCAGATTAAGAATCATGTGGTATATTTGGATGGTAAGGCCAATAAGGAGCCCGACAACGTGCAGTACACGTATGAGTTGAAGCTGAAGCGCCATTTTACTGACGAAGAGATGGAAGAGTGGAACATCACTCGCGAGGAATTGGTATCGCTCAACAATAATGGATATATGCCACTGACTAATCGTGTGGTAGAAGCGATGAAGAAATGCAGTGATCTGGTAGAGCGCATCTCGTTCCATAATGATGTTGAGGAATGGAGCCTGTATCCGCAGAATGGTAATCTACATTGGACACGTGATAACTATGGTCCGATCTGGATTCCTAAGAAAGGTGAGAGCATCCAGCTGACACTCGACAATCTGCCCATTTATGAGCGTCCTATCCGTGCTTATGAAGGTAACGACCTGCAGGTACGTGATGGTAAAATCTACATCAATGGTCAGGAAACCAATAAGTACACCTTTAAGATGGATTATTACTGGATGATGGGTGATAACCGTCACAACTCGGCCGATTCTCGCTATTGGGGATTTGTGCCCGAGGATCATATCGTAGGTAAGCCTATCTTTATCTGGTGGTCGAGTGATCCCGATCGCAATGGCTTCTCAGGCATTCGTTGGAGTCGTATCGGCAATATTGTTGATCATATTAAGTAAGCCAGACCTATGCAGGTTTTGCTCAGTACAACCTACTTCGGCCCGGTGCAGTGGTATCAGAAACTGCATCGGGCTGACGATGTACTGATAGAACAATGGGAGAGCTTCCAAAAGCAAACCTATCGCAATCGTTGCCTGATAGCGACAACTAATGGTGTTCAGGCATTGACGGTACCTGTTGAGCGTAGTAACTCACCACTTATCA
This sequence comes from Prevotella sp. P6B4, assembly GCF_000619985.1. Taxonomy (NCBI): domain Bacteria; kingdom Pseudomonadati; phylum Bacteroidota; class Bacteroidia; order Bacteroidales; family Prevotellaceae; genus Prevotella; species Prevotella sp. P6B4. The sequence continues at coordinate 212,845 of NZ_JHVE01000004.1, forward strand.
AGGACATCCGCATCAGCGATCATGGCAACTGGCGTCATCTGCACTGGATGGCTTTGCAGAGTGCTTATGGCGAATCGCCCTTCTTTGAGTATTATCAGGATGATATCCATCCGTTCTTTGAGAAACGTTGGGATTATCTTCAGGATTTCAATGAGGCTATCTGCAGCAAGATGTGTGAACTCATCGATATACGTCCGCATGTGTCGATGACGGAGAGTTATGCTCATGTTGCAGTATGCGATTATCGTGATATGATCAACCCTAAACACCCGGTACCCGATCCAGACTTTGTGGCTAAACCCTATTATCAGGTTTATGCTGCTAAGCATGGATTCCTGCCGAATCTGTCAGTCTTAGATCTGTTGTTCAATATGGGACCTGAGAGTATATTCTATTTATAACAATTGGTATGGAAACTTAAAACCAAAACTAATGAAACGTCAATTACTTCTAACTATAATCACCATTATTGCCTGGACAGTTCATGCCCAATCGCATTTCTACACCTCAGAGAAACTGTCGAGCAACCAGATTACTCAGATATGTCAGGATCAGGAAGGTTATATCTGGATTGGAACAGAGTATGGCTTGAATAAGTATGATGGTTATCGTTTTACCAATTATCTGCATGAGAGCGGTAATAAGAATACCATTAACAGCAATGTCATCTCTTATCTGTTTGAAGATGTTGACGGTACACTCTGGGTGGGAACTCAGCTGGGTCTGAACCGTTATATTCCGAATGAGAATCGTTTTGAATCTGTTGAGATGAAAGGGGCTACCAGTGTACCGAGAATTAATTCAATTGTTCAGGAAGATGCCCATCACCTGCTGGTTGGAACAGCCGGTTATGGATTGTTCCGATTGGATACACGCGATAATTCCACTAAGATGCTTGAAGGCTATGCTAAAGCGGACAACCACTACTTTAGCTACATCTATATCGATAATAAAGGCTATTTCTGGAAATCAGGACATGGTAATTCCATTATTCGGCGTTCGCCCAAAGGCAGACTCGAGGAATTCATGTCGCCTTATGGTATGGTGACAGGATTCGTTGGTTATCAGGGTGGGGTGCTGATTGTTTGTAATCACGGTTTATTATACTATCGGGATGGAAAAATGATGACCGACTTTATCGATCCAGGTGAGTTGCGTGGCAAGGATCTGCTGTTACGTACTGCTAAGTGTGATAAAAACGGGAATCTGTTTATAGGAACCATGGGTAACGGCTTGTGGTGGGTGCCTCGGGGAGAGAGCAGGATGAAGCGTTATGACCATCAGACGGCTTCGATGGACTTGAACACTGCTACCATCTGGGCTCTGTTTCAGGATAAGCAGGAAAACCTATGGGTGGGCTGTCAGAATCGTGGCCTGTTGCTGATTCCTCAGCAGCAGTCGCCTTTCCGTTCGTGGCGGTTTGTTGATCAGCATATTAGCACGGGTGGTTCGCTGACGTCTATTTGTGCAGGCGATAATGGCATGACCTGGTGTGCTGTCCAGAATAATGGTGTTTTTGGCTTTGATGCACAGGGGCGTATCGTTGCTCATCCTCAATCGCCAGAAGGTACCTATCTGATTTATCGCGATGGATTGGGACAATATTGGATCGGTACCAATGCGGGACTCTATGCCTATAATCCTTATACCGGACAGTCACAGTTGAAGTCGTCATTCAAGAGTGGTTTTGTTAATACCATTACCGACGATGGCAAGGGAAGGCTGTTTTTCTCTGTCTATTCTTTAGGTTTCTTCCTGCTTGATACGAACACTGGTGAGCAGAGGCATTTTAGTATGTATGACGGTGACGGTCCGAAGGGGCGCTTACACAACGACTGGATAAAAAAGTTGATGATGGATAGCAGGGGTAAGCTCTGGATATGTACCTCTTCAGGCATCAACTGTTACGATCCGATGGAAGACAGCTTCCGTTCAAACGGTTGGGAGGTTCTCCTCGACTATAATTCTGTGGAATCGGTTTGTGAAACAAGTAACCATCAGTTGCTTTTTGGGACGAATACGGGACTCTATATCTACGACGAAAAAGAGAAACAGACTAAACCCTTCACTGCCGAAAAGTGTATGAGCGATAAGGTGGTTGTTGGTATCGTTGAGGATTTTTTGGGAGACCTGTGGATCAGTACCACAATGGGACTATGGCAGTACAAGACTGCCGATCGTCAGTTCGTGGGCTATCTGTATGGCAATGGTCTGGCCAGTCGCGAATACGTGGGTGGTGTGAATATGCGTACTATCGATGGCAGAATCTGGTTCGGATTCAGCGACGGTATCACATCTTTTCGTCCAGAAGCACTTAAGCGGGTTCATTCTGATATCGGACAAGTACATCTCACTGGCATCTATGTAGGTGGTGTGGCACGTCCAAGCAGTAAACATATTGAACTCGATTTCATCGATAATACTTTCTCTTTAGAGTTTTCGTCGTTAAACTTTGCCAATGCTGAAAACGTTATCTATGAATACCGCTTAAACGGCACACATGACTGGGGACAGACGGATGCCGGCCGCAATACGGTGTCGTTTACGCATATGCAGCCTGGTTCATATATCCTTGAAGTCAGGGCATACGATAACGGTATCTATACAGATGTTGAGGTGTATCATATCATTGTGCATGCCCCTTGGTATCGTTCTTCATGGGCGTACCTTATTTATATATTAGGTGTTATAGGATTACTCGGAGCATTAGTATGGAACTATCTACGCCGTCGTAGACAAGAACTGGATGAGGAGAAAATGAAGTTCCTGATTAATGCTACTCATGATATCCGCTCACCGCTAACACTGATTATGAGTCCGCTACATAAGTTGATGAAGCGCGATTTCGATCCAGATGTGAAGAACGATCTGAAAACGATTGAGCATAATGCCCAGCGTGTACAGAACTTGGTGACTCAGATACTCGACATTCGTAAACTGGACAAACAGCAGATGACGCTGCAATGTCAGGAGACGGATATGGTGCAGTATGTTGGCAATCTGTTGAAATCGTATGAGTACACTGCCAAGGAACGTGATATCACCTTCCGCTATACACCCACACTTGATAAACTCAATGTGTGGTTCGACCGTAAGGCCATTGATAAGGTAATTGATAATCTGCTGTCTAATGCCTTCAAGTATACTTTTGACAGAGGAGAGATTGAGGTGCGTGTATCTGAAGAGCATGGAACAACTGCTGTACTGCAAGTGATAGATAATGGTATGGGTATCAAAGGCGACCCTACCAAACTGTTCGACAGATTCTATCAGGGTGACAGCTCTCGAAGTATGCATATAGAAGGCACTGGCATTGGACTGAATCTCTGTAAGATGATGGTGGAGATGCATCATGGCACTATTGAGGCTGCTGCTCGCATTGACGATCAAGGAAGTGTCTTTACAGTACGTTTACCATTAGGCTACGAGCATCTGAAGAAAGAAGAGATGCTGATAGTTGAAGAGACAGAAAAAACAACCCGACAGAGAGCACAAACCAATTATCGGGTCATGATTGTCGACGATGATGAAGAGATTGGTAACTATATCTCTCAAGAACTTGGTGCTTATTATCATATCACACCTGTTACCAGTGGCCGCGATGCACTCCGAATACTGTTAGGTGTTGAAACAGAAAGGCAGTTCGATCTGGTTGTAAGCGATGTCATGATGCCAGAGATGGATGGCTTTACGCTTTTGCGTTTGATTAAGACCAATATGAATATCAATCATATCCCTGTTGTCATGCTCACCTCGAAGGCTGCCGTAGCCAATCGTTTGGAAGGTTTGGAGAAAGGAGCTGATGCATTCTTGGCTAAACCATTCGATATGGAAGAACTTCACATGGTGATAAACAACCTGATTAGTAAAAATCTCCGATTAAAAGGTAAATACTCAGGTTCCCAGCAGCAGAAGGATAAGGTGGAAGAGGTACAGGTGAAAGGAAACGACGAGGTGCTGATGGAACGTATCATGAAGGTGGTGAATGAACATTTGGACGATAGCGATTTCAGTGTCGAGATGTTGAGTAGAGAGGTTGGCGTCAGTCGTGCTCAGCTACACCGTAAAATGAAGGAGATGACAGGATTGTCGGTTAGCGAGTTTGTCAGAAACATCCGTTTAGAGCAAGCTGCGCGTCTCTTGGAGGAGCAGAAAATCAACGTTACACAAGTGGCCTACACCGTAGGATTCAGTAATCTGGCTCACTTTTCAACGGTATTCCGCAAACAGTTTGGTCTTTCGCCCACTGAGTATATGGAGCAAAAAGGGCCTAAAAATCAAGGTTGATACAAAAATGAAATGAAACGAAACATACGTTAAAGCCCCTAAAAAAGAATCTGCCTATCTTTGGAGGGCACTGAAAAAGCCCTCCATTTGAGGGGGCAACCTTGATTTTTATTAAAAGCAGATTGCATATAGCCGTTACATACGGATTGGCAATCTGCTTTTTTCAATTTTCAGTTTGTGGTCAGTAATACCCCCAGATGAGGTTTATACGGCTTCTTAAAGAGCTTTTTTTGAGAAATATATTCTTTGCTCAGATTAGTTTGAGGATTCTCTTGATATTTGCGGCAAAAATGGTGATAGCTCCTTGCATTTGCATGGAGTACAGGCCATATGATTCTGCCCTGTTGTAGCCATAGACGTGCTTCAGCTCTGCATTTTTTGCCT
>NZ_JHVE01000005.1:0-210590 GCF_000619985.1 Prevotella sp. P6B4
GTTTCCCTCTCCACATACCTGGTATCACTTCTGAGCAGCTGAACCAGGAGTTTTTGGATAAGAAGGACCTGGCAGAGATGTTTGTGGCCTGCTTCCGTCAGCCTATCGATGGCGAGAACGTAAAGACGATGAACTGCGACGAGTACGCCGAGGCCCATCGCCTGTTGAAATTCCTGCGCTATTTCATTCCCATCAGCGACAAGGAGATTCCCCCCACCAGCATCATGCGTGAGTTCGTAGGTGGCAGCAGCTTCAAATACAGGGGCTAAAGGATAGTTAGTATAATACTAAAGGGGCGTTAGTATAATACTAAAGGACCGTTAGTGTTATACCATAGGGGGAAGATGGGGAAGATATATATATAGGAATATGCGAAAAAAATACCTAAATCTCTCAATCGTCAATGCAAGTGATTTAGGTATTTAATTTTAATATTTTATAGAAAACATCTTCCCCATCTTCCCCCCTAGATGTAGTCATCCATAAAAAACTACCCATTTTTAACTGAATTAACTCGATTGATGAAATGAGTGCGTTCAATTCATCGATCGAGTTAATTCGTGTTTAGCCGGTGTTACAGCTGGTACTGCAACATGACCATAGAGTAGGGCTTCAGCTGGAGTGAGAACTTCTTCTGAGCCTTGACGGGGGTGCTACGAGGGAAGATGGGTTGGCTCTCGTAGTTGTTCTCATCGTTGGCCTGACCGGCAAGGACGGTCTGCAGGGCAACCTTCTTGATACCCTTGAAACGGCTCAGGTCGATGTTAGCCGTCTTAGGCTCGGCTGTAGCGTTGCAGAGCTTCACATATACCTGACGCTTCTTTACGTTGAGAACTACCGACTGGCCGTAGCGTACATCCTCCATAGGCTGGATGACATCAGCAGCGTCGCCCTCGAACTTCACGCAGTCGCCATAGTAGTACTGACCAGAGCTCTGTCCGAACATCTGCTGAACATAGTAGCTGCAAGTAAGATAGGTGCGCTGGTTGTCGAAGTAGATGAGGTCGGGATTCCAGTTGGTGGCATCCTTCTTGGCGAAGAGGGGGGCGTACGAGGTCATAGCTACCACGTCGCCGTTGCGCTCTACATGGAGCAGGTACAGACCCTCGGCCAGGGCGTCGATGAGCTTCTTGTCCTTAGCGGCATACTCGCCCAGATAAACCTTGGTCTTGCGGTCGCGTGGGTACTTGTCGTACTGGCGGCTCTTCAGGAAGTAATCGTGTGGCTCGTAGTAGTGCTCGTCGATGATAGGCATGCCTAACTCTTCGGCCAGCTTCCAGCCGTTCTCCAAGTCGGGGTTACCTGGATGTGAGCCAGGACCGGCTGTGCCTACAATCACAATCTCAGGATGTGCCTTGGTGACACGCTCGTAGATATACTTGAAGCGCTCGGCAAACTCGGGCGAGATACGCTCCTCGTTACCCAGACCGAGGTACTTCAGGTTGAAGGGTTTGGGATGACCGGCATCGGCACGCATCTTGGCCCATTTGTTGGTGGCAGGATCGCCGTTGGCCCACTCAATCAGGTCGATGGCCTCGGCCACCCATTCGTCCATCTCACTCATAGGAACAACGTCCTGTGCCTGATTCTTCATGCCCCAACCACCGTTGGTACCCTGACAGCTCACACCGCAAGGCAGGATGGGCAGTGGCTCCATATTCAGGTCTTCGCAGAACTGGAAGTACTCGTAGTAACCCAGTCCCATGCTCTGGTGGTAGCCCCAGGTGTTCTTCAGCTGTTTGCGCTGCTCCTTGGGACCGATGGTGGTCTTCCAGCGGTAGGTATTCCAGAAACCGTCGCCACCGCCATGAACCACGCATCCGCCAGGGAAGCGCATGAACTTAGGCTGCAGCTCAGCCAGCGCCTCGGCCAGGTCGGTACGCATACCATGTCCCTTATAGGTGTCCTGAGGCATCAGCGATACCATATCGACATCCAGGGTTCCCGTGTTCAGCACCAGTATCTGGAGGGCTGCCTTCTGACAGTACTCGTTGGTAGTCAGCTCGGCCTCGTATTTCTGCCATGACTTGCTATCGACCTTGATGGTTGCCTCCGACAGCAGTTTGGGGTCCTTGCCCCAGCCCTGTGGCTCTACAAGGGCAATGCGGATCTGCTTGGCGCCGCCGTCAACATTGCGGAAGAAGGCCGAGAACGTGTATTTCTTGCCATCTCTGACAGAGATACCGCTGAAGCCATCGTTCTGGATGCCATAGCCGGTCCAGCCGTTGTAGTCGTAATACTGCTTGGCACGCTCGATATGCAGACGCATATAAGTGGGGTTGTTAGGATGGATGCCGTTATCCATGCGAGGCTCGAGATAGCCCAGAGAGTGGCCTGGACGGATCTGGCGCCAGGCGGTGCCGGGGCCCCAGCCATCGCGCTCGGTGGGGTTGAACTCGAACGATCCGTTCTGTATCAGTTCGGCATAGAGTCCACCATCAGCCGAGCTGCTGATGTCTTCGAAGAAGATGCCAATGAGCTCGTCGCTGATGGCCTTGCCGCCAACAGGGGCTTTCATTGGTTTCTGGGCGTTGAGACCCATGGTGGCTGCCAGGAGGGCAGCGCTGAGAATAGTTCGTTTGTACATAGTTGATGTTATTGTTATTTGTTATTGATGAGTCTTACTTCGTATATCTCGCCTATCTGTTTCTTGGGTTTGGCCACAAACTTGATGCGGACCTGTTTCTTACCCTTCAGCAGCTGGGCTGGAATGGGATACTCCTCGTACTTGAATTCGGAGATGCGGTACTTACCTGTGTTGTTTACCGATGTCACCAGTACATCGTCAACCAGGATATCAAACTCGTGGCTCTTCCACTCGCCTACACCCCAGTATTTCAGTCGCAGGCTCAGGTCGGTCTGGCCGCCTGTCTGCATCAGGTAGCTGAAGTAATGGCCGTCGTTGGCATCGCGGAAGAACACATCGTTGGTATTGCCCACAAACGACTGGTCGGTCTCCATGAAGTGGTCTGACTCGGGCTGCTGCTCGCCTGGCTGCACCTTGTCGGTGGTGCGCGCCTCGAGTGCTTGGCGCTCCTGTTCCTGCTTGGCCAGGTTGGCCAGATAGCCCTTGTAGCTATCCTCGCTCAGCGCCAGCCAGTACATCATGTAGCGTGAGTCGTGCAGTTCGAAGAAGGGCATCAGCTCGTTGTGTATCTCGTTGACCATCTTGGTCTGCAGGGTGAAGTGCAAGGGTTTGCCAGCAATGGGTTGCAGCTGGTTGGCAATGCCCTCGATATCGTTGTTGATCAGGATGGGGGCCTGGTCGATAGGCAGTTTCTTGCCCACTGCCAGCTGACCGAAACGACTGTCGTCGGCTATCAGCATGGCCAGATCCTCTGTGCCTGTCTTCATGGCCAGCATAATCGGGCCGTGCATCAGGGCGATATACTGCGAGAGGTTAGGCATATACTTCACGCTGTTGTGCATGGGGAACTGGATATCGATGACGTCGCCCTTCTTCCATTGGCGGTCGATAGCCACATAGCTGGAAGGACCAGTGATGATGCTGACGGGCTTGCCGTTCACCTTGACGCTGAACTCACCGGGCTTCACCCAGCCTGGATAGCGCACCTGCAGGGCAAAACGTCCCTTACCCTGAGTGATGGTGATCTTGCTGTTCTCGCTATAAGGGAAGTTGGTCTCCTGACGCAGCTGGATACCTTTCTGCTTCCAGTTCAGTTCAGAAGCCACGAAGAGGTTGACGAACAGAGCGTCGCCTTTGTGGGTACATACGAACTGACCGTACTTGCCGTGGTTCTCCATACCAGTGCCCACACAGCACCACATGGCCTCGTTGGGGGCGGAGTAGTTGCGGTAGTGGCGCGGACGGGCTGAGGTGAAGTACACATAGCCGCCGTGCTCTGGATGCTGGGTAGAGAGGATGTGGTTGAACATCGCCAGTTCGTAGAAGTCGGCAAAGCGGGCCTCCGGGTTGCGGCGATGCAGGTCCTCTGTCAGTTTCAGCATGTTATTGGTGTTGCAGCTCTCTGGCCCGTCGATATCCTCAACGAAGTCCTTACAGGCCTCCTTGCTGGGGAAGTGCTCACGGCGACTGTTACCGCCAAAGGCCAGCGAGCGCTCGCCCGTCACGATATCCCAGAAATAGGCGCCTGCGGTATGGTAGGCCTCGTCGCCAGCCAGTTCGGCTATGCGTTCAAAGCCGATAACCTTGGGAACCTGGGTGTTGGCGTGCATATTGTCTAAGCAGTCGCGGCGCGCCATCAGCGGGTTGAGCAGTCGGCGGTGTGAGAATCGCTTGGCTACATCGAGGTATTTCTTATCGCCTGTGATCGCATAGGCATCGGCCAGTACCTCGTTCATGCCGCCATGCTCGGTGTCGAGAGCGCGTTCCATCTGGGCATCGGTCAAGTCGGCTGTCAGGTCGATGGCCCAGTCGCAGAAGCCTAAGAAGAGCTGTTTGGCCTGCTCGTTGCCGCAGTAAACCCACGCATCGCGCAGACCGGCATACATCTTGTGTATATTATAGAATGGCACCCACGCACTGTGATAAGCGCCGAAGTCGCCCTTCTTGAAGTTACCCCACACACGGTCGCTGCCAGGCACGCCGCCCACATAGCCACGGCCCCAGGCGGGGTGGTTCTTGGCGTTGGCATCGGCACAGCGCTGCAGTTCGCTAATCCAGTATTCCATGCGCTGGCGGCATGCTTCATTGCCTGTAGCGGCGTTGATGGCCATCGCGGTCAGATAATGTCCGCCCACATGTCCGTCGAGTCCGTCCCAGTTGGGGTACGACTTGGCCTTTGGCGTTAGGCCGGCCTCTTTCAGATAAGGTGCTAACAAACGGTCGTTGTCGTACTTCAACAGTACGTTGATGTTCAAGTCACGCGCGTGCTTCAACGGTCCGTCAAGTAGGGTTACATCTCCCAATGGGAATTCATCGGCATACAACCGATCCTGCGCATGAACGCTACCAGCTGCGACAAAAAGCAGCGAGGCGAGCAGCAGTCCATGCGAATGAGTCTTGAATAGGTACATCATGTTTGTTTATAAGTTGTTATTGATTCTTTCTGATGACGTGATACACATCTTCTATCTGATGGGTAAAAGGTCCGGTGTGTTCCAGTTTCAGTGTACACATGGCAGCCGCAAACTGGCCGCTCTCGGCATAGCCCATGCCTCGTGCTCTGGCATAGAGATAGCCTGCGCTGTAGGTGTCGCCGCAACCTGTGGCATCAACGAGCTTGGTGGGGGCATAGGCTGGCGTCTCGTAGAAGCGGTCCTCGGCTAAGATCATCGAACCGCCACCACCTAAGGTCACAATCACCTCGCGCACGCCCCAGTCGTGTATCTGCTGGGCAGCTTCGTAGGGATCGGTCATGCCTGTCAGCGTCTGGCATTCCCATTCGTTCACCTTCAGGATGGCTGTGTGTTTCAGCAGACGCAGCTTGTCGGCCCATTCGCAGGCCTTCACTTCTTCGCCAACCACCTCTCTCAGGTAGCCCTGCACATCGATGCTCACATCGCCTTTGCTGGCTAAATACTCCACAATCTCTGGTGCGAAATCGTCGGCCAACAGGGTGCCTAAGTGATATACACGCGCCTCCACATCCTTCAACTGGTTGAGTGTGAATGGGGCCGACTTGGCCAGCACCCGCTGGGTGCGGTTGTCCATGTTGGCGCCATATTTATTCTCGAAGAATACGTTGGTGTCGCTCTCGAAAGCCGTAACCTCGATACCTGCCTGACGCAGTTTCTCAACTTCGGGCATCACTTCCTGACTCACCGAGGTGATCATGTGGAAGAGGATGTCGCTTGGCAGCGATGCAATGGCCCACGCCATATAGTAGGCTGAGCCGCCTGCACAGTGTGTGGTCATGGGCGGAACCTGCGTGATAATCCTATCGCGAGTGATGTGCCCGATACAACAAATGTCTGTCATTAAAATCGCCTTTTTTAAAATAATAACTTTTTTTCGCTTGCAAAGATAACTTTTTTTTTCTAAAAGTTTTGTTTTATTCGGAAAATATGCTATCTTTGCATCAATAATTTGGTACTACTAATTGCAATTAATGGTAAAACGTACACTTTTCTGGGTTTTTATGCTTAGCATGACGGTCTTTCCGGCATGGTCGCAGACGATATATGATGTGATGAGTTTTGGTGCCGTTGGCGATGGCGTGACCGATGATGCCGCTGCCATTCAGCGAGCTATCGATCAGTGCTCGGATGAGGGGGGCGGTCGTGTGCTGTTGCCACGCTGTCACACCTTCCTGGCTGGTCCTATCCAACTCAAGAGTCATGTGGAGCTATACCTGGAGGCTACCGCCACGCTCAAGGCCCATCCTGACGAGGCTATCTATCACCTGAGCGCCTTTGGTGAAAACCGGGGCGAGGGTATGCTGTGGCTCTGGGCAGCGCATGCTGAGAACATCAGCATCTGTGGTAAGGGTACCATTCATGGCAACGGCATTGCCTTTATGGGGGCAGAGCTGAGCGACAGCTATGATCTGAAGCCCCTGAAGGATCAGACTTTCGATCCCCGTCCGCATGTGCTCACGCTGACCGATGTGAAGCAGCTCACCATCCGTGATGTCACCATCAAGGAGGGAGCCTATTGGACCGTTCACCTGATTGGTTGCGACGAAGCAGTGATTGAGGGTATCAATCTGCTGAATAACCTGAAGATCCGTAATGGCGATGGCATCGATATCGACCACTCTAAGCATGTGCGTATCGCCAACTGTCATATCACCAGTGGCGATGACTGCATCTGTCTGAAGAACCGCAGGGAGTTCGAACAGTATGGCTCGTGCCATGATATCACTGTGACCAACTGCGTGATGTCGAGTCGTTCGTGTGCCATCAAGATTGGTAGCGAGAATATGGACTCTATCTACAATGTAGTGTTCGATAACTGCATCATCACGGGTTCCAACCGTGGTCTGGGTATCCAGAACCGCGATGAGGGCACGGTGACCGATGTGGTCTTCTCGAATATCCAGCTCGACTGTAAGCTCTGGAGCGATGTGTGGTGGGGTAAGGCAGAGCCTATCTATGTGACCAGCTATCCACGTGCCAATGGTAATCACAAGGATGCCAACTGGCGATTCCCCAAGGGGCAGATTGAAGGTAAGTGTGGCGAGGTGAGCCGCATCTACTTCAACAATATCACTGCTACCAGCGAGAACGGCTGTTTTGTAGGCGGTGACGAGCCCGGCAAGGTGAAGGACATCTATTTTAATAATGTACGCGTGCGACTGTTTGGTGAGGGGCAGCGCTACATGGATAAGCGTCCGTGTAAGGGCGAGGGCTTTGTTGAGGCCAGTCTCAAGGCCATGAGGCGCATGAAGGTGCCCCTGCTAACCGAACATGCCACTGTTTATATGTAATCATACTAAGAATAAATATTTTTTTACTAACTTTTAATTTTAAATTATGCAAAAGATCCTAAATCTCAAACAAGGAATGCAGAAGACCATGTTTTTTGTGTTCTTTCTGTTGTGCAGTACAGTGATGCTGGCACAGAACAAGGTGTCGGGAACTGTACTGGACGCAACTGGTGAGCCTCTGATTGGTGTAAGCGTTCTGGAGGCTGGAACCAACAATGGTGTTGTTACCGATTTCGAAGGTCAATTTACACTGACCGTAAAACAAGGTGCTAAACTTACATTCTCGTATGTAGGTTATCTTACACAGACTCTTGCCGCTGCCAACGGCATGAAGGTTACACTTCAGGAGGACAACAAAGTGCTGAACGAAGTTGTAGTAGTTGGTTATGGTACCATGCGCCGTAAGGACGTTACCTCATCTATCACAACCGTTAAGGCCGAGGATCTGAACCAAGGTGTATTTACCTCGCCAGCAGAGTTGCTGCAGGGTAAAGTTCCTGGATTGGTAATCACCAACTCAAGCGATCCTAATGGTTCTTCAAGTATTTCACTCCGTGGTGCTTCTTCACTGCGCTCTGGTGAGGCCATGGAGCCTTACTATGTTATCGATGGTGTTCCCGGTGTAGACCTTTCGCTGGTTGCTCCTGAGGATATCGAGAGTATCGATGTGCTCCGCGATGCTTCTGCTACAGCCATCTATGGTTCAAAAGCCGCTAATGGTGTTATTATCGTAACAACTAAGAAGGGTAATAAGGCTGGTAAGACCAACGTTAGTTACTCTGGCTATGTTGCTATCGACAATACGCTTAAGACTTTGGACATGATGTCTGCAAGCGAAATGCTGAATTATGCAAAATCTGTAGGAAATACTAATTTGGTTAACTATTATGATCCAGCAAATCCTGCTGATACAAACTGGCAGGATGAGGTTTTGCGTACAGGTTTCTCTCATAACCATAACGTTAGTATCAATGGCGGTTTTGAGAAGACATCATATAGCGCATCAATCAACTATATGAATCGTCAGGGTGTTGTTCGTGGTACTGATATGAACCGCTTGAATGTACGTTCATTCTTACAGACCAAGTTCTTAAAGGATCATCTGGATGTTTCTATCAGTGTCAACGCAAGCGTTGGCGAGTTCAATACAGTTGCTACTGGTTATGACGGTACTCATGCTGGACAGAGTGTTATCGAGCAGATGTATACTTATTCTCCACTGGTTCCTGTGAAGAATGCAGATGGTACTTGGTATAGTAATACTACTATTTCTCAAAACTTTAACCCTGTTGCAATGATTAACGAAGACCAGTTCTCTGGAAAGAATAAGATGATTCAGGGTGTTGGACAAGCTGCTTTGCATATTATTCCAGGTCTGGATTGGAATCTGACAATGTCATATCAGAACAGACAGTATATCAATAATACTTATCACTCAAGTCAATCTCAGTTAGCAGGTTTCTCTTCTCGAAATGGTGAGGCTACACGTACTACATCTGAGGATGTTAAGAAACAGTTGGAAACCTATATTAACTGGTCAAAGGAATTTGGTGCTCATAATGTAGCATTAATGGCTGGTTATTCTTGGGAACAGAATGATAATGGCGACCGATTTGGTTTGACCGCTTATAATTTCTACAATGATAACCTGAAGTATTATAACTTGGGAATGGCTAACCAGATGGATATTGATGGCATTATCAGCTCACCAATGTCTACCCTTCGTATGATTTCATTCTATGGACGTGCCAATTATAGCTTCAATAGCAAATATCTCTTGCAGGCAACTATCCGTCGTGACGGTTCTTCAGCCTTCGGTAAGAGTAACCGTTGGGGTACATTCCCATCAGTCAGCGCTGCATGGCGTGTAATTGAGGAAGGCTTCATGAAAAATCAGACTATTTTTGATGATCTGAAGTTCCGTATTGGTTATGGTGTCAGCGGAAACTCTCTGGGTTTCGATGCTTATACTGCCCTCCAGACTTATGGCGCAACAGGTTGGTTCGAGCATATCGACCAGACGGGTGCCTCTATTAATTACCGTACATTGGCAGCTGACCACAATGCAAATCCTGACTTGAAGTGGGAGCGCACAGGAATGTTCAATATTGGCATTGACTTTGGTTTCTTCAATAACCGCCTGACTGGTACCATTGAATACTATGACAAGCGTACAAAGGATCTGATTCACGCTTACGCAGTATCTACAAACCGTTATCCTTATGGTTGGATTGATGCTAACGTAGGTGACATCAGCAACAAGGGTATTGAGTTGACATTAAATGCTGTTCCTGTTCAGACAAAGAAATGGAACTGGACAACCTCTTTGAACCTTTCTCACAACAAAAATAGAGTAGAGAAATTGTCTAACGAGACCTATTCTGTTGACTACATTGATGAGGCTAATCCTGATGTGGGTGGTTATTCTGGAGGTGCTGAGGTACAGCGAATTATGGAAGGTAGCCCAATTGGTCAGTTCTATCTGTGGGAGTGGGCTGGTTACGATGATGAAGGCAAGTCAATTTTCAATGACTATGATGAGGATGGAAATCTGATTGGAACAACAGATGCTCCTAATAATACCGATCGTCGTAAGCATGGTAGTGCGCAGCCAAAGCTCACCTTAGGTTGGAACAATACTGTTACCTATAAGAACTGGTCGCTGACTGCATTCTTCCAGGGTATGTTCGGACACAAGATTTACAATGCTACACGTAACTATTACAACAATGTAACATTAATTAATACTGGTAAGAATGTGCTCTCAGAAGTTGCTACTATACAGAAGGCTACTGATACACGTTCACAAGCTCCATCAGATCGCTATCTTGAGAAGGGTGATTACTTCCGTCTGTCAAGTTTGTCTATTGGGTATACTTTCAAGGAATTGGCTGGATGGGCAAAGAGCGTACGCCTCTATGCTACCTGTAACAACGTATTTACCATCACAGGTTATAAGGGTATTGACCCAGAGGTATATCTTGGTGGTTTGACTCCAGGTATGGATTGGCGTAATACCCGTTATCCTCGCACACGTACATTTATGTTTGGTGCTAACATTAATTTCTAATTTTAATTTCTTAGATAATATGAAGAAACTACATATTTTTTCAGGGGCGATGCTGGTACTTTTGACTGCTGGCTGTACAAATCTGGATGTAGATGTAAAATCTAGATTAACAGAGTTCCCGGATAACGAGATTGCTGTAGAGGCAAAAACAAACGATGCAATGTTTGCTATTCGTGGCATATTGGGACGTCGTTATGATGAAGCAATCTCTTTTAATAGTGATGAGTATACTGCCATAAGTTTTGATGGTGACTATCTGAATAATCGTGACTGTGCAAATTTCTCTCTTCATAGTGTAGATCCCTCTGCGTGTGCTGCTATGCTGAATGTCTTTAATGATATTCAGGCAGGTATTACAAGCTGTAATAACGTGATGAGTGACCCTGCGTTTGAGGAACTTGGTGGTGCTGATGCCGAAATTTTAGCACCTGTTCGTGCTGCACGTGCTTTTTATACATTCCTTTTGATGGATAACTGGGGAGATGCCCCGATTATTGATCATATTTTGGCCGATGATGAGGTCCTTGACCGCTCGCCTCGTGCAGATGTTGCCAAATGGATAGAGTCTGAATTATTGGCTGTTCGCGATAAGTGCCCAACCAATGTTGATGCCTCAACATACGGAAAACCAACAAAATGGATGGTTGAAGCATTGCTTGCAAAGTTGTATATCAACTGGAATGTATATACAAAGGATGTTACAAGTACAAGTTGGTCTTCAACAGCAGCAAATGAGAAGTTGAACGACTGTGTGGCTATGTGTGATGACATCATCAATAGTGGCTTATTTAATTTGAGCGATGATTTCAAGAAGAAGTTCTTGTATAACAATGGTCCACATATTAAAGACTTCATTTATGTAATGCCATACGATGCTATTACACAGCAGGGACTTACTTATTCTCGTTTCCGTACATGGCGTAGAGGACAGAATAATAATGGTTTCTATTCTGTAGAACTTTCTGGTTCTGTTGCTGGAAACTATGCGCTGACTCCTGAATATGTTGAATTGTTCACGCTCCCTGGTGATCGCCGTAATGATTGTATTGCTGGTGATGCAACTAAGGATGCAACTGATATATATCAGTACGATGTGACAACAGGTGAGAAAACAAGTGTTCGTAATACATACAAGGGGAAAGAAGTAACCTTTACTAAGTCGATTACTCTTAAGACGGAAGATGGAGACTTAAATACAGGTGCTGATCAGAATGGTTGGTGTCAAGGTTATAAGTCAATTAAGTTTATGCCTTATGTGCCAGAGGTTAATGCTCATAGTCGTAATATGAGTAACGACGTGCCCATTTTGCGCTATGCAGATGTAATTCTGATGAAGTGTGAGGCAATTACCCGTGGTGCAACAGCTACTAATGGCGATACACCAATGAGCCTATTTAACCAGATTCGTTCTTATGTAAATGCTCCTCTGATTGAGAATAATCCAACTCTTCAGGATATTCTTGACGAGCGTGGCCGTGAGTTCCTCGATGAGCACTGGCGTCGTAATGACTTGATTCGCTTTGGTGACTTTGAGCGTGATTGGGGATTCAAGTATCTTAACCCCAATAACAAGGCTTTGACAAACCGAATTCTTCCTCTGAGTGTTGATGTACTTAATGCTAACACCAACTGGAAGCAGAACGCAGGTTATTAATCTGAATACATACTGATTAGTAATATTCCCTAAACTTCGGGCGGAGATGAATCACATCCCCGCCCGATTATTTATATGTATTGATCATATATCAGTAAATCATGTTTTTAACATCCTCATCGACTATCATGGGGCGGAAGTCGGGAGCGGCGAGGGTGAGGTGGATGTTTTTGAGGGTGATGCCATCGATGTGACGGAGGTAAAGTCCCCAAGCAGGAAGTTCGCCAAACATGGTGAACTCAGGGTATTTCTGAATCTGCTCGGGTACATCGTGCTTACGCCAGAGAGGCACGTAGGCCATGCCTTTGGTGGCGCGACCTGGGTAGTGGATGTTGATGTCCTCGAGTGTGATATGCTCGATGCGATTGCCGGGAATGCCGCAGATACTGCTGGGGAAGGGGTTGTGGAAGAAATCGACCTCAGGACCACGCAGGTCGTAGGCTTCATCAGGACGACCAAAAGGCACTTCGCAATAAAGGTCGCGGATGGTGATATTCCTGATTGTACCCTTGCGCTGGCCTGCCCGCTGTCCTAATCGCACAAAAATAGGATTGCCGGTATTTGTGGCATTGATGCGTTCTACGAGAATGCTATCTATCTGTGCGCCATCTACGCTCTCGATGGCGATGGCCGAGCGGAAGGTGTCGCGTACTTTGATATCATGCACATAGACCTTGCGGAAGCCGCCCCACGAGGCGGTGCCGAACTTTACAGCCGAGGCGCTACTGCAGATGTTTAAGTGGGCTATCTCGATGTCGTAGCACTCGCTATCGACGTGATAGGACTTCAGGCATACGCCATCGTCGGCAGAGTTGATATTGCAGTCGGTCACCTTCACATGTTGGCAATCGGTCAGGTCGATACCGTCATTATTCCAATAGGCGCGATTCTCGATGTTGAGGTCTTTCAGTGTGATCTGTTGGCAGAGGTGGAATGAGAGCCCCCAGTTGGCACTGCTCTTCAGTGTCAAACCCTTCACCGTGATGTCCTTGCTGCGGTAGATGAAGAACAGCTTGGGGCGTGCCAGCTCGCTGGGGCGCTGGCGGCGCAGGTTGTAGTGGGGGTCGATGCGTTCGCCTGTATGATGCAGACTGTCGATGTTCAGCGCTACCTGCAGCCCCTGTCCGTCAATCAGTCCCTTACCTGTGATGGCTATATGTTCGGCCTCATTGGCCATCAGCAGCGCCATGGCGGCGTTGTCGCCCCGCTGGTCATCGGTCTGTGCTATCTGCATCGGCTGGTAGTCGTAGGGATTGGTGCTGCCTAACAGAGTGGCGCCTTCCTCGAACTCGAGGGTAACACCCGAGCGGAGCATCAGTCCGCCTGTGAGATAGCGTCCTGCCTTAAGCACCAATGTGCCGCCGCCTTTCTTGGCGATGCGGTCGATGCCTTGTTGCAACTGGGGGGTACAGAGCGCTTGTCCGCTGGCATCCAGATGCAGATCCTTGGAAGTCAGGGTGACCTTGGCCAGAGTCGAGCCTGGCAGAATGGCCATCATAGCGCAGACGAAATGGACAAAACATGTTCTCATGGTTGCAAAGATAGCCATTTTTGTTGAATGTTGTGTTGTTTTTCACATTTATTCTTATCATTTTGTTGGCGTTTCAGATATTTTTTTGTACATTTGCAAAGTGAATATAAAGATTAGGTTATTCGTCGCATTGATAGTTCTGGCAGCTTGTATGCCTATCGTGGCGCAGAAGACTCACAACGAAAAGATTATCTTCACGCCACAATGGACGGCGCATGCCCAGTTTGCCGGCTATTATGTAGCCTTGGAGAAGGGTTTCTACAAGGCGGCAGGGGTTGATGTGGAAATAGTTCATCCGTCTTTATCACAGACCGTGATAGACCGTCTGCGCAACAATGAGAGTCATGCCACCACCATGCAGCTTTGTCAGGCCATGGAGATTGTCGACAATGGTATCCCCTTGGTGAACATCCTTCAGACATCGATGAATAACGCCACCGTCATTGTATCGCGACGTGATAAGGATCCGCTGACTCAGAAGGGAGCCCGTGTGGGTATCTGGCAGGCCGGCTTTGGCCAGGTGGCTGTGTGTATGAGTCGTAAGGAGCATCTGAACTACCAGTGGATCCGCTTTACCACCAATTTCGACTTGTTTGTGAAGGGTGCCATCGACGGTACGCTGGCCATGAGCTATAATGAGTATTATCAACTGATGCAGATGGGCTTTACGTTTACGGAAAAGAACGTATATCGTTTCTGCGATCATGGCTATAATATTCAGGAGGACGGTGTTTACATGCGTCGCGACTATTATGAGACGCATAAGGCGCAGGCCCGCAAGTTTGCCCAGGCCAGTCGCAGGGGATGGGAATGGGCTTCGGCTCATCCTGAGGAAACGGTGGATATCGTGATGAAATATTGTCGCGAGAATCATATCATCACCAACCGCGTACTGCAGCGACTGATGTTGAAGGAGATCCTGAGATTACAGATTGACCGCGAATCGAAGAAGCGCGAGTTCCGTCTGCGTCCTGATATGGTGAAGTTGGCCAGCAAGCTGATGCTGGAGAACGAGATGCTGAAAAAGGAAGTTACCTACGAACAACTCATAGCGAGATAGCTGTATGATTAACCCGATGACATATGTCCGCCAGTCGCTTACCAAGAGGCTTAGCATCTTGATAGTATTCATTGCTACCATCATCTTTGTGGCAGCGATAGGATATATGTTCTTCGAATCGCGTCAGGCCGTCCGTGAGGAGGCTATCAGTCGTGCTACTGAGACGCTGGATAATACCGTGCTCCGTGTGAATGGTCTGCTCGACCGTGTGATCATTGCTACGGAGAACTTTGAATGGTTGCCAGTGCGTCATCTGGATAAGCCCGACTCGATGTTTACCTATTCGGCGCGTATCCTGAAGTGTAACCCTGACCTGAATGGTTGTTCAATCGCCTTTGAGCCTGATTTCTTTAAGAGTAAAGGACGTTATTTCTCGGCTTACAGCTATAATAATAAAGGTACGATTGAGACCACACAGGAGGGTAACGACCAGTATCAGTATTTCTATATGGACTGGTATCAGTTGGTGAAACTGCTCGATGGTCCCAGTTGGGTGGAGCCCTTTATGGATTATAATCCGGAGGACATCTATGCAGAGGAGATTATCGCCTCGTACTGTAAACCGCTCAAAGACGAGAAAGGTACCTATGTAGGCACTATCTCGGTGGATATCTCGATGGAGTGGATATCGGAGGTGATATCGAAGGTGAAACCCTATCCCAATTCCTACAGTATCATGATTGGTCAAGGAGGTACCTACTTTGTGCATCCTGATACCACGAAGCTGCTCCATGAGACGATATACACCCCGACTTTGGAACATCCTGACACCGCCTTGACCGCTCTTGGACATGCCATGCAGCGTGGTGAGCAGGGCATGCGCCAGCTGAAGTTTGAAGGACAGGATTGTTATGTGTTCTACAAGCCACTCGGTTCTACAGGTTGGAGTGTGGCTATTGTCTGCCCTGAAAGTGACATTTTTGGCAGTTACAACCGATTGTACCGAATCGTGATAGCCATCGTGGTGGTGGGACTGCTGCTGATGCGCTTTGTGTTCAGTCGTGTCATCAAACGTGAGCTGAATCCCCTTCATACCTTAGCGTTACAGGCTGAGACGATAGCCTCGGGCCAGTTCGACCAGACGCTGCCTGATGATAAGCGTATCGACGAGATAGGTAAGCTGAACCATTCGTTCAGCAATATGCAGCAATCGTTGGTTAACTATATCGACGAGTTAAAACGCTCTACAGCCCAGAAAGCGTCTATCGAGAGTGAGCTGAAGGTGGCCAGTGATATCCAGATGGGAATGATTCCCAGAGTGTTCCCACCGTTCCCTGAACGTCATGATATCGACCTCTATGCTTCGATGACGCCTGCCAAGGTGGTAGGTGGCGACCTCTACGACTATTTTATTCAGGATGAGCGACTCTACTTCTGTGTAGGCGACGTGTCGGGTAAGGGTATCCCAGCCGCGATGTTCATGGCCATCACCCGTGATTTGTTCCGTATCATTGCCCAGCAGAACCATTCGCCTTGGGATGTGGCTACGCAGATGAACTCTTTCCTGGTGAAGGATAACGAGCAGAGTATGTTTGTGACGATGTTTATCGGAATGATCGACTTGCGCAGAGGGTGCATGGAGTTCTGTAACTGCGGCCATAATCTGCCTATCCTTGACGGACAGTTCATGGAGATTAAGGATTGTAACCAACCTCTTGGACTGTGGGAGTGTAAAGCCTTTAAGGGTGAGGTCATTGAGGATATCCGTGACAAACGGCTGTTGTTCTATACCGACGGACTGAACGAAGCTGAGAATATGCAAAAGGATCGACTGGGCGACGACCAGCTGTTGGCGCTGATGGCCGATACCGATCAGATGGACTCGGAGCAGATTATTAATAGACTAAAGAACGCTGTAATCAATCATCGCGCTGGCGCAGAGCCTAATGACGACATGACACTACTGTGCTTGTCGATCAAGACCTTGTAATGGCCGTTTTGAACAAATCGAAAAGGATTTGAACGAATCGGAAAGCCAACGGCGCTTTTTGAACAACATCGAAAATTAAACGAACGCAGCAGAAAGACGGTTTGAGTTCGGCTTTGTAATTTTGCATCCGAAAACCAGAATTCTAAAGTAACTAAAAAATAAAATTAACAATGAAAATTTCGTTTCATCAAATTAGTTTGGTTGTAGTAGCTGTGGTTTCTTCACTTGGCTGCAGCATTAGCGTGTCGGCCCAGCAGCTAAGGGCAGAAAACATCGACGAGGTAATCAAGGCGTTAACCCTCGAAGAGAAATGCCACTTAGTGCTGGGACGCGGCATGCACTTCAACGACGAGGCTAAATTCCCAGGTACGGCAGGCAGTACTTTCTCTGTAGAGCGTTTGGGTATACCTGAGACTTATTGCGCTGACTCTCAGCAGGGCTTGCGCATGAACGCTACACGTGCGTGGGATCATAACGATTATTATCCTACCGACTTTGTGGCTTCGATGACTTTGGCTTCGACATGGGATCGTGAGGCCGCCTTCAAGGTTGGACAAGGTATCGGTAACGAGGTGCGCGAGTTCGGGCTCGACTGGATTCTCTCACCTGCCATGAACCTCATCCGTAACCCGCTGTGTGGTCGTAACCACGAGTATTACTCTGAGGATCCTTATCTGTCGGGTACCATTGCGGCTGGTTATGTACGTGGTGTGCAGAGCGAAGGTACGGCTGCCTGTCCCAAGCACTTTGTGGCTAACAATCAGGAGACAAACCGTAATAACAATATCTCTCAGGTGTCGCAGCGAGCTCTGCGTGAGATCTACCTGAAGGCTTTTGAGATCATGGTGAAGGAGAGCAATCCCTGGACTATCATGACCTCGTATAATAAATTGAATGGTCCATACGCTGTGCAGAACCGTGAACTGCTGACCACTATTGTTCGTGATGAGTGGGGATGGAAGGGTATGTTCGTATCTGACTGGAACGCTGGTGATGATGCGGTGGCTGCTATGCTCGCAGGCAACGATATGTTGCAACCAGGACAGCCCAAGCAGTATCAGGCTATCCTTGAAGCTGCCAAGAGTGGAAAGTTGCCCATGGAAGTGCTCGATGCCAACGTGAAGCGTATATTAGAATATGTGGTAAAGACTCATAACTTTAAAGGCTATCAATATCACAACGAGCCCAATCTGAAGGCGCACGCCCAGATAGTTCGTGAGGTAGGCGCTGATGGTATCGTATTGTTGAAAAACAGTGGTATCCTGCCTCTGACAGGAAAGCGTGTAGCACTATTCGGATGTACCTCGTATGACTGGATTTCTGGTGGTTCGGGTTTTGGTGGTACCTCAGTGGGGCACTATACCGTATCGCTGGTTGAGGGTATGCGTTCGGCTGGTTACGAGGTTTACAAGCCATTGATTCGTACTTATACCCAGCATATTGCTGCCGAGGAGAAACGTCTGTTCCCCAACGGTCGTCCTCCCTTCTCGCTGATGCCACCAGCACGTGCCGACGAGAAGCAGTTTACTGCCGACGAGCTGAATGCTGCTATCGAGGGTAGTGATGTGGCTATCATCTCATTAGGTCGTAAGAGTGGTGAGGCTGCCGATCGCAGCGAGAGTGACTTCTATCTGAAAGAGGGTGAGGCCAAACTGATCAAAGCTGTAAGTGAGGCCTATCACGCCAAAGGAAAGCAAGTGATTGTACTGCTCGATATCTGTAGTCCTATCGACGTGGCTTCTTGGCAGGATCAGATCGACGCATTGGTTTGCACTTGGCAGGGTGGTCAGGAGAGTGGCTTTGCTGTGGCTGATGTGCTTTCCGGAAAGGTAAATCCTTCAGGAAAGTTGCCTATGACCTTCCAGATTAAATATGGTGATGCCTATGCTGATAAGAACTTCCCCAGCAATGTTGATGACAAGACCTTAGGTGCCATGTTTATGTGGGGCTATAACAAGGATAAGGCGCCCAAGGAGCGTACACCTCAGGCAAACATCGACTTCACCAACTATGAGGAGGATATCTATGTAGGCTACCGCTATTTCGACAGTTTTGGCAAGCCAGTGGCTTATCCATTCGGATTCGGACTGAGCTACACCACCTTTGCTTATGAGAATATGAGCGTGAGCGAGGCCAATGGCATCTATACTGTAAAGGTAGATGTGAAGAATACAGGTAAAAAGGCTGGTCGCAACGTGGTAGAGCTCTTTGTGGCTGCTCCCAATAGCAAGAAACTGAACAAGCCGGCAAAGGAACTGCGTAACTATGCTAAGACGCGTTTGCTGCAGCCTGGTCAGACAGAGACTGTAACCATGCAGGTGAAGGCAGAAGATTTAGCCTCGTTTAATGAGAAAGCCTCGGCTTGGAAGACCGATGCAGGTCGCTACGACTTTCTGATCTGTTCATCGGCCAGCGATGTTGAGGCAAAGGCTTCGGCTCCTGTCAAGGCTTGGACCAAGAAGGTGAACAACGTGATGAAACCCAATGTGAAACTGAATCTGCTGCGCAGATAATCATAGATAGTATTAGAATGAAACAGTTTTTATCGATATTCCTGCTGATCTGTTGCACTGGGCCTATGTGTGCCCAGTGGCAGATACAGCCCACACCCAACGATACCCTACAGCCTGTACGCAATCTGGGGGGTGGCAAGGTGGCTTTTAGTATCTATGCGCCTAATGCCAAACAGGTTGGCTTTGGCGGTGATGCGATGCCTTGGGGTAAGCCTTTGCAGTTTACTAAGGCCGATAATGGTGTGTGGACAGCTGTCGTCAGCGATGTAAAGGATGGCGTTTATCGCTACAATTTCACTGTCGATGGCGTGAAAGTGCAGGACCCCAAGGGCGCTCTCTCAGCCGAGACCTCAGCTCTGGCCAATATCGGCGATGGTAAGCAGTTCTACGATATGCGTGCCGATGTGCCTCATGGTGCTTTGGCGCAGCGCTATTACTTCAGTAAGCCGTTGAAAGCCCTGCGTCGTATGCATGTCTGGACTCCCGCTGGCTACGAGAAGAGTGTCGACAAACTGCCCGTGCTCTATCTGATTCATGGTGGTGGCGATAACGATGCCTCATGGCCAGGTGTGGGGTGTGCCTGCAATATTCTCGACAATCTGTTGGCCGAGGGTAAGATGAAACCCATGGTAGTGGTGATGCCTAATGGTTCAATTCCTGCTAAGAACCTGATGGACGAAGTTCCCTTGTTCGAGCAGGATCTGGTGACTAGTATCATTCCGTTTATCGAGGATAACTATCGTGTGGTTGCTGATAAAGCTCATCGTGCGATGGCTGGACTCTCAATGGGAGGTATGGAGACGATGGAGACCATCCTTAACGATAACGATAAGTTTGCGTACTTCTGGGTACTCAGCGCAGGCTGGTTCCCTGCACAAAAGGAACAGTTCGAGGGCTATCGTCAGCGTCTGAACAAAGCGGCTGCCGGTATCAAGAAGAACGTGTGTCAGCTGGTGTTCACTCAGGGTAATCCAGAGGATATCGCCTATCAGAATGGTTTGGCTACGCTTAAACTTTTTGATGCTGCCAACATCAAATATGAGTATTATACAGCCCCAGGTGGTCATACCTGGTACACCTGGCGTAACAACTTACACCAATTAGCTCAGAGATTATTTAAATGAATAACGAATAGTGAATAATTAAAACGTATGAAAAAAGTAATGATGACTTTAGCGCTGGCAGCGATGTGCTGTGCTGGCGCTCAGGCACAAGAGAAGCTCTTCCAGAGTGCCAGTGTTAAATCTCCTGTTGTAAACAAGGACGGAACAGTAACATTCAACCTTTTTGCCCCTAAGGCTGTGAAGGTAGAGGTGACAGGTGATTTCCTGCCCACCCAGCAGATCGAGATTCCTGGTTATGGCAAATACGATGCCCCAGGTGTAGCTCAGCTGAAGGAAGGTAAGAATGGTGTGTGGAGCTATACTACTGACAAGCTGGCTCCTGAAATGTATAGCTATACCTTCAATATTGATGGTATGACTGGTGTGAAAGACCCTGCTAACATCTATGTGAACCGTGATATCGTTTCTTTTACCAATATCTTCATTGTCAGCGATGAGAAGGGCGACAAGGGTGATCTGTATAAGGTGAACGAGGTGCCTCATGGCAACCTCTCGAAGGTTTGGTACAACAGTCCTACGCTGAAGATGCAGCGCCGTATGACCATCTACACACCTGCTGGTTACGATAAGGGTGGTAAGTATCCAGTGCTCTATCTGTTGCATGGTGCTGGTGGTGACGAGAATGCCTGGAGTGAGCTCGGACGTGCTGCACAGATTCTTGATAATCTGATTGCTACTGGTAAGGCTAAGCCAATGATTGTGGTGATGCCTAATGGTAATCCTAACTGTCAGGCTGCTCCTGGTGAGTGGTCATGGGGTATGTACACTCCTGGATTCCGCGATGGTGGTACAGGTCCTACAGCTCCTGCTGCTGCTTCTATTCCAGAGAGCTTTATGGATATCGTAAACTATGTAGATGCCAACTATCGTACCTTGAAGGACCGTTCTCACCGTGCCATCTGCGGTTTGTCAATGGGTGGTGGTCACACGTTCCACGTAAGTCTGCTCTATCCTAACAAGTTCGACTACTACGGACTGTTCTCTGCAGGTCTGCACTTGGATAATGGTACATTCGAGGCTTCGTTTGCTAAGCAGATTGAGAATAGCCCCACCTTCGCTCAGCAGAGCGCAAAGCTCTTTGGTAGCAAGCCAAAGCTCTACTGGATGGGTATGGGTAAGACCGACTTCCTGTATCAGAGCACAGTTGACCTGCGTAACTACTGGGACAGCAAGGGTTATAAGTATGAGTATGTTGAGACTGATGGTGGTCATATCTGGCGCAACTGGCGTATCTATCTGACCATGTTTGCTCAGAAGATCTTTAAGTAATCCTCGCTGAGGATATCTTCAAATAAGAATCATAAACCCTCGCTCAAACGGGCGAGGGTTTTCTTATTTCTTGTGTTTGTCGATTTTCCGAAGGATAAAGTTAAAAGCTTCGAGACCTACCAGCACCAGTATGGTTGAAGCAATAGAGAGAACATACATACCGCCTCCACAAGCCAAACCGATGGCAGCAGTAACCCATAGACCAGCAGCGGTGGTCAGACCACGCACCACATTCTCGCTCTTATGGAAGATGATGGTTCCGGCACCAATGAAACCGATTCCGGAAACGACTTGAGCTGCTACACGCGACACATCCCAACGGTGCTCTGGGGTGTGCATAGCTCCTTCGAAGCCGTAGGCTGATACTATCATAAACAGGGCAGAACCTAAAGCAACAAGGAAGTGGGTACGTAATCCTGCTTCTTTGGCGCGATATTCACGTTCCAAACCAATGGCACCACCAAGGAGTGCTGCCACAAAGATACGCAATACAAATTCCAAATTCATGTCCATAATTATAGCTTTTTGCGATAGCAACGGTGACGGCGGTGAATCGTGGTCTCAAGATACTGCCACTGTGAGAGGACACCTTCGTTGGTTTCCATCTGTGGTCCTGTCTCAGCCCATTTGAAGCCATAGCGCTTGAACTGATGGATGAGATCGTCGAAGATGAGGGCATTGGCACCTTTGCCAC
Source organism: Prevotella sp. P6B4 (assembly GCF_000619985.1). Classification (NCBI taxonomy): domain Bacteria; kingdom Pseudomonadati; phylum Bacteroidota; class Bacteroidia; order Bacteroidales; family Prevotellaceae; genus Prevotella; species Prevotella sp. P6B4. The sequence goes on from NZ_JHVE01000005.1 coordinate 22,198, forward strand.
GATAATCGGGCAGTACGCCAATCAACAGCAAATCGACGGTGTCGGTGTTGTGCCACTTCAAAGTCTTGAAGAGTTCCCACCACCCAAAGGGGAGAAATCGACCGTCGCGTGTGCGCTGAAGTGTTCGGGAGAAGGATGGGAAGGTTACACCAAAGCCCACCATTTTATCGCCATCCATGATACCGGTAACAAGGTTCATGTCGGCTATTTTGATATAATCGTTTACCAGTTTGTCTATCTGATGCTGAGAGAGTTCGGAGAATCCGTAGAGATCCTTATAGGTAGCATTGAGAAGATGGAACACTTCGCGCCCCCAACCACCGCTAACTAACTCCTTGCGTGTGAACTTGCGTACTCTCAGACCATAACGCTTGCGTACCATCTCGGTAACCTTGGCAAACTTTGCGGGTACTTCCTCAGGCACTTTTACCTTACACTCCACATAGTCGTTGTCCTTGACAAAACCATCCATCTGCTCCATGTGCTGAGGGTAATATGGATAGTTGTAGTTGATATACATGGTTGCCAACTGGTCGAAACCTTCAATGAGCATACCTTCGCGGTCGGTATCGATAAATCCTAACGGACCAGCAATCTCCGTCATACTCTTGGCCTTGCCCCATTCCTCAACGGCTTTCAGCAGAGCTTGGCTCACTTGCATATCATCGATAAAGTCGAACCAACCGAAACGTACCTGTTTGCATCCCCAGCGCTCGTTAGCGCGATGGTTGATAATGGCAGCCACGCGTCCTACTATCTCGCCATCCTTATAGGCTAGAAAATACTCTGCTTCACAGCATTCGAACGAGGGGTTCTTGTCGCGGCGCAGTGTTGCCATCTCGTCGAGATAGAGATAGGGCACAGCGCTATCGCAACCTCGGTATAGGTCGTAATAGAACTGTATGAACTGTTTCAGTTCCCGTTTGGTTTCAACCCTTTTTATCTTAATCATGGTTGCAAAAGTACGATAATTATTCGAAACTTACAAACAATTATTAAGTTTTTTATAATGCTTCAATGTATTCGTAAAGCTTTCTGTAGAAGGGATGTCGCGTCAGGGTAGAGGCATCGGCTAAGATGATCAGTTTCATTCTGGCACGGGTGATAGCCACGTTCATACGTCGTAGGTCGCGTAGGAATCCGATCTGTCCATCGTCGTTCGATCTCACCATAGAAATCATGATGACATCGCGCTCTTGTCCTTGGAAGCCGTCAACGGTGTTGATACTGATAAGCCCCTTGAATGGCTTGAAGAACTCACGTTTTTTGAGTTGCTGGCGCAGATACTGCACTTGAGCGCGGTATGGGGAGATGACGCCCACATCAATACGCTCGTTGAGAATGCGTTCTTTGCCAATCTTCTCGAAATATTGTTGCAGCGCCAACATGGTAAGTTCTGCCTCTGCCTTATTGATACGGCCATAATTCTCGCCAACAAATTCCTCTTTGAAGGAGATGCCACTGTCCTCAGGGAAGTCGAACTGTGAGGTGTCGATCCACGTCATGGGTACATCAAGATCCAGGATACTACGGAATTTGACGTCTGGCGCACTCTCCACCTGATTGTTGTAGAACCAGTCGCTTGAGAATCGCATGATTTCCTCGTTCATGCGATATTGCATCTTCAACAGGGTTACTACCTCTGGCTTGTTCTCTACAATACGCTCCATCAGCGTCTTGCCTAATCCTGCTTTCAAGGCTGCATAACATTTCACCGTTGGCGGCAACTGACAATGGTCGCCTGCTAAGATCACTCTCGAGACCTTGCGGATAGGAATCCAGCAGGCAGCCTCGAGTGCTTGGGCTGCTTCGTCTATGAATAAGGTACCAAACTTCTGGCCGTCGAGAACGCGACTTGTCGATCCTACCAGCGTACAGGCGATGACGCGTGCCTCGCTGAACAGGTCGTTCTTGATGCGCATCTCGAGTTCAGTAGCGCGTTCTTTCAAGCGTTCAACCTTCTGGTGGTATTTCTGGTCGCCTTTCTTGCGATTGCCTCTGACCTCGCGAATGGCCTTTCTCAGTGCCCAAAGCATCTCATAGTCTGGATGCGACTCGAAACGTCGTTCGTAAGTAAACGATAGCATTTTGTCGTTCACACGGGTGGGATTGCCGATTCTTAGTACATTGACGCCTCTGTCGACCAGTTTCTCTGAAATCCAGTCGACGGCCATATTGCTCTGTGCGCAAACCAGTACCTGACTCTCGCGTCGTAGCGTCTCGTAGATGGCTTCTACAAGAGTTGTGGTCTTACCTGTTCCTGGAGGTCCGTGTACGATGGCTACATCTTTGGCTCTCAACACTTTGTTTACTGCATCTTCTTGAGTGGCGTTGAGGTAAGGGAAGTGAAGGGCACCAAAACTGAATGTCTCGGCTTTGACTCTATTGTAGAAAAGGTCGCGCAGATAGGCTAGTCGTCCTTTGGCGGCAATGACCTTGTCAAGCGCATTGAACATCATTTTGTAGCTGGTCTCGTCGAAAAACAGTTGTACGCCAAGGTTCAGTGTGTTCTGTATTTCTATCAGTCCCATACCATCAGGTACGCATATCACCATTCTATTGCCATCCACATAGCTGACGGTGGCCGACTGCTTGAAATAGTTGATGTTATTTTTGATGTCTACACTGAAGAATACAACAGGCTTGCCATATTCAAAGTTGTGTTCAATCTCCTCGTCGGTGGTTTCGCGGAACACCTCTATCACTTTCTGGTTCAGCGAGTTGAAATAGATTTTTCCGATAGTGAGCGGGAACCAGACGTCGCCACGTTTTATCTTCCGCTGCAGTCCCATCTGTTCCGTCTGTTGGCGGAATTCTTCTTTTTCAGCTTCGTACTCCATTTGGAGCAATTGCCGTTGTTTTTGTAGTGCCAATATAGGCGAATCAAGTTGTTTTTCCATAAACGCTGGCAAAATTACAAAAAAACTTGTAATCTCGTATCACCATAATTAAAAAAGTAGTAACTTTGCAGCCGAAATGAAACAGATATTGTTGATTAATGACGTCGTAGGTTATGGAAAGGTCGGCATGGGCGCCATGTTGCCTATCCTGTCGTACTTAGGTATCCCTACCTATAGTCTGCCTACAGCACTCGTGTCGAATACACTCGACTACGGTAAGTTTAATATTCAGGATACCACCGAATACATCCGTGGAACGTTGCCTGTATGGAAGGATTTGGGTTTCGGCTTCGATGCCATCTGTACAGGACTGATGTTCAGCGATGAGCAGGCAAAACTGGTGGCTGGCTACTGCAAGGAACAAGGCGAGCAGGGTACAACGGTGTTCGTAGACCCGATTCTGGGAGATGGTGGACGGCTGTATAATGGTATGACGGAGCGTCAGGTGGAGCTGATGCGTGAGATGGTATCAGTGGCTCACCTCACTTTCCCAAATTATACAGAGGCCTGTTACCTCACCAATACACCTGTCAAAATGCAGGGAATCAGTTGGGAGGAGGCTGGCGATCTGTTGGATAGATTACGTAAGATCGGTACTAAGTCGGCGCTGATAACGAGTTGTAAGGTGGATGGCCGTAATGCGGTAGTGGGCTATAACCACTACGACGACAGTTATTTCCACTTGGAGTATCACGAGATTCCAGGTCTGTTTCATGGTACGGGTGATATTTTCTCTGCTGTGCTAATTGGCCATCTGCTGAATGGTGAAACATTGAAGGTGAGCACACGTACAGCTATGGATACGGTGTTCCGCATGATTGAGCGCTACAAGGATACTGATGATAAGAATCGTGGTATCCCAGTAGAAAAATGCCTCGACCTGCTATGAGGTTGCACCCCCTCAATTCCAACATACAAAAACCAGAACGGTTCACCTGGCCTTTCTGCTACGAACCTCATCCGCTGTGTTTGTTGGCTTGTGAGGAGGTGAAACATGAGATTGAGCGAATAGCTCCTCAGGAAGGAAAAATGTTTGGGGTACTGGTGGTGGAGACGGAGGCGTCATTAGGCTTTCTGGCTGCATATTCTGGCTTGTTGGAAGGTAGGAATGACTGGGAATACTTTGTTCCGCCAGTTTTCGATGCGCAACAGCCTGATGGATATTTTAAACAGAAAGAACGTGAGATATCTGCACTTAACCAACATCCTACCAACGGCAACCAAACCCTCAACCGCCAGATGTCGCAGGACCTGCAATTATGGCTTTTTCGGCAGTATCGGATGTTGAATGCCAAGGGTGAAGAGAGGGATTTGGTTGATATCTGGCGCGATTATCATCAGAATCCGAAGATTCAGAAGAGATTTCCATTACCACCAGGAGGTACAGGCGATTGCTGTGCCCCCAAATTATTGCAATATGCTTACCAGCATCATCTGAAGCCTGTATGCATGGCTGAGTTCTGGTGGGGACCTTCGCCACAGAGTGATATCCGTCATCATGGTGAGTTCTATCCGGCTTGTAGAGGAAAATGTAAGCCTGTGCTTACTTGGATGCTCCAAGGACTGGATGTGGATCCTGATCCAGAGCATTCCGGCTTCCTGCACCAAGGAATAGAGATTGTTTACGAAGATGAACACTTGGCGGCTGTATATAAGCCGGCAGGTATGCTGAGTGTGCCAGGTAAAGCCGATGAATACTCGGTAGCCACGTGGGCACAGGAACGCTGGCAGGGAGCCATGTTGCCCCATCGTCTGGATCTGCTCACATCTGGTATCATGCTGGTGGCTAAAACACCTGAGGTGTACCGCCAACTACAGAGTCAGTTTGCTGCGCGAACCATCAAGAAGAAGTATCTGGCGGTGGTAGAAGGAGAGGTGAAGGAGGATCATGGTATCATCGACCTGCCGCTGAGCAGCGATCCGCTCAACCGACCTCGTCAGATTGTGGATCATGAGAACGGCAAACGGGCTATCTCTGAATATCGGGTGATGGAACGCGGCATGCGTGACGGGCGACCTATTACCGTACTTGCCCTTTATCCCCATACTGGTCGTACACATCAGTTACGCATGCATTGTGCCCATCAGGAGGGACTGGGCTGTCCGATAATGGGGGATGAACTCTATGGGCATAAGGCCGACCGTTTATACCTACAGGCTGAGACCATCGCTTTTGTGCACCCCGTCTCCCAAAAACGAATGCGCTTTTTTTGCCCTTCCGACAAAAAAATATGGTAAATTCCGCTATAATCTGCTGATATTTTGCTAAATTTGCAGACAAAATTTAAAAAAATGTGTCGCATGAGATTATTAAGAGGTCTATTAGTAGTGGTGCTGAGCGTTGTTGTGCTTAGTGTCTGTGCACAGGCAGACAGTCGCAAAGGTCATATCAATGGCATTCTTTATCAGTTAACATTTAATATACCTGAGCAGGCTACGGACAAGGTGACAGGAAAGGCTGTTATTACCTTCGACCTCAGAACCAAGCAGGATGTAGCGCTCGACTTCCAGGGTACACCAGATGAAGTCATCGTCTATAAGGCCAACAAGAGTAAAGCTAAGAAGGCAAAAGTAAGGATTGAGAATAATCAGATAGTAATTCCTGGCAAGATGTTCAAGGCAGGTGCCACTAATAAGGTTGAGATAGACTTTGTCTGTCAGGACAAGGCCTTGTCGCGTAGTGGTAACGTGGTCTATACTCAGGTTCAGGCCGATGAGGGACGTGCCCTTTTCCCTTGTTTCGATGTCGAGGGCATGCGTGCTCAGTATCAGACCACAATTAATGCTCCCGCCGGATGGAAATCGGTGTCGGTAGATATGTCTGAGAAACTGGTGCCATCTGATTATATGTTCGTGACGGGTAAGTTCGACGAGAAGACATCGTCAGTAGATGGGCGCCATCTGCGTGTGCTCTATTCAGAGAGCACGCCTGATAAAGAGGCTGCTATTGATGATGTGTTCAATGAGGTGGCCAAGTCGATGAAGTGGATGGAAGGTTATACAGGCGTCAGCAACCCTTATGAGAAAGAGTGTGTCATCTTTATCCTGCCGAGTCTGGAGTTGGGTGGACTGGAGCGTCGTGGCTCTATTGCCTTAAGCGATAAAGCGGTTTTCTTAGGTAAGAAGCCCTCGAAGGAGGACCTGCTGAAGCGTACTGCCCTGATAGCCCACGAAACAGCGCACATCTGGTTTGGTAATATTATTGCTATCGATGAGCCTTGGGCTAAGGAGGTGCTGGCAAATTTCATGGCATCGAAGATGACACGTAGCCAGTACAGAAAGGGTGAGTTTGAGATAAACTTTATAAACAGCTATATGAGCCCTGCTATGGCATTGGATCGTACGGAAGGTGCCCATCCTATTGCCTGGGAGGTGGATAATCCCCACGATCCTGTGTTGTTTTACGATCATATCAACTACGAGAAGGCGCCTGTCATGATGCGTATGCTGGAGGAAGAGATTGGTGCTGAGGCTATGCAGAAAAGCTTGCAGCAATGTCTGCATGACTACTATATGGGGCATGTCGGCTGGGATGAGATTGTAGAAATGCTCGACAAACAGGCACCAGGAGCAGGTGTGCGTCAGTTCTGCGATGTCTGGGTGAAACAGAAGGGTATGCCTGTCATTACCACGGCTTATAAGAACGGACAGGTAGTGGTGACACAGACCGATCCTTACGGACGTGGACTTTGTTGGCCACAGAAATTCGAGTTGAAGGTGATTAGTAACTTAGGTGTGTCGCAGGTCATCAAGGTGGATATGAAACAGCCCACGATGACTTTCAAAGTGAAGGGTGGTGAGCCTGGCTATATCGTGCCCAACCAGGATGGTCGCGGTTATGGACGATTCGCATTGGATGATCATTATGTACAGATACTGCCCATGCGATTGATCATTACCCGTAATGACTTGAATCGCTATACCTTGTTGAATCTGATACATGATAACTATCTGCAGGGCAAACTGACACCTTCGCACTTTGGCGAACTGTTCCGCTTCCTAGGACGTGAGAAGAATCCGCTCATTATGGAGACGGCTATCAACCAGATGCATAAGATTGCCTCCGACCTTTCATTGCAGCAGCGTTATACCTTGGAACTGGTGATTATGGATCTGTTGGGCGAGAATAGAACAAAGGACTGTCGACAGCTGGTTCTGCGCAAACTGGGCACCAGCGCTATCTCGCCTGAGGTGCTGAATAAGCTGCAGACCATTCTGGATCGTCATGACGAAACGGTGCTCGACGAGCACGACTATATGGAGATGGCCTATCGCTTGGCTATTACCCGTCCAGAGCGTCGCAAACAGATACTTGAGAAAGAACGCGATCGCCTGATCAGTTCTGGTAATCAGGAACTGCTTCAGGAGTTCGACTTTGTGAGCAAGGCCACACATCCTACTGCGGATGCCCGTGTGGAGGTGTTTAAGAGTCTGCTGAAGGCAGAGAACCGCGTGAACGAGTCGTGGGCTTTGAATGCTTTACGCTTGTTGAACTCGGATGTGTTTGAGCCACAGAGCAATGTGTACATCGTTGAGGGACTGAAGGCGTTGCCAGAGATTCAGAAGACCAACAGTCTGGCCTTCCCTATGCGTTGGGTCAATACCCTGATTGCGCCCCACAAGAGTGAAGAGGCCAAGATTGAGATCAAGAAGTTCCTCGATGGGAATGCAGACTTCCCTGCCAATCTGAAGAACTATATCTATGAGTCTTCCTGGGTGTTGATGAACCAGGTTCCTTATATTGACAAGACTCCGAAGCCGGCACCTGCTCCTGTAAAGAAGACCACAACCAAAAAGAAGAAATAACAGAAAGGTTCGATGGCTATTGTAACGTGATAGCCATCAAACCTATAACCACATCATTGGATAGTGTACGTAGAGTGAGTGCCCTCAGGTGTTTCTGAGGGTTTAGCGGCATGATTAACAACTGCCCGGCTCCGTTAGGAATCTCTCGTCCGTATTCACCTTGCAGGCTGATTATCTGGCTCAGATCGCGACTGATATCGCCTGTGCCGAAGCATACACGATAGGGGCGTGGAGAGGGGGCGTTAAATGCCTTGCCGTCTATGTAATAATCCTGCTCGATAGGGCACCAGTTGTCAGGATTCCTCAGCGCTAAGGTATCGGCTGTTCCATCGGAATAGGTTACTATAACCTGTCCGTTGTCTATTCTGCTCTGCATGTGGTTGGTAGAGCCTGCCATCAGCAGATAGGCGCGACTGGCCTTGCCTTTTAATGGTATGTCGATGGCGTCAGGATAGTTTTCCCAAAGACTGGTATAGACAATGTTATGGCCTTGGGTTGGTGTCTTCATGGGTACACCAGCCAGGTTGAAGATGCCTTTCGATACCTTGCTGCGGAATACAGAGTCGTTAATCTCTGCTGTTGTCTTTGGGTGGCACCATTCGCCAATGCCTTGTGTGGGAATCTGCAGGGTGGTAGTCTGAGGGCGAGGGCTGAGGTACTTGTTCTTGAAGATGTCGCTCACGTTGGCGTTGAAATGTCTGCTCAGGTCGATGGGTTTGAAGCGTTTGCCCAATTCGATCTCGCCCAGCCCTAACTTGGCGATAGGAGATTGTTCGGCTACTTGGAAGGTGGTATCGCACCCCATATCCTCAAGCTCGTATTCAATCACCTGCTCTGGCTCGCTTGTTCCTGCGATGTCGTGATATGCTCCCTTTTTACTGTTCACCCTGACAATTATCTGCAACGCCTGCTTGAAATGCTGTTTGATGGCCAGACGTACCCTTCGCCCCTGCCGTGTATACTGATACTCCAGATAGGGTGTCTTGATGCTTGCCTTCTCCCAATCATCGGGGAATGCCGGACGGACGATACATTGGCCGTAAAGAGCCTGTGGAATAATGCCGAAGAGCCCCTGAATCAGCGTGCGACTGCTGATGCCGATACAATCGCCGAAGTCGCGATAGCACTCGCCACGAGCAGCATCGTAGTGGCTTATCTGTCCAAAGTTGGCTGGACTCTGTCCGTAGTACATCTGGTCGAGTATGTTGGCCTTCATCAGTTGGTAGCCCTCGTTGGCGCGCCCTGCCTCGAAGTAGGCCAGGGCAGTATGCATCACCTCGGCGGCGGCTACGTTGTTGATGCTCCACGAGTAGGGCATCCAGTCGCTGGTGGCGATGGTCTGATAGCCTGTCTGTTCGACAGCGATATGCGGAATGTGCTGATCGATATAACGTGTGGCTTGGTAGGCCTGTGCCGGACTGCTGGCTCCACAGTCGATAGGGGTGTAGATGCTCCATATGGCTGGGTGGTCGTGCGTGCGTTTCAGCCCCATAGCGTCCTGATATTCGGCCCAGACGCCTTTCTCTTTCAGCCATAACCGCTGGTTCATGGCCCGTAGTATTGCCTCGGCTTCCTGCTGATAGGGACGTGGGTCCTGACCTATCAGTTGGGCTATTCTGGCTGCCAGTTTGTTACCGCGGTAGTTGTAAGCCGAGCTGTGGGTGACGGCACCACCGCTATAGTAAAGGGCATCGCTGGCCCAGATGCAGCAGTAGGCATCGTACAGGTGGTCGCCATCGGGGTCGTAGTTACGTTTCTCCCATGCCAGGTGTCGTGTCAATACAGGCCACATCTGGCGCATATAGGCCGTATCAGCATCGTATTGGAAATGCCAGAGCAGTTCGTCGATATAGTTCAGGTTCATGTCGTAATGATGCATCTGATCATTGCGCTCGGGATTGCGACAGATATAGCCATTGGAGTACATCTGTGTGCCCCATTTCTTTTCAGCGCGGGCCATATTCAGCACGCTATCCTGAGAGGGATGCGGAATGGTGGCTGGCACGTTGGTGACTTGGCTCTTGGCATAGGCATCGAAGTGACTGATGGCGCGTTCGTTCCAGCCAAACACATCGCCCAGATAACCTGCTCGCCAACCTGCTAACGGCATGCGCCAGCCGATACAGCCGTGCAGCCACGTCTGACCGTCCCAATCGCCATCGGCAGCCAATACCAAGGCTCCACCAAGTGTGTTGATATATGGGTCGGGGGTATCGAACTGAATGCGATGCGATAGCTGCCGATAGTGGCGCTCTGCGCCCATGAACAGTTGCTGCCCTTCGGCTTTTCCTAAGGTCTTCATTACGTTCAGCTCTACTTGCATGTAGGCTGTTGTATCGTTGAGTGCTACTTCTGCGGTCTGAAGCACCTCGCCTTTGGGTTCGAGTACGCCAGGTTTGTCGGCACCGATATCGCCATTGCGCGAAAGCTTGGGTTGAACGATATCAGCTACCAATGCCTTGATGTGGGCACGCCCCTTGAGTGCTACTGAATGGAATGCCCAGATGGCGCTTTCGCTATCAGGCAGGGCAATGACACGGATGTCTAACTGAGCTTTGCCCCAACGGCTGTCGCTTAGCTGGTAGGTGCGCTGACCCTCTGTATAGTAGGCTGTGCATGGGGTAACAGCCTCTAACGGATAGCAATGTCCGTCAATCTCTGCCACGAATCGGATATTTCTGTGGTATCCCTTCTTCACCACAGCGAAGATAGGGCGGTCGCTGGTTTCCAGTCGCCAGTCGCTATGGCTGCCGTAAAGTGCTCGTGTGTAACGGTTGTTGCCATTCTTACAGACGAAAGCTCTGCCTTCGCCAGGCTCGTATTGTAACGTGCGAGGAGAGGGCTCGCCATGCGTCTGCGCCATAGCTGCTATACTGATGGTGAGGAGCCATAGGATAAAGATTTTCTGCATGCTACCTTTTTTTATAATCTTACCACACTTTTTATATTCCAGACTTTGAAACTTACATTTCAAACTTTGCAATTTGCATTTCAAACTTTGCAATCTACATTTCAAACTTTGCAATTTACATTCCCACGCTTTGGAATTATCTTCTACGGCGTGGAGCGGAATTTTTCTGCCGCAAAGGTAACGTTTTTCTCCGTTCCTGACAAGTTTTTCAAGGAAAATACAAAAAAATGGTCTCAAGAGAAATCTTGAAACCATTGTGTGGACCAGCCAGGGCTTGAACCTGGGACCTCCAGATTATGAGTCTGTTTTGGATATGTTTCAGGAAATTACAAATAATGTTAAACCCCGATAAATAAAGGGTTTTCTGTTATTGTACATTGCTAAAGATTTCGTAAATTTGCACCAGTTTTCAGTCAAAAAGGTCACCTGAAGGTCACCATTATGACTGACGGAGTATTTAATAAATATCCTATAAATGGAGGTTTTGAGCATGAGGAAAGATAATACAAAGGTCACCAAAGGTCACCAATCTGACAATTCTGGCACTAACAATAGTGTTAGGGGCGAGAAATGTCTTGCTAAATTTACATCTTCCAACGGAAGCGTGTATGGCTCTATAACGGTTGATATACGTAAAGCTGGAGATTATAGTAAGCCTTTACCTGTTGCCATTAGAATATGTCATGATGGCAAGAAAGCGTTCCTAAGACTTGGAGAGAAATACATGATGGATGATTGGATCCAATTATGTGAATATGAGAAGAGTGGTCGTAGAGTCCATTTGGCGGAACGAGAAGAGATGAAAGCGATAATGAACAAGGTCAAAGACTTGACCAATCAACTTATCAGTGAAGGTAGTTTCTCCCTCCAAAAACTCCAAGAACGTTATCAAGGTAAAAAGGATGATAGTACAAGTATTTATAAAATTTGGGATGAATACATTCAGGAGAAAACAGAAAAAGACTATATAGGTACTGCAAGTGTGGGTAGAGACTGTAGAAATAGGTTCATAAAAGACAATGGTGAGAATGTAGAATTTGCTGACATTGACCATACGTTCATACAGGAGTGGGAGACAAAGATGAAAAATGACCCAAACGTTAGTGTGTCATACGCAGGAATTAATTTGCGCACATTTCGAACTATCGTTAACATTGCCATCAAACGGAATCTAATAAATGGCAGTACAAAAGAAATGTTTAAGGGGACTGGCTATAACAAGAAAGCAAGTCGAAAGCATCAATTCTTGGATGTTACATCAATGCGCCTGCTCTATGATTTCTGGAAAAAAGGCGATGTAAAGGATAAGAATGGTAAGTCGCTCTATCCTAAAAGGGTCAAGGATGCTTTGTTTCGTGACCTTGGATTGTTTCTTTTCATGTACCTTGGTGACGGGCAGAACTTAGCTGATACGTTACGTTTGAAATATGGCGATTGGTACTACGCTACTCATGGTAAACAATTTCAATTCTTTCGTTATAAGACCGAAGAACGTAATGAGGAAGCGAGTGAGGTTATCTTCCCAGTTATGCCTGAGATTAAGATGATTCTCGACCGACATGCAAACGAGCCCAAACATAATCAACGTGTTTTCCCTTTTATGAGGGAAAATATTACTAAGAAACAAGAAAAGTGGGTGATACAGCGTTATAACAAGAATATCCGCAAGCACATTAGAATGGTTGCAGAATTGCTTGGTATGGAACAAAGTCCATCTCCAACATGGGCACGTCATAGTTTTGCTACAAACCTCAACAATTCAGGATGCGTACCTTATAAATATATAAGTGACAGTATGGGACATAGCAATAGCAGTGATATAACGTCGGCCTATATTGGCGATTATCCACTGAAGAAGATGTTGGAATATAATGGATATCTGCTAAAAGAGAGTGAGCCTGACGATAGCAGGGCTGCTCTTCTTGAACTCCTGAAAAGTATGAGCGCAGAAGAACGTAAGGCATTAATGAAAGAAGTAGAAAAGTAAGTGTTAATTTCGCCTATTTTTTGAGTATAGTAATCATAATACGACAATTATTGTGTAATTTTGCAACAGAAAAGTCAAATGGAGCCTATAATATAATAAGGTATGAATAAAGACGAGCTGAAGAATAAGATACGCTGTGGCGAGACAAGCCAAGTACAGTTTAAGCAACAGTTTTCCACACAGAAGGAGATTGCTGCAGAAATGGTGGCCTTTGCCAACAGTGAAGGTGGAGAATTGTTGTTTGGAGTGAAAGACAAGACTGGCGAGATTCTTGGTCTCGACTACGATGCTATCCAACAGATAAGCCGCGAACTGGGCAATACCGCCAACGAACAGGTACGCCCAACCATCTACATCCAGACAGACGTGGTGGATGTGGATGGGAAAATGATTCTGGTGGCTACTGTGCAAAGAGGGCGTAACAAACCCTACAAAGACTTGGCTGGTCACATTTGGGTGAAGCAAGGAGCCGACAAACGTCGGGTGACTGAAAACAGCGAACTGTTAAGCCTCTTTCAAGACTCTGGCGAGTATCACGCTGACGAAGCCAGTGTGAAAGATTCATCGGTGAGAGACATTGACACGCTGGCACTTGACCGCTTTTTCCAAAATGTATATGGCAAGCCCATGACAGAGTTTGACGTGCCGCAAGACCAGTTGCTGCACAATCTTCATATCACGGATTCGGAAGGAAGGCTTACCACAGCGGGACTGCTGTTTTTCGGCCAACGCCCGCAACAGTTCAAGCCAATGTTTGTTATCAAGGCCGTCTGGTTCTATGGAAACAGCATCGCAGGAACAGAATACCGTGACAGTCGCGATATAGAAGGTACCATTCCTGAAATGTTCGAGCAAGCAATGATGTGGTTGAAGTCATGCCTTCGCCGAACACAGAACGGACAGTCGTTTAATTCTATCGGACAGCTGGAGATTCCTGAAACTGTGCTGGAAGAGCTGCTTCAGAACGCCCTGGTACATATTGACCTGCTTAAAACAGCTGCTATCCGTCTGATGGTGTTCGATGATAGAGTAGAGATAGTGAATCCCGGCTGTGTGATGGGTGGCCATACGATAGACGAGGTAAAAGTGGGCAACTCATATGCCCGTAACCCATTGATGGCCAACTTCTGTTCCAAGACGATGCCTTACCGTGGTTTAGGTTCAGGCATACCACGCGTATTGGCCGAAGACAGCCACGTGGAGTTTATTGATAGCAAGGAAGGAAACCAGTTTACAGTACGTATAAACCGTCCACTTACTGCCTCAGAAGCAGGGAGTAACGCAGATTTGGCAGTAAGTAAAGGAGAAAAGGCAGTAAGTAAGCAGGGAGTAGCAGTAAGTAAAGAACAGATGATTCTTGCTTTCTGTGTAGAGCCAAAGTCATTGTCTGAAATCTGCAAGCATCTGGGATTGAAGGATAGATATAAGGTAAAGAAGAAGTATATTGACCCACTTCTAAACAAGTCGCTTCGTATGACAGAGCCAGAGTCGCCAAATAGTCCCACTCAGAAGTATGTAACCATTTAACAGAAGAGGATGTAATTATTATGGAAGCATATAATTTTATCGATGAGTGGTTGAAACCCTTGTTCAAGGGCGACTATCAGGATTTTAGCTCAAAGAAAGTTGAGGGATATTCTCTATTTGTCTCTGAAAAACAAAAAACACCTGTACAAGCGATGGTTAGAAAAAATATCATGGAATTACTTCAAAACATTGAACTCAAATACAGGGAGATTTCAAAAAAAGAAGCTAATCTGTACAAGTCCCAAATTAGCCGTTGGTATGTCAACGGATTTACTGAAACATACAATGCTTGTCGTAGAAATGATTTGCGGCATCCTCTTGAACATCAGGATTATTTGACCCTGGCAGACAAGTTTAAGCTTGTAGAGGATTTGAATAGTGGTAGCTGGAGTAATGATAAGTTTCGCAAATACACAATAAACCTCGGACAACGTGAGGGCATTCTATTTTATATTGCAGAAAGAGACTTAACTCTTTCCATGAATGACAGCCCCCATAAAAAGAAGAAAGTTCCTATAGACGACGAGAACAGCTTACCTGAAGATAATGTTGTTTCAAATCCAGATTCCCCCAGTGATTACTCAACAATGCCCAGTTATCAGTCAATAAGAAATGATGGGCCAGATTTACACCGATTATATAGTTATCTTCGTGAAAAAAAAGTTGTTACTCATGCTGACGAGAATAAGTTTATTCAAGATGTTACACATGCAGTTTTTTCCCCAATGTACGTTAATGGCAATAGAATCAAAGTTCTATATGTCATAAGGAAATTAAAAGATTATTATGAAAAGGGGTGGTTGACTGCTGTTTGCAAAAATCTTGATATCACGTCTGCTCGCATCACTAAGCGAATGCCAACAGATGATTTTACAAAAAATTTCCCTTCCCTAAATTTCAAAAAGTAAAAAACCACACTCCACACCACACTTTTTCCACACCTCAAAAGGGTGTGGATTTTTGTTATGTTGTTCATTGTTAGGTGGTTACGACACAAATCAAAAACCACACCTCCACACCTCAATATACCAGCTGAAATGCCGAAATTTGCAGAAAAATTCAAGAAATATCAGTAAACTAAAATACAATTGGTATATGGAAAATTTAATAGTATTAAAAGAGAGTCAGTTAGCAGAGATGATCTATGAGACTCTATGCCGATGTTTCGACGAGAGGAATATCGGCAAACTTGAAAAGCCCGTTGAACATGGCTTTTATGAGCGCGACGAGCTGTGTGAATATGGACACATCTCGTTAACCACTCTGTGGCGTTTAGAGAAGGCTGGTGTTTTGAATAGTGTAAAGGTTGGCAGAAGAAAACTTTATGCCAAACAGGATGTAAACCAGTTAATAGAATCAGGACAACTTGCTAATTTTAATGATAAAAATAAGTAAGGTATATGCAAAGAGATACATGTATATTTTACCGATCTTTCCTTACAGCAGTTGATATGCTTCCTGACATGGGAGAAAGATTTGAGTTATTAATGGCGATTATAAGATACTCGCTCGATCAACAAGCCCCTTCTTTTTCTTCCGTTACCTGCTCTATCGCATGGGAGTTAATTAAACCTATCATCGACAAAGAGTGGATGTGTTACGTAAATGGGAAAAAGGGTGGCTGCCCACGTGGCACAAAGAAACCTTCTATGCTTGGCAACAAGAATGCGGCAAAGAAATCTACTCCAAACCCAAACAAAACCCAAACAAAAGCAGATAAGGATAAAGATTACGATAAGGATAAAGAATGTGATGGGGATGAAGAGTGCGATAAGAAAGAAACACACTCTATGAGTGTGGTAATTCGCCCACGCGAAGCTGATAATGGTAGTAGGCATTGGTCTAAAGAGGACCTGATGGTGTACGACGATGTTGACGAAGAGGTTGAGATGATGCTTAAAAGTCCCTCGTGGAAGGAACAGGTTTTCGTGCGCTTCAAGTTCCTAAATTGCAGTGATGAGCTCCTTAACGAGTATTTGGAGCGTTTCGCTGGCGAACAGAAGATTGGCAGTAAGCATCACCTGCATCTTAGGGATGCCAAAAACCATTTCGTGAATTGGATGATTATCCAAGAGGAAAAGTTAAACAAAATAAATAAATCAAATGGAACAGACAGAAATAACGGTTATCGCACCCGCGAAGACATCTATAAAGGAGCAGCCCGTGTTATGTCAGAGCTTAAAGACGAAGGCTGTCAACCTCATGAAGAGCTGCCCGTCGTATAATTCTTTTTGTATAAGGTTCAATCCATCCAGACAGGTTGACTTTGGACTGGATGAGAAAAAGACCATTATGGGAGAATACTCGCCCATCGCTGTAATTGATGCTGCGTTTGGAAACGGATCTACTGCAGCTTGGCTTGTTGAACATATTGGCGATTTGAACACGTTTTCTGGCTCAAAGAATATGAATGATGAGCAGACCAAGGTTCTTGCCAGGATGCTTGCTGCTGAGTATAAAGACATGAAACTCTCCGTGATGATGTTGTTTTTCTTTCGTTTCAAGTGTGGACATTTCGGAAAGTTCTATGGGAAGGTTGACCCGATGGTCATCACCTGTGCCTTGAAGGACTTTGCTGACCAATGTGAACAAAAACGCCAAGAATATATCAACGAGGAGATTATTGTCCATAGGCAGCAAGTGACTGACTTGAGGAAATCCGTTTTCCAGAAGTGGTATGATTTCACTTTTAAGCTGTGTGAGCAGACGAAGTTTGATGAGCATCGTCGTATTTATTCCACCCTTTGTATTTATGACCTATTCATTGAGAATCGGTGTATTCGTATTTCTGTTACTCGGTATCAGTATGAAATGTTGGAGGGTGAGTGCTATCCATTTTTTTCTGAGATTTTCAAAGAGTTTTTCCCCAGCTTCAACATCCGGTATATCGTTCATGATTCCGATGTATCTACTAAGTGAACTGCTATTTATGATGTAATCTCATAAATACACTATATATAGTAGAGTATAAGAGTAATTCCAATAAGTCGAAGATATAATGTTTATTATGGCAAACGAAACAATTTTCGCGCGTCAGGACAACAAGGTTGTCGCTGTCGCAGACTCCACAAGGAAGGAGTCAACAGGTAAAGAGTCAAAGACTCTGAGTGAGAAAGACGCCAAAGTTATTCGCAAATTCTTGCAGGAGGTTGGCCCATACGAGGCTGATGCACTGAGAATAGCGATAGCCATGGCTGATGGTAAGGTTGATATCACCACCCTTACAAGTGATGAACAACTCGCCCTGAATCGTTTTATGAATAACGGCGTGAATAAAGGGCAGAGTGACTCTTGGGAGGTGGAATTTCACCGTAGTCATCGGGCTTTGCAGTTGTGCAAGCGTATGGAAGATTATTGCAACGAGCTACAGCTGCTTACTATCTTTGTAGATCTGACGGAATTTGCATTTAACACCGCTCACGTTGAAGAGGCACGGGCAGGCTTGGAGAAGATTGCGGGCACTCGAACTGGGCAGTCGATATTAACGTCTGTGGCAGGAAATAGTGTTACTAAATAGTGTTATAGCATGAATAATGTAATGGCATCGAACAAGGAACGCTATCAGTTCCGCACACTGACAGGGTATGATGAACTCATCATACACCTGTCAGGGCAGGCTGGTGAATGGCTCGTAGGAACAACGAACACAAGTGATGGTTTTATTGTTGGTAATCGTACTCTATTTTGTGATCTGCTTTCGCGTATGCAGTTGACTCCCACAACTGGCAACGGATTTCGTAGGCCTCTGTCGCTTAATGCTGGGCAGGCTCAGTATTCAGAGTTACAGCTTCAGGCTGAGTGGAGGATTGGTCGCAAGGTTATCCGACGCATACTCGACGAGATGGAGAAGGTGGGACTTATAAAAGTGGAGAAGTCAACTGTCGCTTCAACCCTTACATTTCCTTGTATAAGAAAATGGCGATTTGGCGATACAGTAATCGTCAATCCATATCGCGGATCACTATACACTGACGAATGCGGTGGAGTGAAAGGAGAATAGCAATGATTCAAAGAAAATTCTGTAACATGATTAGTAGTCATTGTCTTCACGTGTTATTTCATGTTCAGCCAACTTGGTACTATGATGCCTCTGGCAGAGTTAGAACGTTTTTTACAGAGCGAGATATGCCAAGGTAGCACCAGCCCTAAAGGGGCTGTCTACTTGGCACTCTCGCTTGACTCCCAAAAGGTCGCAGGGAAGGATAGTGCTCCTTGACTCGCACTATATATATTAATAAGGTATAAAAATTAAAGTAATTGATATGAACAACTGGAATAAGGAAAAAAAAACTCGCAAGGCTTTAGACCCAAAGGACAAACGAAGTGAAGTGGTCCATTTTAAGGTGAATCCACGTGAGAATCATGAAATCTACACGACAGCCAAGAAGTGTGGAATGACGGTGAGTGAATATGTTCGTTCGCGTGCATTAGGTTATGAGCCAATAGCACGCATGGCTACTGATGAGAAAGATCTCATCACTAAGTTGGCTCAGACTCGTTCAGACATCGCCAACTTCATAAACGCCATCAATGGTCTGACCTCTGAGGAAAAACGCAAACTTTTCCGCAACCGTCAGCTGATGGAGAAATGGTACAGCGAGGTAAAACCAATTTCCGATGCTGTAAGTGAGTTTATCCGTGACATTAGGAACAAGAAAATGCTTCGTCCACGAACAACGAACAATACAGAAAAGGAGGTTATTTCATGATAGGAAAAGCAAAAGCAATATCCCACGGAATAAACAATCTTCGTTACATCATGGGGGAATCTGAGAACAAGAAACACCCAGAGAAGATTGACTTAATTTGCACCCAGCATCTTCCACTGGGGCTGGATGCGATGGGGGTATGGGAATCTATGCAGGCTTCGTTGGCTGGTCATGACAAACTAAAGAATACTCTTATTCAAGTAGAACTTAGCCCAGCTAAGGAACATACGGAGCATTTCACTATCGAGGACTGGAAAAAGCTGTGGATGGATTTCATTGAGGAATTCGACAAACAAACAATCAAAGATAATAGTGACAAGGTAAAGTCTAAGACAACCAACCTTGCCGGAAGTAAGAGCGTTGTTTACCTACATCGAGAATCCAAGGGTGAGATACCTCATCTGCATGGTGGTGTCTGTCGCGTAGATGAAGATGGTAACGTAAACAATGACCACGAGATTCATCTCCGCGCACAGCGAGCAGCTGAAGCGGTAGCTATTAAGAGAGGCTGGAATACAGCGATGGATGTTCGTGCTTCTAATGCTGAACATATTGCTTCCGTCTGTATGAACGTTTTGAAAGACATGCCGAAATGGTCATGGGAAGACTATGTTACTCGTATCGAACATGCCGAAGGTGAAAACCTCAAAGTTAAAGCGAGGACAGACAGCCAAGGTAATGTCAAAGGCTATGCTATCATCTGTGGCAAGGCAAAGTATAAAGCATCGGAACTGGGCAAGAATCGGTCACTTACCTGTTCTAAACTCGCAGCTACATGGTGGAGATTTCACCCAGCATCTGTCGCCAAGCAGGAAGAAACTCGTCCTTCAACCTCACGTTCTTTCCACACGATCAATGACGCTTCAAAAGTATTACCTGTTACTCCTAAACCTAAGAGAATAGAGGTAGACAAGTGGAATGATAGCCCAAAGAGAGATGTTTATAGAGAAAAGAACTCATCCTTTAATGTAGATTATACCACATGGACGCCTGACCGGAGCCCAGTGGACATTGACATAGAAGGTTCTGTGTATAAGCGATATCTGCCTACGGAAGTCCTTAATCTTTTCGATGATATCTTTGACTATCGAGAGGTGGAGAATTGGAAACCACTGGTTAACCTTGCATGTGCATACTTTGCCGCTTTACTTGCGCCGGATGGCAATGTCTCTGCCGGAGGTGGTCCAACCAACAACACAGGTTGGAGAGACAAAAAAGATGAAGATGAACTTGATTTCGCCCGGTGTTGTGCGCAAATGGCCAAGTCTAAGTTGGGTGTGAAGAAAAAAACATTTGGCTTAAATAGATGATAATGTATTATGGCTAATGATAAGATAACAACTGATGATCTTAGAAAGATGCTTGACGATTATTCGCCTGAACAGCAGATGGAGATTGATGCCCAAGCTATCAGAGATGGTGCGAAAATCATGTCTGATACTGTGGCATTACTTGACAGTCGTCTGACAAAGATTCAACAGGTTGCCGAGATATTTAATCAGGCAACTAAGATTGAGCTGTCTGTGGAAACGAAGAATGAGATAATAGCTATAGGTAAGCTCACAGGGAAGGAGGCTGCTGATGCATTTCGAGAAGAAGTAGAACCAGTCATTGCGAAAGCTCAGAGAAGAATAGATTACATTTCAATTCCAGCCCCAGCCTACTATTGCCTAATACTGTTACTCCTTGCCTTGTTTGGCTTTGCTGTGGCCATCTGCATAGTTAACTATGGATATTGGAATAATCATTTCATATGGAGGATAACAAGGATCGTTTCAGGAGCGTTTGTCTTATTTTCCATCTTAACCCTATTCCTTTTTAATAAAGGATGGCTATCATAGAAGTACCCCGACTGTGGTTGTTGCTTAACCGCAGTCAGGGCTCTTAAATGTATTCGATGGATATCTGTAGCTTTATCCTTTATTTTGTTTTTTTTCTTTTCAAGTCAGCTATTACCATTCGGATGATGTTACGCTTAATTTCTTCAGGACAGTTACTTTTTATCCTTTTTATTGTTACACCTTTGGGCAATTCTTGAATAACATTGGATATCAATGTGTATGTATGGCTATCTACGAAATCAAGTACGTCAACAAAACCGTGTAGAATAAGAAACGAAAGATGTTGTGAGATAGTAAATAATGACAATTCGCGTTTCGAGGCTATTGCTTCGAAAGTATAACCTTGCATGGCAAGATACAGAGTCTCCCGTATGCTTTTGGGGATTTTCTCCTCTTTCTTAGAGCTAAGTAATTCGTTCAGAATTACCTCATCAGGCATTACTATCTTTTCTATAATCTCCTCGTATGACATCCCGAAGGTCAAATTGTAATAACCAAGGTATTTTTTTACTTCATTGGCCGCTTCTATACCGCCCTTTCGAACACTTGTTAGGACTTGCAAATTTTCTATTTGGGTAATATCTTCAAAAGTGTCATACCCTAAATCAATGAGGAATTTAGAAGTTTTGTCAGAAAGTGGTAAATGTCTTATAGCGGTATTAAAAAGTTTCGCCAATTCTGGGGCGAGTTCTGGTTCTTCGACATCTTCTTCTTGAACAACAGACACAATATTCTTACGGATAACAATGTCTTCTTCAAATTTCTCTAATTCGCCTCTGTTCTTTGGTACGTTTGCAAACTCAACTGCTAAATTCTCAAATAGAATCTTTTCTTCATCTGTGGTTGCTACTAATCCATGACCAACTTCTCTATGCCACTTTCTCAGTGCAATCTCGTCGTGTTCACCATCCATGAAAGGAAAACGTTTATTCTGCATTACGAACAAACGGAAGCGAGACAGAATCTCGAAGAAGGAACCTGACGGGAACTCAACTACTTGTCCTTCCTTATCGTAATCGAATTTCTGGGCAACTTCCACTATACCAGCTTGCTCATTTACATTCAGACCAGCCCCTTCTTTTAATATATGGCACAGCATAGAGATAATCCTCTCTCGTTGCTTTGTTTCTGGAGTGACGTAATCACTCAAACGAATTACGAGGTTACCATAATAATTCCAATAAGCTTTATCTCTTATGTCTTTCAAAACCTTGCGCCATTCTATCGAATCCCAAATATCTTTGTCAACATCAAATGACTTTCCTTGTATAGTTATTCGATTCTTGGGCTTCCTCTTTTTCCCTTTTTGGAGGTCTTCTGTCGATATGGTGTCATCTTCATCCTCGACAGGATTTTCCTCATCTGCGGGGGTATATTGCTTAATAATTGCAATAAATCTTTCACCATAGGTGTCGCGCTTGTGCTCGCCTATACCAAACGTGTTGCCAAACGCATCAAGAGTTGTTGGCATATCGGTAGCCAGGGCATGAAGAGTCTTATCAGACATCACAACAAAAGCAGGACTCTTCAATTCATCTGCTATTTCTTTTCTCAGCACTTTTAAGCGCTCGAACAACTCCATATTCTCAGTTTTGTCACTACTGGTCACAGCCGAGGCATGTTCTTCCATCATCTGACTACGGCGGCTTTTTACACTATAGTCTTTTCGGCTGATAACTACCAGTTGTACTTTTGTTTTCCCATGAACCACATCTTGGCCAAGTGGAGTAACATGCAGATGGTTGTCTTCATTGTAGGCAATTTCGATATATCCCATCTGCAAAAGTTGAAGCAAATAGTCGTGCCAGTCTCTTACAGGAACGTCTCTTCCAGCAGCAAAGGTCTTAATCTGAGCATAACCTCGCGTCACTACGTCTGGGGAGAAGTTTCCATGGAGTATATCTATTGTCAAGGTGAAACCCACTTTCTCGCCAGTCCTGAGTATGGCTGAAAGTGCTTTTTGAACAAGTTCTGTTCCGTCAAATGTCGATGGCGGAGTATGGCAGACATCACAGTTTCCACAGCTTTTGTCGCTTATCTCACCAAAATAGTTCAACAGAATGCGTCGGCGGCATACTTGTGCTTCGGCATATTCCTGCATGCGCAGCAATTTTTCCATGTTGATTTCCCTCTGACCGCTTTCCTCTGCAAAACGACGTAGAGTGATAATGTCCTGTAGATTATAAAACAAGATTGTCTCACATGGTAGTCCGTCGCGGCCACCACGTCCTATCTCCTGATAGTAATTCTCAATGCTCTTGGGAAGGTTATAGTGAACAACAAAGCGTACGTTACTTTTGTCAATCCCCATTCCAAAAGCAATCGTTGCACAAATTACCTGAATGCGGTCATTGATAAAATCCTCTTGTATGCGATTGCGTTCATCTGTAGGCAGCCCTGCGTGATAAACGCCTACAGATACCCCTTCTTTCATAAGCTTTTCTGCAACTTTTTCTGTGGTTTTCTTTGCCAGACAATAGATGATTCCGCTCTCACCAGGATGGCGATAAATCAAATTCAGTATTGTGCGAATTTTCTCTTTGGCAGTATATCCTCTTCTCACATCCAGACTCAGATTTGGACGGTCAAATGAACTGATAAAGATTTCCGGCTCCTTGAGCTGCATCTGTGTAATAATGTCGGCCTTTGTAATCTTGTCGGCAGTGGCCGTGAGAGCCATAATAGGAACATTGGGAAAAAGATCATGCAGATTGCCTAACTGTGTATATTCTGGTCTGAAGTCGTGCCCCCATTGCGAGATGCAGTGTGCTTCGTCAATGGCAAAGAGCGAGACTTTCAGCATTGTTTTCATCCACCTCAGTTCTGACATCAGTCGTTCGGGAGATATATACAGCAGTTTTATTTCGCCTCGCAGGCATCGTTCAGCTATCTGTCTATTGGTTATTTCGTCATTAGCGCTATTCAGTGCTTCTGCGTCTATACCATTGGCACGCAACGCTTCAACCTGATCCTTCATCAAGGAGATGAGCGGCGAAATCACAATTGCAGTACCCTCCATCATCAATGCCGGAATCTGAAAACATAACGATTTACCGCCACCTGTTGGCATCAGTACCAGCGAATCCTTTCGCTGGAGCACATGATTAATTATTTCCTCCTGCAAAGGGCGAAAGGAGTCATAGCCGAAGTAGGATTTGAGTATCTGCTTTGATTCATCCATCGTTATATTACCAAGTTAATCCAAAGGTCTAACAAATGAGTGTATTCTGAAACTGTCTGTTGACTGCTTATTTAAGTCTGTTTCTAAACCTATTGGATTGTCAATGTTATTATTAGGGTCATAAATAAAGCAATACAGTGATTGACACTTTGGGTATTGAGAATATTTTGATATATCAACAAGAAGTTCTTCACCTATTCTCTTTTCACAATGACACTCTTTTACATATTTTACTTCAATAGCTGTTTTACAATCGTTAATAAAGAAATCCATCCTATTACTTGAACCTGCATATTGAGGGAGCCAGACTTCTGGACGGACATCATTGAAGTGTAGCTTTAAAACGGCATGTAGCAAATCCTGCACGTCGTATTCATCGGAAATAAAACTCTCTCTATTATCGTGTCTCTTTCTCTTTAATTGACATACAAAACGGTTGAAGTTGTTAAAAATGTCCCTCAGTAACAAGTGAGCATCACTATCGTATTCTAAAGAGGGATTAATAATATTGAATGCTTTTAGTATGCCCATCAAATTTTGGTAAGTCGACAAACGCGCAACCTGGTTGTCCTCTTCAATTATTTTTTCGAATTCGTGAGTTTGAGGATGATGCGGATACTGTGTTTGGAGGTGCATTAATGCAACTCTTTCCCATTCAAAAAAGAGTTGCTGAGATTGAATGTTTAATCGATAGCTATTTATTCCAAGAGAAACATAATTCATGTCAAGCCCTTCTCCTAATTTGATTAGTTGTTCTAAATTCACGTTTGGCATATTTTATTAATAACAATTCAATAAAAACTCTATGGACAAAATCTTTTTATAAAATCCAATAATCCGGTATTCTCAAAGAAAACATCTGGATTTTTGTCAATTTGTCCCTTCATTAATTGGAAACCAGAATTTGCGTATTCGTTGAGAGTTGTCATAAGGACATCGCAGACCTCGTTAACGTCGATATCACCTTTGTCTAAAGCAAGTAAATCTACATCTGACTTCGCAACGAGAGCTGTAAAAATGTACTTCTGCAGAATGGTATAAGACTTTCTTCCTATCTCATTCTTTTTCCTGCCCCATGTGCTCATCTCCATACGAAATTTGAGTTTTTCTCCAGAAAGTGGCTTGCGTTCACCATAATATAAGCCGATGAAAAAGGCATATATAAATACTTCATAGCCTGCATTGAAGATCTTTCCTTTTGCCATTCTGCCGTCGGAACTACCGCCGCCGTATTGACATAGGAAGTCAACAACAGGTTCTTTATACTTACTTTCATAGTAAGAATCCATTCTATTTAGCCATGTCTCATATAATGATTCCATATCTATGCCTCCTTTATTTCTTCTACTATGGTATCGATAGTCGTGATATCCAACTTGTCGAAACCTGTAAGTTTCTTAATACGATACTTTTGGCAGTTAAGCTTGCTTAAAGCCTTGGTATCTGTGACATATTCTCCTTTATCGTCCTTATAAAGAAAACTCTTTGTAACGACAATACACTGCTTATTGACCTGCGTGTTAAGACACTCATAGAAAGTTTTGTCCTTACCTTCGTCGAAAGATGACGTGGGGGCATCGAAGATAAGGGGATATTCCGCATCTTGGTTCTCCTTCGTCAATTCTGATATGGCAAAGAGGATACTAATATGCATGGTCGTGAGTAACGAGGTGTTGGGATTAGTAATCAACTTACCATTCTTATCCTGTAATTCGATTTTCAGATCATTGTAACGGTCAAGATAAATCTTGATAACGCCTGTAAAATCATCCACATTCAGATGGGCCAGGAATACATTGGCCTCCTTACCCAATCTTTCAAGGAATTCTTCGTAGGTTGCTGCTTCCGTATTATCAATAGCATCGCAGAACAGGCTGAAGAACTCATTCACCATCATCATTGGATTTCCACCAGATGCTTTTACATTCTTCTTTTGATCCTCACGCTTTTTCTTAAGCTGTTCCTTTAGGTTGGGAATGGTACTTGTAAGAAGCTTGTTCATCGCAATAGCCGAAGCCTCTTTCTGGTCATGCCAACGGTTGACAACTGCGATATTGGCAACGTATTCCTTAAGATTCTCTCCGGAAGTTGAGCTGGCATATAAATCTGCAATACTCTTTTGCAGTGCATCAACTTGCTTTTTCTTCTGAGCAATCAGCTTTCTTATCTCGTCATTCTCGTGATAAGTGCTTTCTATTTCGTCAGGAATACCACCGAGATCCTTACCTGTATGAGCAAGGCTAAGCCCTATCTCCTTCATCTCCTCAATGTTGCGGGCATAGAAATAACGCTTGATCTCAGGACGTTTCTCCTCTGGTCGTGGTGTGAGAAGGTCTATTACATCATTGATACGCTGCCTGATGAAGTCATAAGTCACGCTTCCTTCCGGGGCGGCGCTGCCACAATAGGCGCAACGATGTGTGACGAGCATCTGTTTCATTTTCTCAACGTCAGAACGGTTCCAGGCAATCTTTTCCAATTCGGTCTTTGCTTTTTCAATTTTAGCCTGATTAAACTCGTCTTCCTGTTTTTTTCTGTAGTCCGACTCGATGTTATTCTTACTGTATGCCAGTGATTCAAGTTTATTATTAAACTCCTTTAGGATAGAACTAAATCCCATGAGGATCCACTGCTCATCAAGGAGTTTAAAACTATACTCTTCATCTATCTTGTCGGATAAACGTTCTATTTCACTTCCAGCCTTGGAAACATCCTTCTCCAATTTATCGGCTTCTTGAATAATTTCATAGTCATTGTCAATAGCATCTATATGCTCCTTTGCCTCATTAAAATCCCTTTTGGCTAAGGCGAGTTCTGACTCTGCCGTTTCCAGTCGCTTAGACAAAGAGGTGATATCATTCTGGATTTCAACAACCTTTGCATTCTGCTTGTTAGCTTTGTCCTTGGAACCTGAGATAGCTTTCTCTGAGGTATTTTTAGCATACTTGGCAAATTGTTTGAAAGGCTCTAAATCTTTGATTTCCGAGAACATGTCTATCAACGTCTGTAACGTTGTTTTGTCGTTGAAGATGTTAAGACGGTCTTCACCCTTGAATATATGGTATTTCTTGATGATGGCAGGGAATGCGTTTTCCTTCTCAAAAACATCTTTTACAGAGAACATTTCTTTGCGGATAGACCCTACAATCTGATACGCTTTGTGAGTACGTCCATCAATACGCATTTTACCATCTGGTGTCTTAGAAACATTGAAAGCTCTCTCAATGATGCGTAGAGATCCTGAGTTATTCTTCAGTTTCATTGATACCAATACTCTGCTGCTCTCTCCTGCTCTGAGTTCACTGAACATCTTGGCAGAGACAAGTGAACTTTCTTCCGGCATCTTGTCTTCCTCAGACTTTGGTACATAGTCTGGTGTTAAGACCCAGTTTATAGCATCAAAGAATGTGGTTTTTCCGTCGCCATTCGAACCAAGTATAAGGTTGAGATGGTCGGAGAAGACGAATTTCTTCGTGCCATAATAACTGCGGAAATTGTATATTGTAAGTTCCTTGATAATCATAGGCTTTTATTTTGATAGTAATGAAACTGCCTTATTGTAAATCGGCTTGAAATCGGCTTCTGTAAATACTACAGGACCAACCTTATTACGAATCCTCATTTCGGATTTGGCTTCATAGATTTTCTTGTTTAACTGGTCCACCATCTCGGCAACGGCCTTAACATGTGGATTCAAAGCTCGTTTACCCTCGTCAAGACTCTTGTATTTCGACGGGACGACATCAAAAGTGCTTGCAAATCGCTCATCACTTATGATTTTCAGGAACATGTTATCAAGTTTATTCATAGGCTCTTGTATTATTATACTAAATAGACATCAGGCATCCTTGATTTGAACTCTGGATCAATATTGCGGCATTGCTCCTTGATGATGCCGCGACGATGAATAGCAGGATTGAGACAATACATCTCAAACTCCTCCTTATTGACATCGTTAATGCTTCTCCATTGCGGGAAAAGTAGTTTCATATAGCCAGTAGCAATTCGCTTAATGGCCTTGGAGTCACGAACATCAGCCTTTTCTTCAAATCGACATAGCTGGTCAAACAGCAAACTATATGCATTGTTTGTACGCATGGTATGTAATATTTCTGAGAAATACTCTACATTAATAGTCCATCCCTTGAATATCATGCTTGTGTCGATTCGTGGTAACAGCCATCCTTCTATAAAACAATGGAATCGGTCAAGTAAAGCTGATTCACGGAAGTTTTCAGGCAATGAACCGAAATATTTGGGAGAAATTGGACGTCGCTGCTCATTTAAGGGAATGTTACCCATCAACATTAGACCACACTCCGAAGAGAACTCATTGTTGTCAATAGTAGTCTTACCACTTTCGAGGTATGACTTAAGGGCTGCTTGTATTTCGGCAGGTTCCTGGAATACTATAGTCTGGATCTCATCGAAAACGGTGAAGTCGTGATTCTTGATGATTCCGTTTTGTTGCTTAGATTTGTCGTAGAACAGTTTGGCGCGTGTCACCTTACCGCCACTAACAAGCCAACCATACTTTGACAGATTGCCAAAAACGTAGGATTTTCCGGTTCCTTTCGGGGCCAGTTCAATGACATTTAACCTTGGTTCGGCGAAAATAAGAAGTCGGGTAAGAAATTCCAACTTCTGTGTGGCATTGGCAAAACCGTCTGGATCATATTCCATTGCAGAAAGGAGTAAGTCCATCCACTCGTCAGTGGTAAAATGCTGTCGTGCTTCAGCAAGATAGTTGATGTCTACGGAACTATAAGGTTTGAAGGGCTTATAGTCAACCATCTGGACGTGGAACTTTTTACCATCGCTATCAGGTAACAAACACAGTTTTACGATGCCCCATTTTTCGCCATCAACAAGCTCTCCTTGATGTTTATTGTAAACAAATTCAGGGATGATTCCTTCTCTAAGTTTGATGCCGTAGTCGGGTATGGCAAACTGCTTTTGTCCCTTTACAAGGTCGATATAAATGATGAAACGTGCAAGAAGTACCACTTCTTGACCCGAAACGATTCTGTCTTTAACCGAACCTGTAACCGTCGGTATAACCTGATCAAGGAACTGTGTCAGCCCAAGGGTGTCAATCTCTCCAGTTTGAACGTTCAAATAACGCTTCAACAGGAAATCCTTAACAAAGGCCGGGAGATTGCGGCCAGCAAATATACTATTGGTTTTCTCTGGGTCTTTATATATAGACATTTGTGAGAAATACGTTCTAATCTTTTCACTGATATCTGCCTTCATAATCCTTATTTATAAAAACGCACCAAAGGGGTCGTC
This sequence comes from Prevotella sp. P6B4, assembly GCF_000619985.1. NCBI lineage: Bacteria > Pseudomonadati > Bacteroidota > Bacteroidia > Bacteroidales > Prevotellaceae > Prevotella > Prevotella sp. P6B4. The sequence goes on from NZ_JHVE01000005.1 coordinate 51,352, forward strand.
CTCCTTGGCACCGGTAGTTATACTTATATTGAAAATTCTTATAATACTTCCAATTACGAGTTCAACGGTATTACAATTTTCATTAACTGCAATTGGCTCACTTTCGTAGATTTCACCATCTACCTGATGCAATGCATATCTAATACCATCATACTCAACAACTGGAATTTCAACTGATGGAATGTTCTTAATGCGGAACTGTACCACGGGATTAGCTCCATTAAGTTCTATTGTAAGAATATCTGCTGACCATTCCGTATTATTAATGTTACTTGAGATAATGAAAATCGGCACAAGTACCTCTTCTGGGGTGCAACCACCATGAATTCCCTGGCCTTTGGGTACTTTGTTGCACAAGGAGCTATGTCGTAAGGCACATACAGTAGTCCCGTCCTCCAGGCGGAAGTAGTTGTCATCTTTAGTCCATCCTCCGTTTTTCTTAATTGCAACACGGCCATGATGATCGGATTCAACGCCATTAAGACCAAGACCTTCGCATAACTGAGATAGATAGGTCAAACCGTGATCTGATATAATGGCGATTTTCTTACTATTATATTTTGCAATTATTTCCTCTATAATATCCCTTACAAGTTTGACTTCTTTGATAATAGTGTTTGGCCAAAGATTGGTAGACTGGTGTGCAAGATTGTCCAGGTCACCCATCTTCATGAGTTGCTCGTATTCTGGTAATAGCTTTTGCAAGTCAGTCTTATTAACATCCGTCTTTGAAGGTAAAATCGCTCTTGCAATTTTAATATCATTTAGGAATATGTTTTGACTATTCTTCTCTCTAATTATTTCCTTTATCAATGGAATCCATTCTATCCCGAGACCATCCACCCAATAGAATACTTCAATATCCTCTCTACCTTGTAGTATCGTTCTGGTAGTACTGAATCCTTGATACCAAGTATCAAAAGCAACTTCCGATCCATTAATATTTTTGATTTGAATATCAACTTCTTTAGTGTATGTGTTAGACACTTTCGCCCTTTTATATTCTTTCATGTATTCCGGTAACCACTCTGGAATATTCACAGAAACACCAAGTGGAGTGGCATAGTAATGGTACATGTCAGGATAGAAGTCTTTTATTTGATCAACACTAATCAGTCCTTTACCCAACCAGGAAATAGCAAGCTCCTTTTCCTTCTCTGTAATGCCTGTACAGTATTTAAGTGCACTTGCCGCATTATATTTTTCCGCTATAGATTGTAGTCTTTTGTTTAAAGTAGACTCAACACCTTCACGCAAAACCACATTCCGCTTTGCTGCTTCTCTTAAGCAATATTGACGCACGACCATCTCGGATTCGATTTCTGTCATATCCAAAACCATCTGTTCAATGAAGTCATTTCCAATTAAAGTGGTCGTTTTGGTTAGTATTCGGCAAATAAATCCTTCTCCATTTTGTTGTAGTTGATAGAACCTGGCAAGTAGCCATCTTTCATATTGCCCTGGGTAATCAAACCACAGTTTAATGAAGGCTTCATGTGAGTCAATATCAGTTATGGAGAAGTAATTCTTGACGTATTTACTAAAACTAAAGCCATTACTAATGTCAATTTGGGATGCTAAATTTTGCCAGTTGCCACCATCACCCAATGCCTTTGTCATTCCACCAAATTGTAGTTGTAAACCTTTGGTAAGGAAATCGTAAGCATCCCGACATAGTACAAAAGCGAACGCGTTATCGGGTTGTGCAAATTTTGCATTCCCATAAATAGAGTTAGAGGTACAAATGATATTGGGTGTTACCTGTTTGTCGGCATCTTTCCAAATGTTCAACCATTCATGAATATTATGAACTACTGTATAATGCTTCTCTAATCCATTTACGCCAAATGTTTCACCATTTGTTAAAATCAACCGATATGTTAGCCCTTTGTCTTCGGCTCTTAATCTCCAAATAGTACTTTGTGAATCGTTTTTAAAAGACTCCATCTTGCCCTCCAAACCAACAATTGGTACATAGACTCGTTGGTGAGTTTCAAAAGACTTGCTACTTGCTTCAAAAGCTTTTATTGTTTTGAGAAGGGCATCGAATGTCTTCTTTTCGTCGTTATCGTAGAATCTGGCCAACTCAGAGAATGGTGCGATAACACAATTTACCCCATCCATCTTTTTTATATGTGCTTGTATGCGCTCAGCCAGTTCTGTGTAAGTAATCATGATGTCAGGATATTCAGGATCTATCCATTTGTCAACACTTTGAACGATGGCATCCATTTCCTCCTGTACGTAATCAACAAACTGACTGCAATCTCGGAAATTGTCAAACAACACGAACCTAATTGGGTATCTGTTCCGTGTAGAGACATCCAAGCCTGTCTGCTCCCAGTCTGCTATGACCTGGGCTTTCAGTTCTTCGAGGGAATTATATTCACTGTACATATTTTAATAAGACATCAAGTATGAAGCCATTTTCTTTTTCTATGATCTCACTAATGATTTCTTTTATTTCATTAGAAGGAATCATTTTAATCTTTCCGGCAAGTTCATTTCGTTTCGAAGAAATATCAACGGGTTCTTCTCTTACGCCAATGAAACCTCCTTCGCCTGTAGAAGTAGGAACGTATCCGCCACCAGGGTTTGGACCACCAAAAGAACCTGCACCAGTAGGCTGTTGCGAGATGCGCCAGTCTTTAAGTTTTTCTCTAACATCCAATTCCTTCCATAGTCCAACTTCACCCTCCAAATGCCCCTGAAGATAATCCATAGCTTCAGAAATCTCACTATCTTGAAGATTGACGATTTCAACTCCTTTCATAAAGTTGTCAAAACCTTCCTTATAATTGCCTCCGTTTTTCTCTATCAACAGATTTCCCCATTCAATCTTTTGCTCTTCATAGCCACTGATGGTATTGTTTAGCAATTGAGGATTCTTCATGCTTTCAGGATCACTGACAACTTTGATAACATCATCGACAAGCTGTTTCATCTTATCTGTGTTATACTCGCTGGAACTGTATTTCAATGCCCAGAGAGGATAGCCTTTATCCTTGGCATACTCATGTTGAATAGCCCATCGAGCATCTTTCAAAGAACTAATGTCGGAATAACCTTTTAGTTTCTTCAACGAGAACATAGAGATGAGATGCTTACAAAGCTTACCAGCCTCTTTGCTTTCAAACATGAAGTTCAATTTCTGAGAGGTTTTACCAGATTCCCATGCCTTAAACATCTCTACAACATCATCAACAAGATGTTGGGCGGTACGTTGCTTTCCATTAGTATCGAAAATTTGATTTATATATTTCCTCATAGCAAAAGCAACCATAGCCATTGATGCATAGCTCTGGAATAGTCCATAGGGGGGCTCTGTAAGTCCTATAAGCTTTTCCCCAAGATTAAATGTTTGGTTCTTATTGGTGTGGCGTCCCGAGAGCCATTCGTCGACATAATCGCATACCTTCTTCAATGGATGGTTGGGATCTATGTCTGATTTCCATTCCAAATTGTCATCAACGCTATCTTGCAAGAGGAATTCCACATGCCTTGCCTGACCACCACATGATGGTGATGCAAGAATGTCTTGCTTGGTATTGAATGATAATATGGCATCAACAGTTGCCTTCACAGATGCCTTTTTCCAATAGGTCACAGAACTTTTTGAACGAACAATCTCTAACGACTCTGGACCAGCCTCAAAGATAGATGGGGCTATTGTCATATTAATGGTTGATGACATCTTACTACCTGAAATAGTCATGGAGTCGCCACGCAGATAAAAGGTAACATTACTGCCCTTCATTCTTGTTGTCCATTCTGTAATCATGTCAGAGGCATTTTTTGCATATGTTTTCTGCTGATTTGCTAAGCCATGACGTTGAGCACATTGTGCATTGGCCTGATATTCTATGAAACGCTCATAGTTTTTATCAGTGAGGTAGGCCTCCATCACAACAAAGACCGTGTTCTTAAATCTTTCTTCGTTACAGTTACGCTCTGCAATATCTTTCAACTCAAACATTTCAGATTGGGTCTTAGCCACCAAAATGGCAAGGTATATCTCATAGCCTTTGGCATCGCGTTGAGTATTTTCTATCTTGCTTAGCAAAGTATATTCGTTACCTTGTTTGGAAAAGAATTGATAACTCAGTGGACGATTAATCTGCTTGAAGTTTTTGTCAAAACTCAAGCGTGCAGAATCACCAAACTTGATAACCTGATCAGTGTAGAGGTAGTTACTCGACATCAATTCTTCCTTAATCTTCTGGATTTCTTCTCCAGGTAAAGCCGTGAATAGAATAGAATAGTTACCATTTGGCTGCCTCTGTATTATACTCTTGTCGTTAAGGAACTCAAGAATATCATTTAATTCTTGTTCAACTTCTGTACCAACAAATAATGATTCTATATTCTCTATGCTTGGTGTAACGGTATCACTATTGGCTATATTATTTAAAGCATTTAAAAGCAGGATTCCTTTAAAAACCTTCAAATAGTTCTCACCTGCTGCTTCTACTGCGAGGTGGTGGCTATTATATCTTTCAGTCACGGCACCAAATCGTGTTGTGTCACTTTCGAAATACTCTTGAACGTAGTCCCACAACAAGTCACAGGTAATAGTTCGCTCGTTAGCAAAGTTGTCTTCATCGTCAAGGAATTCCCTTACAGTGTCGCTTGCAAGGAATTCAAATACACTTCGGCTGGAACTACCTGCTTCACGGGCATAGTAAGTCGCAAGGTTTGCAGTTGATGGATGAAGAGGGAATAGATTCTTGATGTTGTCAATAGTCTCTTCTGTGTTTGCCGAGGTCTCAGAGAAAACGTCGAGTAGGTCACTATGGAGAGAGAAAAACCTGTCTTTACGCAGTCTATAAGCTTCGTCATCAACAACCTTAAATTTCTTCGACATAATCTTAAATGCCGAAACAGGTTCCATATTATAAGATTTATAATGATAGCGCCCTTTTGTCTTTTCACGCTTTTGTTCTTCAAGGGTCAAAATTGCAGATGGATGTGAGATTAACAGAAAGTAACTATTATTTTCCGGATTCATCATTGCTTCGTTAATCTCTTGTAGCTGATGAATTAAAGGATTTGCAATACTTGAAGTCATAATCTCAGTAAACTCATCCCAAATAATAAGTAGGCCATCATATCCTTTTTCTTTGATTTTATCTTGAACTTCAAAGATCCATTTCTGAATGTTATTGCCTTGTAAGCGGATATCGATACCTGCTATACGTTGAGCATTGCGCACACGATCAAGTACTTCGGAATTGCCAGCCATAAGCAATTGCTTTAGCTTTTTCAAATCAGGGGCAACGCTACTTAATATGATATTATTATCAATAAGCGACTGCCAAATCACCGGCTGTTCATCTATGTGTTGTACAAGTGTATCAAAATCTGTTTGAACAACGATGTCAAGACCGGCAGCGTTGAGAGCAGACTTTATCTCTTTCTGAAGCTGAAGTGACAAATCCTCTTCGTGGGCAATACTCTGCTGACCATACATATTTATAGGGAAGAGTCGTTTCTGCATACGAACGTTCAGAATGGCAGAACGTAGCTTATCATATTTATCCTTCTTGTACTCTTCTTCGACATATTCCCTGATATCTTCCACTGGGTCACAGAACAGATGTTTTAGAACAGCACCTGCATGTGATTTTCCTGTGCCATATGTTCCTGCTATCCACAAAGACTTGTGATTGTCTGCATCGTTGTTACGCACAGCCTTAATCATGCAATTAAGAATTTCATTGAACTGGTCATTGGCGATGAAGGTCTTCCATTCGTCATGTCCTTCTTCCTGAATGTTATAAGCAGGTCGCATAGACCTAAGTGTTACGATATCACTGTATTTCATACGTTAGATGTTTGCTGTTTTGAGATAATGACTTACTATTAGTTCGCAGAACTCGTTTCTGATATACTTGTCTTGAAGAAGATCCCACAGACCGTCGTCAAGAAATGCATATTCAATGTTCTCCTTTATAAATTTAGGCGAGGGGGTATGCCATGTATGATCTGGAATCTTACCTCCCTTCCATTTGATGTTATAGTAATGCTCTTTGGTAGAGTGATAGAATGGCTTGTAAAAGGGAGCCGGCTTCCTGTTGGGTTCATAGAACGAACATAACTCCTTATAAATTGTTTCCAGTTTTTCCTCATATGAAAACTTATTCCCAATGATTATTCCTTCTTCTATACCTTTGATAATCGAAAGTAGGAATAGGGGTTTAGCATTGGAGGGGATTCCAAATGCCAAACCTCTATTGATAGAGAGTATACTGTTTTTATAATATGAGGTCTTTAGGTTCATCTTAAAGAAGGGATTCTAAACAAGAGATGGAATTAAGGTCCTCACGAAGAGTGATACTATCAAGGCCCATCGCCAATTCTGCAATAAGAACGCGATTGTTGGCAGAGTTCAGAGACTTCAAGGTGTTGTTGAAAACCTGTTTACTGATACCAAGGACACGGAAAGGCCCGCTTGTACATTCATCATTATAAAAGTCTGAGACTCTCAACGAATGAACACCTTTCTTTTCTGCATACTTGTATAAACTGTAAGCTAAACCTTCTTTTGTTATTTCTTCATATCCACCTCTTACTTTGTTTTTTCCATCAGCTTGCATACTCATATTCAATGTATCGCCAATAGGGGAATAATCAAAGGTTTGGATAAGAGCCGCTACCGCATTAGGAATTGTCTTTCCTCTTGATGAATAACCTTGTTCGTTAATCATACCCTCCAATATCTTTCGATTATATTCTTGACCTATCTTAATATTGTTAGCAAACCAGTCAATAACAAATGAATTGTAGGATAGGTTAGTTAAAATTAACTCCCATGTCAAGTTCGTGTTGTCAATATATATTTGTTGAAGTAATTCGCCAAAACGTGTCAGATTCCTCTTGGCATCAACAATCTCGGCATCTTTCAACCACTCCGTGAATCCTGACTCTTGAGCAGGGCCCAGTGAATTGCTTTTCCAAAAATACTCAGGGTCTACAAGAAATTCATGCAGCCACTCTTCATGGAATCCAAAGGTCTTATAACCTCGAATTTTTGTTTCTTCATTGTTGTTCATATTTCTTATCATTCTTACACAATCAGCTGATATACAACCTAAATCATGTGAGTTTAGGCATTTGTGACAATGGATACATTTGGTTTTGTCAATATAGACGTTAGGAACAATGGATAATGCTCCTGTGGGGCAGTCCACTTCGCATACTTCACAATGTACACAGTATGCACTTTTATATATAACACGCCTTAGCAGAAAACTCAACTGGGTAGAAGGGTTCTCTACAACAAAAGCAAATTGGTTCTTTTCTTTCTCATGTTTGAGATGAAAATCATAAACGTTGCCGTCAAAACGCAATGAGCCTTTATCTACGTTGTCTTTTTGTTCAATGGTATATTCGCACAGTGCTGGCAGCCATTCATAAACTGGATGAAGTGAATTTTTAACAATAGCCGTAAAGGTGTTGTTGGCATCAGAGAAGGAGACTACAGTCTTTACCAAATCCGTATTTCCTATCGCTTTGATCTTCCAGCGCCTTTCCTTAATAAATTCATCAATCTTACCAATCTTACTATCCTTGGACCATTCAACAAGCCTATCTGTGAATGGTTTAAGTTCTTTGCCATATCGCTTTGATGCAATCATGTCATCCCACGCCGTGGAGAACGGACATATCAGACATCCTACGCGTGCTTTTCCGTAGCGATAGGCTTCGTTGATTGGGAGGTTGTATTTAAAGATATACAGGAAAATTTCAACTGCGTTCCAGTTGATTATTGGGTGAGCGTTTGTGATAGTCGTGTGTTTACCTTTGCCAACACGCATATATGCACCTCGTTTAACGCTTTCTTCTGCTCTTACGCCGTCGAAAGTAAGTACTTTGGCCTGTTTGTTGGTGCCATCCAGCTTCAACCCTCTATATAGTGGTGCTGTTTTCATAATAGAACAACACCATCTATGGGTATCGCTTGGCGTACCTATCTTGTCCCAATAGTTCAAAACGCTTTCGTGGTTGCGGGCCACGGAAAATTTTAAATCGGGATATAGCTCCCTATAATGGTTTTGTACGTCCTCATAAAGACTGAGGGAAGGAGGTAATTCATAGCCGGTATCGCTATAAATTACTTCGAAATCTGTGCTTGGGATGGCACGTGTACAGAGATCCAGAACAACCTGACTATCCTTGCCACCAGAGAAGGATGCAAGGAATTTGTCAATTTTGGTGGTCTGGTATATTTTACGACCTTGTTCTTTGGCTTTGTCAAGAGGTACAATCTCAAAAGAGTCGCAGTCTTCCTTGACAATCGCCATTTTCGTCTTAGACTTTTTCTCTGCTCTTGCAGCCAAGGCCTCATAGTCGAGCTGATTGGAAGCAACGTTTTGCACGCTTTTACGTGCTCCTGCATATTGACTGTATGTCTCGTGGATGAATTCTATGGCTTCACTTTCCAAAAGGAACATATACTCTTTGCAGTTTTCCAGCATCTTCTTCACATTGACGGGTTTTAATTTCAATGTTTCCATTCCTTGCTGGAATTCTACAGTTGCATCGTCATAGATATTTGCTCCCTTAGTTTCGAAAACCATCTCACCACGATACCAGTACTGTTTGTTGATAGCCCATAGCAGCGGCTCCTCACTATGAGGATATTCCCACCCAAGCTCATTCAACCTTAATAAATCAAGTTCTTCCCAGAACACAGGACGTGGAGAAGTACCAAGTGTACCTTCCACTATACGGGAGTGCAAAAGCACCCCACCAGTCTCTTTGTCCCAGGTTATTTTATACATACTTCTTATTCATTTTTATCAAGTTCTTCAAATCTGACGAGATCCTTAAGGTCTACGTCAAGCAATTTTGTTATCTTCATCAGCATCTCCAAAGGAGGTTGAGATGAATTAGTACACCATTTGGATACGGTTGTGGGCGAACATCCCAACTCTTTGGATAACCAAAGGTTGGATTTCTTTTTCTCTGCCAGTATCACTTTTAAGCGATTGAGATCTTTGTTTGCAGCCATATCTTCTTTTATATTGTCGCAACAAAGATACAAACTTTATTCTAAATGAGAGGCTAAAAAGGGTAATAATTTGAGAAATTTAATGAAAAATATTCATTTACTCGCTAAATACGTGTCAAAACAATAAAGCCTCACCATCTTCTCAGACAACGAGGCCCATTTGAGGTTTCAAATAGTCGACCAAACTTGTTGTAACCAACCTCGGCGGGATGCGCCTATATTTGTTTTTCTAATTGCCTGATATTATTGAAAGCCGAATAGTGGTGTTACACTCTGTTTCTAATACAATTTCCGAGGAACCTTCAAACGATTCTTCCACGAACCAATCTGTCTTAAGTTTCTCTAAATCGAAGAAAGGAGGTAGTTTAACCTCGCGAAGAAACGGGTTATACACAAATACATTCCGAGTTATGCTTTTAATTATATCAGGTACTACATATATCTTATCTTTTTTTTGAGGAGGATAGAAGATTAAATCCCCATCACTTGTAAACACAACTCCATCAACAGTAACATAGTCCTCATTATCCTCTAAATTAATTTCTTGCAGGTTCTTTGTTCGAGGAATTGAATGGCCAAGTTCTCCAGAAAATGATCCGCGAATACTCAATTTCTTAAGTTTCTGGCATTCATAAAACATTGGTAACACATGTATCAAACAAAAGCTGATCTCTTTGATGTCATTATTACCATTAAAAGCACCATCTATTCTATAGAAACAATGCTCATATCTTATGCTTTTGATGTTGCGGCAACCAGAAAAACATCGTGGGGCAAGAAGAACTTTATCTAAATTCAATTCTGATTTATTTAATGCAGCTGGAACACAAATTATTTTGTCCAAATGAGAATGTGAATATCCGTCGCAATCGGAATCTATTGCGGGGACGTCCTTCTCATAAAGTATTCCATGGCGAGAATAATAGAAATGGTTTTCTGAATGCACTCCTATCCACTCGAGACTTGCACAGTTCTCAAAAGCAAAATCCTGAATTCGTACAACCGAAGCGGGAATGACAATTTCTTCAATATATGGATTATGCTTAAATGCTCTTTCTGCAATAACAGTTGTTCCTTCTGGAATTTCATATTTTTCGATTTTCAAAGCAGGAGGGAATGCGATGAGAATCCTTTTATCTGATGAAAAAAGAACACCGTCGCATACCACAAAATATTGAGATCCATTAGGGAATTTGAATGATTTTAACGAGTTGCAACCGACGAATGAGTCTGGAGAAATCTTTTCCAATGTACTGGGTAAACTAACATTACTAAGTATTTCCCATTTACAGAAAGATTCTTGATTTATCATTTTCGACCCTTCTGAAACAACTAAAGACGAAGTAGTGGTATTGGTATCGCTCTTCAAATACCACCAGTTGACATATTTAAGATCATTTGGTAGAATAATAGACCTTAGTCCTCTTATCTCATCCAGTTCATTGAGATTAAAATTTTCTGGATATACTTCTGAGAGATCTAAATCTATAGTTCTCCATCGTCCTACATCGGGTAAATATTCGAAGGCACCATAATCTTCATTTAGGACTTCTGTTGAAGAATATCCATTTAAAAAACGAATATCGTCTTCTCCTATTTGACCAGCTAACTTAAGTGATACATGCTCATAGAATTCTTCCTGTGGGAATTTATATCTCAGAGTATCTTTTTCTTTTAAAACTATTGTCAACTGTAAATTGTTCATCTTCGTCTTTGTTTTAGGTTATTCAATACACAAAGATAATCAAAATAAAGTAGATATGAGTAAATAATGTCAATATTTAATAGTTTTTACACAAAAAATGGTAAAAATCAGGGCCTGTCAAGAGCAGACGACAAGGTCCCGTGTGGTATTTAGTCTATAGCAATCAACAGATTGCGATTAATATCATACTTGACTGGCTTAGCAAAATTGATGGTGTGTCTGTCGCTGATTGCGGACACATCGATGCCACGATTCTTAAATTCATCAATAAGTGCCTTGTCGTGATAGGCTCGCATACTTGACCATGCACGGCTTTGCACCAATGCGTTGAACTCATTAACTAACTCTGGAATTTGCATGTCTGCGAATTGCAGGGCATACTTTGTGTAATAAATGTGCTGTTGCATAACTTTTTGTTTTTGAAGTGAATACTAATCTTCCGCATCGTACTGACCACCGTGGCTAAGCTAAAGCTCGGTTGGCGAGTCACCCTTTCGGGTACTGCTCTTGATGCTTCGGGTGCAAAGGTACGCAAATGTTCTGAAACGACCAAATTTTATAGTCAAATGATTATCTTTGATTATTTTGTTAACGTTAACAGAATTGTTGTACCTATCTCCATAATTCTTTGTATATTTGCAACATGGAGAAAGAGCATACCATCACAGAAGAGCAGAAGCAGCTACTTCAGCAGACGAAGTTAGAGAACGGCACGAACGCTTGGGATTGGGTGCTTTCGCAAAGGGAGGAAGACCAATACTGGGCGATCGCTGGGATACTATCGTGTATGAAGAAGGGCTACAACCTCAATGTTCTGACGATTTGTTGGGAAGCTCGTGACATTCGATATTCAAAGTAACTAATTAACATAAGCTTTATAACAATGGAAAAAATGACACTCGAAAACAGATTTTACAATCCAAGCGAACTCGCTCGGATGTTGTATGATGAGAAAATCACAGGTTTGGATTATGTAACACATCAGTCCGAAGAGCAAACACGTGACTTCAAGGAGTACTGCGCTCGACGTGCAGTTCCTGAGAACGAAGAGTCTTCAGGGAACTATCTGAACCACCTTCTGCGTGAAGAGGAGAGAAGTCATACAGAAGGCTTAGATTGATTATTAACACGTGAAAAAGGAGGTTTATATGGCAAAAGTAGATTTCAACTATTATGCGCTTTATCTGAAAAAGTATCTTGTTGATAACGATGATCCAAGGGCCAATGATGCCGAATTTATCAATGACCGTGCCGATTTGGCTGGCCAAGAGTATGAGAATAACCGACTTAGTGGCCTTGAAGTATTCCAGGCAGAGGAACTGGCCATGGAAGTACTGATGTCAGGTTTATAGTAGGGCAGGTTATTCCTGGGTATTTTTATAGAGTGTCTTTCTAATGAAGAATGGCACTCTTTTTTGATGGCTATATCCTTGATAGTCGAATAAATAGCGTTCCATAGCGGGTAGCCTGCAATGGACTGCTATGTCCATATATACATTATTATATATTAGCGATACGGTTGTATCGAACTTGATAGAAGGGAGAGTTGATTCCAACTCATGCAGGGCAAATGTCATCTGACCTAAATTTCTATGCAAAGGTACGAGCGACCGTCTTATGTGCAAGGCCAAGCCTGTGGTTTGCTTCGAAAATCTCCACACCTGCGGGTAGTATTTTCGATCAAAGTCTTGCGCTAAAGCCTGTCTTTCCTCGTCCTTTCTGCAACGAAATTTTGGTTAGATGCCCTTTACCCCCTGTGGCGGGTGGGGGATAAATTTTAGTTTTTGAGCGATGGAAAGTATATACAGAAATTTGACTGCATGCGATAAAATGCATGAAAAGAAACAGAAAGTCTGCCGAACAAAGAGTGAGCGGGCCGCATATAAACTCCTGCCTGATAGTATGAAAGCAAGGGTGGAATGCAATCCTCCTATTGCTTTCAAGGATTGCAAGACAGCTTTCTTCCCAGATTTATTCTTCAGAGAGGAGAAGATTTGTGTTGAAATTGATGGCGAATACCATCGTAGGCGTTTACAAAAAGACATGTTACGCGATGAGGTTTTTGCAAAACATGGGTTCGTAACTATCCGTATTAATAATTGCGATACCTATATCAATGTGTCTTTTTGGGAAAGGCTGGTGGAGGGAATGGATAAGATAAATAATAGAACCGCATCGGTAAATGCTTTTATCGATGAATTACGTAAAATGATAGACGATGAGATTAAACACTGGATAATAATTGATGATGAATGCGAATAATGGTTGAAAGAATTAGTAACAAATAAAAAATAAACTTATGACATTTATTATTTTAATGATGATTATTGTCGCGCTCTTTGATGATCATGATAAGAAGCCAAAGCATAAAAAGAAGTCTCGTAGGAACAAAAAGGATAAATCATGGCTTGACAATGCCTGGTTCCATGATCATGGTCAGCATATTTAATTGTGATTAATATTTCATGAGAATTCACGAAATTTTCATTCATTTCAGAATGCTGAAACGACCCAGTTTGGACTTGAAAAGGTCACCTGAAGGTCACCATGAAAGAAAAAGAGAGTCACGAAATTCTCGTAACTCTCTGATTTTCAGGGGTGGACCAGCCTGGGCTTGAACCAGGGACCTCCAGATTATGAGTCTGTTGCTCTAACCAACTGAGCTACAAGTCCGATGCTTTGCCTAAAAAGCGGTTGCAAAGGTACGTGAATTTCTTTAAATATCCAAATTTTTAAGAGGAAATAACTAAAAATCATTGATTTGTAAAGCTAAATTGGGGATTTTTGAGTAACTTTGCGGCCAATTATGAAGATAATAAACGATATAGATAGCATTCAGATACCTTGTGAATGCACTGCTACCATCGGTGTGTTCGATGGCGTGCATCGCGGTCATCAGCACTTGATTACGCTGATGATGGCCGAAGCCAGGCGGAAAGGTACAGCTTCGATGGTGATTACCTTTGATCGCCAGCCACGCGAGGTGTTTGATGCTACGTATCAGCCGCAGGTTTTATCGACACTCGACGAGAAGCGTGCGTATGTCAGTCAGTTGGATGTTGATTATCTGGTGGTGCTGCCTTTTACACGTGCGTTGGCCTCCCTGACGGCTCAGGAGTTCATGCAGCAGGTATTGCGTGAGAAGCTCAACGTGACAACATTGGTAACGGGCTATGACAACCGTTTCGGCAAGAATCGCACAGAGGGATTCGATGACTATGTAGTGTATGGTCGTGAATTAGGCATGGAGGTGCTACGAGGCGATGCCGAGATGATGACTGATGGTAGCTGTGCTGTCAGTTCTTCTGTGATCAGGCAACTGCTGACAGAGGGTAAAGTAGAGCAGATGCCAGCCTGTATGGGGCGCTACTATCAGCTGTCGGGAACGGTGATGCCGGGTGAGCATATCGGCAGTACACTTGGATTCCCAACGGCAAATCTGGAACCGGGAAATCCTCATAAACTGATTCCTGCATCAGGGGTTTATGCCGTATGGGCCAGTATTGGTGACGCTCCGAAGAAGGCTGCTATGATGAATATTGGTACCAGACCTACTTTTAAAGGACACCATACCACCCTTGAGGTGAATATTTTTAATTTCGAGGGTGATATCTACGGGCAGACGGTGACCATTGATTTTGTGGCCCGGCTGCGCGAGGAGCGCCGTTTCGATTCGCCTGAGGCGCTGGTCAAACAGTTGGAAGAAGACAAAAAGCAAGTAGAACAGATATTAAACCAGACAAAATGAAGAATGCAATAATCTATACGATAATTTTTGCCTCAATACAGTTTGTGATGGGAGGCATAGTGATGGGGGTGTTTAAGCTGATAGGACTTGATCCGATAGGATCGGTGAGTCTCATCACAGGTAGCATCCTGTCCAGCATATTGGCGTTTGCATTGTTTATAATATATAAGTGGGCGGAGGTTAGTCCGCATTGGCTGCGCACTCGTCCTTGGACGGTACTGCTGTGGACTGTGGTGGCATCGTTAGGTGCACTCACGCCATCGATATGGTTGCAGGAGATGCTGCCTGAGTTGCCAAATGTAGCCGAAAAGGGTTTGGAGAGCATAATGGGCAATCGCTTAGGATATGTAGTGATAGGGCTGCTTGCACCATTGGTAGAGGAACTGGTTTTTCGTGGAGCTATATTGCGCAGTTTGTTGCGCTGGCATCATAATCATTGGGTGGCTATTGCCATATCTGCTCTGCTGTTTGCTCTAACTCACGTAAATCCTGCACAGATGCCGCATGCATTCTTGATAGGTATGTTGCTGGGCTGGATGTACTATCGCACAGATAGTATCATACCTGGGGTGGTGTATCACTGGGCTAACAATTCGGTAGCCTATGTGATGTACAACATATCGATAGCATTATACGGTACGGGTGATCCTAC
Organism: Prevotella sp. P6B4; assembly: GCF_000619985.1. Taxonomy (NCBI): domain Bacteria; kingdom Pseudomonadati; phylum Bacteroidota; class Bacteroidia; order Bacteroidales; family Prevotellaceae; genus Prevotella; species Prevotella sp. P6B4. The sequence continues at coordinate 66,470 of NZ_JHVE01000005.1, forward strand.
GCTCGAAGATATGTTCGGCTCAAGTGTATTGTTGTCTGTAGGATTTTCGTTGCTGATAATGCTGCCGGCGATATATCAGCTTAACCTCAGAATGAAAAAGTAACCCCAAGCGTATAGCATTGAAGAAGGCTGCAGCCCCATTGTAGTGGGAGTGCAGCCTGAACTTCAGCGTTAGTATTTCCTGAAAATTTGAGAGAAATGAACGAAGCTTCACAGCTTCTTCTTCCTAATTGTTTTACTTGTTTTTATTATAAAGAAAGCATAGAAAAAAATATCTTATTCAACGAGGGTGGTTCGCTCCGTATTTCCAACCTTAATCGTGTCGGTGATGTTCTCGGCCTGGATGGTACCAAGTGAGTTAACGGAGTCTGTTACCTGCTGCTGATGGAATTTGGCATAAGCCTCTTTGGGGTCGTCCCATCCACGGTCCCAAGGTGCCTGAGCGGCATTGCCTAAGGTCAGGATGATGGCTACGACTGCGGCAGCACGGAATAACGGCATGAGGCGTGAGGTAAAAGTGATAATCTTTGCCTTAGGCTGCTCAATGCCCACCTTCTCAAGTATACGGGTGTCAAAGTCATCGCCCAGTGTCTCCTTCTCCTGCTGGAGAGTAAACAGCGCTTTGTACTGCTGCAGGCAGGCAGGAACATCATCCTGACTGAAGAATGTGCGCAGTATAGACTCTTCTTGGAGTGTGGTCTCACACTGCCAATAGCGTTCCAATAACTGTTCGATGTACTTATAGTCCATATTTCTCTGATTCTATATATTTCTGTCGGATGGCTTGTCGAGCTCGGAAGATGTTGACTTTCACCTGTTCTTCGCTGATGGCCATTATCGACGCAATTTCTTTATAACTCTTGCCTTCGAAGTCGCGTAGTTGCATAACGCTCCGCTGTTTCTCTGGCAGCTCATTGATGAGGCGGCGTATCAACTCAACGCGGTCGCGCTGCATTGCCTGCTCCTCAGGGTTGGAGGCGTAGCTGCTGTCAGGCGAATCATGCTCGCCTTCTTCCAGACTTTGGTTCTGGTTTTCCAACTTTCGCATTCTGTCGAGCGACAGATTGCGGCAGATAGTAAGACAAAAGGATTCTATTGATTCGATGTTCTCCCATTGCTCTCTGCGGTTCCAGACCTTAATCATCGTGTCTTGTACTACATCCTCTGCCTCTGCAGGGTTGAGGGTGATGCGGAGGGCAAGCCTGTAAAGCTCGTTCTTCAGCGGCAAGATGTCGTTTTGAAAACTGATCTTTTTCATCCTCTTCTTTTTATATGACGATTAACCTGGGGCAAAAGTTACAAGTAAAACGGAAAAATTTATAAAATTGTTGTGCCGCTTGTTCCATCAATGGCTGTAGCGAGGGTGATAATCACACGATTAACACCTGCATCGATAGCGCTAAGCGCATTTTCAATCTTAGGCAACATACCGCCACTGATGGTACCGTCGGTCTTATACTTCTCGAAGGCGGCACGTGTGATAGTTGGTATCACAGAGTTGTCGTCATCGGGATTACTAAGCACGCCTTTCTTCTCGAAGCTGAAGATCAGGGTGACATCGTAATATGGGGCTAATGCCTTGGCCGTCTCGCTGGCGATTGTGTCGGCATTGGTGTTCAGGATGTGTCCTTGCCCATCGTGAGTCAGCGGTGCCATAACAGGCGTAATGCCTGTCTCGATGAGCTTGTTCAGCATCTCGCCGTCGGCCTTGTCTACATCGCCTACAAAACCAAAGTCGATACCGTCTTTGATGGGACGTTTATGACTGCGTATCACATTGATGTCAGCTCCCGTCAGGCCAAGGGCATTTACACCATTGGCTTGCAAGCGTGCCACGAGGTTTTTGTTGACCAATCCGCCATAAACCATCGTTACTACGTTAAGCATTTCAGCATCTGTGATGCGGCGTCCACCAACCATTTTTGACTCGATGCCCAGACTGGCAGCTACCTGAGTAGCTCGGCGTCCACCGCCATGGATCAGTACTTTACGCCCTTCGATGGCGCTGAAATCTTTTAGTAACTGGTTGAGCTGGGCTTCGTCTTCAACAATGGCCCCGCCAACTTTGACGATTGTGAGTTTCTGTTTCATGTTCTATTCTATAATGTTTACGACTGTCCAATGGCAGTATACTGATGTATGATGCCATCAGCCAGATACGCATTAGAGTCATTGGCACCATAGATGGTGTCGTAGATAAGTTTAACTTCCTCGCGATTGCCACCGTGTTTAAGCGTCCATACGATGCAGAGGTTCTGCAGACCCACGCTTTCTGACAGGATGTCGAGATCGGTTATAGCCAATTGCGACAGCGCTAACTGATAAGCTGTATCGCTGAGTTCATCGACCATAGCCTGAACCTCGCCAAGCGACTCCATGCCGAAATGCTCAAGAACAGGGAGAAAAGGCATGAGTGAGGCTGGGAATAGCTCTGCTTGATTGACGGCTGCAATGCGTTGATTGAGTCGATCAAAGGGGCGTAGATCCAGATAGCTGCGGAACGAGTCGGTAGAGAGCGTTACTTCGTTCAGATTACCTGACTTGACTAACGTCTGAATCTGGCGGCGATATTCCGTCATGGTGGTGCGTAGCCGACTGAATTCATCGTCGGCCAGTTCGAGCATACCTGCCAGACGACTGAACTGGCGGCGATACTCAGGTGGCAGTTTTACTGCCCCTTTATAGCCTATGTCGTGTTCTATAGCCGACCAAGTGTGTTGCAGGGCAGTACGTATCTGAATCTCGAATGGTATGCTCCCCTCGTGCAGGCGGCAGATGTAGTGGAGTGAGTTATAGCCGAAACTGGTAAGCTGATGTAGCTTGCGTTTGTCTACTGAGTTGCTCCAATCGATATCGAATAGCTGGCTGACAATAGCGGCAACCTTGTCAACATCGTCGGTGTAGAAGGTAACGATACGTAGACCAACCAGATCGGTAATGTCGCTGAGTGAGCGGTATTTCTCGCCTTTTAGCTCCAGTTTGCCTGCTAACGACTGCTCAGTTTTCACACGGTGTTCTATGCTATTGAGCTCGATGCCCTGATGACGTAGCGTCGTTTGCAGCAACTCAAAGACCTTGTTTTCAAGTTGCTGCAATTCAGGTCGCTGGTTGTGGAACTCCTGCAGCAATGCTTCGCAATGAGGCGATAGTCGCATTATTTAAACTCGAACAGGTTGATGAAGCCCGTCATTGCGAACACCTGACGGAGATCTTCGTTAAGACCACGGAGGAATACATGGCTGCCTTTGGGTTTTGCTGCTTTAAGTAGGCCAAGGAACAGGCGCAGACCACTTGAGGAGATATACTCAAGGCTGGTGCAGTCGAGGATAACATCATGACCGTCACAGTTGTAGAGAGGTTTCATTTCTTCTTCGACTTTTGCTGAAGCTGCTGTGTCGAGACGACCTTCGAAATACATGACGAAGTTCTTGTCTTCTTCTTTAAACGTTGTTTTCATAATGATAATTTATTGGTAAATTTTTTGCGGAGCGTCAGGACGTTCTTTCCGTCAATACGCTCATAGTTAATTGTATCCATAATCTGTCGGATCAGGTGGATGCCTAATCCACCGATACTTCGTTCTTCTGCAGAGAGTGTAGTGTCTACTTCGCTCTTGGCAGTAGGGTCGAAAGCGGTACCATTGTCGCTGATGACAAATTTCAACCGTTCATCGTTTGCTTGTGCGGCAATGTAAACATCGCCTTTCACGCCAGCGGGGTAGGCATAATTCATGACGTTGACTACTGCCTCTTCGATAGCGAGGTTTAGTTTCATCGTCGTACTCATGTCGAATCCAACGGCCTCGCAGACTTCATCTACGAAAGCGTTAAGCTGGGGTACTGTCTGCACATCGTTAGGCAGAGTGATCTGATTTTGATAACGCACGTCGAGTTGCTTTTTGGTGTATTGTATTGCTAACATGGTTAAATCGTCACTTTGTTCTGCGCCGTCAACAAAAGACTGTACAGCCAGTCTCATCTGATCTATGACGGCATGTGGTGCACAACAATATGATGCCTGAATGCTATTCGCCTGATTGAGAATGCGATCCATGCCGAATAGCTCGTGACGATTGTTTTCGGCTTCACTTAGTCCATCGGTAAACAGGAATATTGTAGTTTGTGGCTTAATCATGACCTCCTGGACGCTGAATCGCCAATCGGGCATAACACCTACGGGGATGTTTGAATCGCATGGTAACGTTTCTACATGAGCCGTTTGGTCGAAACTGACGAGTAACGGTGCATCGTGGCCGGCATTACAATATCGCATACGGCCTGTTGGCAAATCGAGTGAACCTACAAGGAGTGTGACAAACATGTTAGAGTCGTTGCCATCGGCCATGGCATCATTAATCGTGGTAATGATGCGGTCAGGTGCCGCCTCATGGGCAGAGACGGTACGGAACTGGGCACGGGTAACAGCCATTACCAGAGAGGCAGGTACACCCTTGCCGCTGACGTCGCCTATGCAGAAGAAAAGTTTCTCGTCGCGGATATAAAAGTCAAACAAGTCGCCACCTACAGATTTTGCAGGGGTTAGTTCGCCATAGATATCGATATCATTACGATCAGGATAAGGTGGGAAAATCTTGGGCAGCATCGACATTTGGATGTCACTGGCCACACGTAGCTCACTTTCAATGGATGCCTTAGAGGCTGTAGTCTGCTGTAGTTGAGCAATGTATTTGGCTATTGAATGCTGCATATCGTCAAAAGAGTCGCGTAGATGACTAATCTCGTCTTTTGAATCGAATACAGGTAGTTCTACATCGAAGTTACCTCGTGAGATCTCTTTCGTTTTTTCTGATAACAAGCTGAGTGGCCACAACTGTGAGCGGATGATATAGTAAAGCGATAAGGATATCGCAACTACTAATATGGCCAGTAGCAGAAGCATATAGGTTCGCAAACGGTTGGGACCTTCCAGAATCTTGTCTTCAGGTAGTGTGAAGCAAATAGACCATTGTACGCGGTCGACGGGCGCGTAATAGACAATCGAGGAAGAAAAGTCTTGCCTATTTGACTCATTCTGTAGCTGACCTGACATGTCAACCGTATCTGTTCCATCTTGCCAACTCAGCATTTTTCTGGTCATCTCAAGGAATGTGGAATCGTGTTGCTGTCGTGCTTGATCAATCACATTAATTGATTGGACCCAATCTGTATTCGGATGGCAGATATACTGTGAATCGCGCCCTACAACAAATACGGTGGAGTAATCGTAGGGCTTGGCTTTGTCTACCAGATTCTGTACCCAGTCGAGTGAAACATCGGCACATAGTACTGCGTAAGTATGCCCCGTCTCGTCGTGAAGTGGTACGGAATAGGTAACCATAGCACGTTTGGTCGACATGGAGTCGATATAAGGCAGGCACCAATAACCCTTGTCGAGTTTGTTGGTATAAATCCAGTTACTATCTGTTTCCAGATAGCAGAAGTCGTTTTCCGGGCCGCCTATCTCATCTTCTTCAAAGGTATCTTTGGCTGTTCGATAAATGGTTGGTGCAAAATAGCGGTCATTATGTTCAAAGTAATTAGCCTCATAAAGCAATGTTACTGCTGCTATGTCCTCATTGGCCTCAATGAGTCGTTCCATCAGAGGGCGGCATAGTGTTTCATGAGGCGCAAACATGTGAGCGTAGGATGCTGCTGTGTTGACAGCTGTCTCAACATTTGACAGACGGTTGTCAATCACCTTGATGGCACCAGTCATAGAACGACCTGCCTGGCGGTTCACTTCTGTGATGACGATGTTGCGTACATAGTTCATCTGCCATAAGCCTGCCGTGAGCAGGATGACGGTGATGACTACAAGCACAAGGCATGTGGTACGCGCTGCTACCGACTGGTTCAGAATTTTTGATAATCTGGCTTTCACATGCTCCATACATTATTGTTTTTAGTTACTCGTTTCGTTGCAATTTGGCATAAGGTTCACCCATTAGTGTCAGGTTTTCATTGTGCACAATATTGACATCGATGCCCTTTTGGAAAATCATGACGACATCAGAGCCTCCGAATTGGAAGAATCCCATTTCATCGCCTTTTTTGAGTTGCTGACCTACTTGTAGTGAAGGAAGCCAGTTAACACTACATATCTGCGACATACCCACAGGCATCATAGCCACCAGCCCGTATTGCTCTGTCTCGATGATTGCGCAGGCTCGCGTCTCTACCATCTGAAAGCCTATGTCGTTTACGTAGTAGTAGAGTTTGGAATTATTGTCCCAAAGTGTATAACCGCCTCCAGCCGATACGCCTGGTATCGTTCTTAGCTCCTTGAGTACACCATCAACGGGTGCGTGATAACGATGGTAGCAGTTAACATCGAGGAATGTGTGAGTAAGTGTACCGCCTGCGAAGGCGTTCTTGTACTGCGAGTCGTTGCCTATCAGTTGGGCTATGTCAGAAATCTTAGCTGTTTTAATCTGTAAACTATCAGGATATTGCAACTGGTTATTATCGTCAATCTGCCAAGTAAGTTTGGGCCAAGAATCAACTGGACACACAACCTCTGTGTCGGCAATTGGTCGCATGGCGGGTGAGGCTAACTTACGAGCAAAGAATTCATTGAATGTACGCCATTGGTTGCCTTCGCCGTACCAACCTTCTGTGAGTCCCCAATCTGGGTCATCCTTTACCATATTATAATAGGTGTCGTTCCAACTGTCTTCTGTCGACAGGAATTCCCCCCAGGTATTGCTGTAGATAGAAAGCCATGAGGCAAACGGTTCAACAAACTCTACTGTGGGATAGAAAAAACCGCGATTACGAAGTTCGTCGAGAGGTTGATCGACGATGAACCAGAAGTAGCCAATGCCTTGGTCGGTACGACCGTAGAGTCCCCTCCCGTAATCGTTGGGAGCTTGATGAATCATCACGTTCCAAGGCAACTGATGTACATTCCAGTCAATGAAATCGTAGAACTCATTGAGTGATTGGGCTGGGTTGTATTGACGGTCAGGATTGATTTCGGCAGCCTGAGCGATGGCGTGTTCCAGTAGCGACTTAATCTCGTCATTCTCATTGCATATCTTGATGAGGGCTTTCGTTGCCTCTGTATGTTGATGCCCTGGCGGTATGACAGGGTCATCATCGTTGCTACATGCAGAGAACTGCATGCTGCATAGCAAGATGGTTAGCAACAACCAAAGATTAAGTTTCTTCATAGGCGCTATTACTCAAGATAGGTATATCCGTAGAGTCCAGAACGGTAGTTCGAGAGGAACTCTTTTCCCTCGTCGAGACTGATCTTACCCTGCTTAACACTCTTGGCTACCCATACCTCTAACTGACGAACCAGCTTTTTGGGGTTGTACTGTACATATTCGAGAACCTCTTCTACCGTCTCACCATCGATAATCTGGTCGATGTGATAGCTGCCGTCTTTTTCAGAGATATGTACGGCATTAGTATCGCCAAACAAATTGTGCATGTCGCCTAAGATTTCCTGATATGCTCCTACCAGGAACACACCTAAATAGTAAGGCTCGTTCTTTTTCAATGCATGAACGGGCAGCGAGTGGGTGTTATGGCGGTTGGTGGTGAAGTTGGCTATCTTGCCGTCGCTATCGCAGGTGATGTCCTGAATGGTAGCGTTGCGTGTTGGACGCTCGTCTAATCGCTGGATGGGCATGATGGGGAATACTTGGTCAATAGCCCATGAGTCGCTGAGACTCTGGAACAATGAGAAGTTGCAGAAGTACTTGTCGGCCAAAAGCTTGTCAATCTTCATCAGTTCCTCTGGAATGTGCTTCAGACTCTTGGCTAAAGCATGGATCTCATGACAAACACTCCAATACATTGCTTCTACTTCTGCGCGCGTTTTCAGATCGACGATACCATGCGAGAACAAATCGAGCACTTCTTCACGAATCTGTTCAGCATCGTGCCAATCCTCAAGAACATTACGTGGGCTCAGGTTGTCCCAGATTTCATAGAGGTCCTTTACCAACTGATGTGAGTTCTCGTCGGGTTCAAACTCTTCTGGCATCTCTGGCAGAGAAGCTGTCTCTAGTACATCGATGATCAATACTGAATGGTGCGCAGCTAATGAGCGCCCGCTTTCGGTGATGATATTGGGATGTGGCAGATCGTTCTTGTTGGCTGCCTCAACAAAAGTATAGATACAGTCATTAACATACTCTTGGATAGAGTAGTTCACCGAGCTCTCACTCGATGGTGAACGGGTCCCGTCGTAGTCAACTCCAAGACCTCCTCCGCAATCTACAAAGTCAACGTTGTAACCCATCTTGTGGAGTTGGATATAGAACTGTGATGCCTCGCGTAGGGCTGTTTGGATGCGACGGATTTTGGTGATTTGTGAGCCGATATGGAAATGGATCAAACGTAGGCAGTCATTCAGTCCCTTCTTGTCCAGGAAGTCCAGTGCTTCCAGCAGTTCTGCACTTGTCAGACCAAATTTGCTGGCGTCGCCACCACTCTCTTCCCATTTTCCTGAGCCTGATGAGGCCAGCTTGATACGGATGCCGATATTGGGACGGATGTTCATCTTCTTTGCTTCGCGAGCAATAATTTCCAGCTCGTTCATCTTCTCTACAACTATGAATATCTGCTTGCCCATCTTCTGTGCCAGCAGTGCCAACTCGATGTAACTCTGGTCCTTATAGCCGTTGCAGACAATAATCGAGTCGCTTTGACATTGCATGGCAATCACAGCGTGTAGCTCAGGCTTTGAACCGGCCTCAAGGCCAAGGTTGAACTTGCGGCCATGCGAGATAATCTCCTCAACGACTGGTTGCATCTGATTTACCTTGATAGGATAAACCACATAATTCTCGCCTTTATAGTCATATTCTTCTGAAGCCCTTTTAAAACAGCTCCAGGTCTTTTCAATTCGATTGTCGAGAATATCTGGGAAGCGTAGCAGAACTGGTGGCGTCACATCGCGTAGTGCCAGTTCGTCCATCACTTCGCGCAGGTCTATCTGCGTATTGTTCTTACACGGAGTGACGTAGACATCGCCTTTGTCGTTGATGCCAAAATAAGAAGTGCCCCAACCATTGATGTTGTAAAGCTCTTTCGAGTCCTCAATTGTCCATTTCTTCATAATCCCAATAATTCTTTTATTTTTGCCACGCTGATTTTTATTTTCTCATAATTGTCCATTAGGCTGACGTCGAGCGTATATTTTGCCTTTGTATAATAGGGCTCGCGCTTATCCAGTTGTTCTCGAATATAGGCTATCAGCTCTTCAGGGGTTTTACCCTTGATAAGTGGGCGTTCAACCTTACCCATCAGTAAGTGGTTGTACAGTACTTCTGGATCGGCTTTCAGATACACGGTCTGACCTTGTTGGTTCAGATATTCCATGTTGTCAAAAAAGCAAGGGGTGCCTCCACCACAGCTGATAATCACATCCTCAAATTCGGCTACCTCGTGCAGCATGCTGTGTTCCATCTTACGGAAACCTTCTTCCCCTTTTTCTGCAAAGATCTGTGCCACACTCTTGTGCATTCGGCTTTCTATATACCAGTCAAGATCGTAGAAGGTGATACCCAACTCTTTCGAGAGTGCCTTGCCGACAGTGGTCTTTCCGGCTCCCATGTAGCCTATCAGGATTATACGCTTCATGCCTTCTTCGTTGTCTTTCTTGTTGTCCTCTTCGTTGTCTTTTTGACGCCTTTCTTCTCCTTGTCTTTTTCAAGTTCTCGCGCCTCCTCGATGAGTTTCATGCACTCGTCGTAGGTCAGGTCCTTTGCTTTCTCGTGAAGACTCTTAGGTAGACGGTAGTTTTGTCCGTCATACGATAGATAAGGACCATAGAGTCCGTTCATGACCTCCAACTTGGGATCTTCCAGGAAGAATTTGAGGTGCTTGGCGGCTTCTTGTCTGCGCTTTTCCTGAATCAGTGTGATGGCTTCATCCAGTGTGATGGCCATTGGGTCGGTATCCTTAGGAAGTGATGCAAACATGTTTTCATGCTTCACGTAGGGACCGAAACGGCCAGCTCCGATAATAACTGTCGAACCCTCGAAATCACCTAACTCTCGTGGCAACTTAAATAGCTCCATTGCTTCTTCGAGGGTGATGGTCTCCATGCTCAGTTCTTTGGGTAACTGGGCAAACTGCGGTTTCTCCTTGTCTTCTGATGAGCCAATCTGTACTACGGGTCCGAAGCGGCCAATCTTTACAAATACGGGACGTCCGCTTTTAGGATCATTACCCAATACACGCTCGCCGGCTTTAAATTTCTGGCGACTGTTCATGGTCTCTTCTACAGTAGGCTCAAAACTCTTGTAGAACGATTTCATCATGTCGGTCCATTTTTCGTCGCCTTCGGCTATCTTATCGAAATCCTGCTCCACCTTTGCGGTGAAGTTGTAGTCCATGATTTCACTGAAGTTCTCCATCAGGAAGTCGTTTACTACAGTACCAATATCTGTGGGAATCAGTTTGCCTCTGTCGGAACCAGCCCACTCCTTGCGGGTTTTCTGGGTAATCTGCTTTCCTTTCAACTGGTATATGGAGTATGAACGCTCCTCACCTTTTTTATCGCCTCGCATCACATACTCACGCTGCTGAATGGTAGAGATAGTTGGTGCATAGGTTGATGGACGACCAATACCAAGCTCTTCCATCTTGTGTACCAGACTAGCTTCAGTGTAGCGCTGTGGACCAGCACTGAAGCGCTCAGTGGTTATAATCTCACGACGCACCAACTCCTGACCTTTCTTCATGGCAGGCAGGGTGTGGCTGTAGTCTTCGTTCTGTTCGTCGTCGTCGATAGATTCACGATATACTTTGATGAATCCATCGAACTTCACTACCTCGCCCTGAGCGGTAAATACCTCTTCTATATCATCGCTTTTGATGGTAATAGTGGTTTTCTCGATTTCAGCATCAGCCATCTGGCTGGCAATAGTGCGCTTCCAGATAAGCTCATATAGGCGTTTTTCCTGTGCTGTTCCTTCTATGGCATTCTTGTCCATATATGAAGGACGGATGGCCTCATGGGCCTCTTGTGCACCCTTTGAACTGGTGTGGTATTTGCGTAACTTGCTATAGTTCTCACCATACAGGTTTACAATCTCTTTTTTGCTGGCGTTCAGACATAGCTCCGACAGGTTTACAGAGTCAGTACGCATGTAGGTGATGCGTCCGCTTTCGTACAAGTGCTGAGCTACCATCATGGTCTGGCTGACAGAAAAACCAAGTTTACGTGCAGCTTCCTGTTGCAATGTTGATGTGGTAAATGGGGGAGCGGGCATGCGCTTCATAGGCTTCTTGGTGATGGCATCAACTGTAAAGGTGGCTGTCTTGCACTTTTCCAGGAACTCCATGACCTCTTCTTCTGTCTTAAACCGTTTGCTAAGCATCGCTTTAACCTCTGATGCAGATCCATCAGGGTTGGCAACGGCAAATACACCGCTGACGCTATAGAAAGGTTCGCTCTTGAAATTCTGAATCTCGCGTTCACGCTCTACAATCAGTCTGACAGCAACACTCTGTACGCGTCCTGCTGAAAGGGCTGGCTTCACTTTGCGCCACAATACGGGCGAGAGTTTAAAACCTACCAAACGGTCCAGTACGCGACGGGCCTGCTGGGCGTTAACCAAATCCATGTTGATATGGCGAGGATGCTCGATGGCATCCAGAATGGCAGATTCTGTGATTTCGTGGAATACGATACGGTTAGTGTTCTGCTCGTCTAATCCCAGCACTTCACACAAGTGCCAAGAGATAGCTTCTCCCTCGCGGTCCTCATCGGATGCCAACCATACGGTCTGAGCTTTGCTTGATTTATCTCTGAGTTCATCAACCAGTTTCTTTTTCTCGTCTGGAATCTCATATTCAGGCTCCAACGTTTTTTCGTCGATGCTGATTTCCTTTTTCTTTAAATCGCGGATGTGTCCGTAGCTCGACATCACCTTGAAGTCCTTTCCTAAGAATTTCTCGATGGTCTTAGCCTTTGCAGGCGACTCCACTATCACTAAGTTCTTTTGCATATTCTGACTCGTTATATTTCTTTTGGGCTGCAAAAGTAAGCAAAAAACTCTCTACCACCTTATTAATATAGCATTTTTTGTTTTTATTAACAATTCTGAGTCAAGAAACGGTGTACAGCCTGACGTATGGAACGTAATCCGAAACGTTCTACATAGACCTCTCTGAGTGGAACCCATTGCAGGTCGGCAGCATCATCGTCAGCCCTCAGTAGAGAGTCGTCTTCTACGTGACAGATGAAGAATAAGTCAAGTGTATGTATGTCCATGCCAGAATAGCGGTAAACATTGGGGATGGAGAATTGATACTTTACATTCTCCGGGTTGATGATGAGTCCTGTTTCTTCTTTGATTTCTCTTACCATGCCTTCTTCTGCGTTTTCATCGTTGTCGACAAAACCGCCTGGTAGGTCCAGAGTTCCCTTGGCAGGATCTTTGGCCCGTTTGGCTACCAGCAATTCGCCTTTGGCGTTTAGGATAAAGGCTGCTGTCGAGGCGCGTGGGTTTTGATAGAATGTGAAGCCGCATTGTGTACAGTGACGACTCAGGGCATTATGAATTTCAAAGTTCTGACTGCCGCATCTCGGACAGAAGTGGAATTGCTCAAGTGGATGCTCGCTCATAATTTTCACCAATTATCGGTTCTGAATGGGAATAATGGCAGATTGGCGCCGTTCTTGACGTTGCCAATCTGGAAATTTTTAAAACAATAGCGTACGGCAACAGGCTTTTTGACTTGGGGCGAGGAAATCTTGATGGCTTCGTCCCAATAGCCTCCGCCTGGCTGCCAGATGTGCTGGGCTGTAGCGGGATAGAATACTTTGTCTTCGCCAGCAATCTCAAAACCCTGTATATCTTCGAATGGGGCATCGGTGTGATAGTTGTTGTCCAAGTGGATATATATGGCATCACCCTGAATGTTCATGTCCTTATAGCTTGAACTCTGATAAAGAATTCCTTCAAATCCGTAGTCGCGATTCAAGGCGGTGTAAGCTAATCGTTCGCCTACTTGTTGTTTCTGGGTAGGATGTATCTGACTGAACTCGTAGGGATAAACCAGATCGTTGATACATACCAGCGAACTGTTGGGTATCAGCTTCTGGGCTTTGAACTGTTGCTCACGCAATAGAGCACCACTGATGGCGTTGTTGTCATCGTCGTAGCGGTAGGGGGCGATCTGTACGAAGTAAAATGGAATCTCGCCCAGTCCAAACTGACTGCGCCACTGTTCTACCAACAACTTCAAGCGCTCAGAGTACTGGTTGCCAGGATCGCCTACGTTGGAGCAGCCTTGGTAATACAGAATACCTTTGACAGTAAATTTCAATATGGGATTAAAAGTTCCGTTGCCCCATAGCAGTGAACGGAGATAGTCGTATTGTGCCCACTTCTTGCTGATCTCAACAGAGTCGGTTGGGTCGTTGGTGTACTTCTCCAGATTCTCCTTGGTGAGCCAACTTTCTACACGTGAACCTCCTTTGTTGGCCTCGATGAGTCCGATGGGGATGTCGAGTGCCTGATGCATGGTGCGTGCGAAGAAATAACCTGTTGCAGAGAAGTCGCCAACGGTCTTGGGAGAGCAAATGCGCCATTCGCACTGGGCGTCGTTCTGTGGTTTGGCTGACATGACGCTGGGAATCTTGACTGAGCGTACGCCCTCATGGTTCTTGGAGTCAATTACTACTTGGTTATAATCTTTTACAGGGCACATCCAGAATCCTTTTACGGGCATCTCCATGTTTGATTGTCCTGCACATACCCAAACCTCACCGCTTAATACGTTGTTGATAGTTACCTTCTCGCCGTCGTCAAAAGTGATGGTTAGTGGGGTGTAGCTGGCTTTTGGGGTTTTGACTTTTACCAGCCAATTTCCCTGTTTGTCGGCTTTTGCGGTGGTTGTCTCGTTACTCCACGAAGTGGTTACTTTCACCGTCTGGCCAGGTTTCGCCCATCCCCAGAGACGGGCGTCTGTTTGTTGTTGTAATACCATGTTGTCGCCAATCAGATGGGGCAACTTTACCTTGGCTTGGGTGCCGAGTGATAACACTACGAGTGTGACGATTGTTAGAATTTTCTTCATTTTTTTAATGTAAAGTTTCAAGTTTCTGTGGGCAAAGATACAAAAATAAAAATAAAATCATTACCTTTGCACCGTCGATTAACATATTTAAAGCAATGAAAAGTCTAAGAACGATGATTTCTGTCTTATTGTTGGTTTTTTCGGCCACAACTTATGCACAGAAAGGTACAAAAATGAAATTGTGGCCTGATGGTCCTGAAGTAGTGAGCACTGACGAGAACGATCAGGCAGAGCTGACTGTTTATCTGCCCGATGCTAAGAAGGCAACAGGTCGTGCTGTGGTATGCTGCCCTGGTGGTGGGTATCAGCATCTGGCTATGGACCATGAGGGGCATCAGTGGGCGCCTTTCTTCAATATGCAGGGTATCGCTCTTATTGTAGTTAAATATCGTATGCCTCATGGTAACCGTCTGGTGCCCATCTCTGATGCTGAGGAGGCTATTAAGACTGTACGACGTCATGCGGCAGAGTGGCGTATTAATCCTGATGATGTGGGCATTATGGGGTTCTCGGCAGGTGGTCACCTGGCTTCTACCATTGCCACCCATGCTAAAGATGAGGCTGCACCCAATTTCCAGATTCTTTTCTATCCGGTTATTACTATGGATTTAGGTTTTACCCATAAGGGATCGCATGATAATTTCTTAGGGACAATGCCTGAGGATAAAAAAGGACAGAAGGCGTATAAGCAGTTAGAGTTTGATTATAGTAATGATCTGCAGGTGAACCGTACTACACCACGTGCTTTTCTGGCGTTGAGCGATGATGACAAGGCTGTGCCTGCTGCTAATGGCTTTAACTACTATCAGCAGCTATATAAGCACGATGTACCTGCTTCTATCCATATCTATCCCACGGGCGGTCATGGCTGGGGATATCGTGAGACATTTGAGTATCATTACCAGATGGTGTTTGAGTTGAAGAGCTGGTTGAAAAGTTTCTGAGTTATAGCGTATGTATTTTACAGGTATTATTATAGCGGCCAGTACATTTCTGGCTATAGGCATCTGGCATCCGATTGTTATTAAAACCGAATATTACTGGGGTACCCGCCCTTGGATTATCTACCTTATCGTAGGCCTGGCCTGCATTGCTGGTGCGCTATTCATTGAGAATGCTATCATTTCGTCGATAGTCGGCGTATTCGGTGCTTCAGCCTTGTGGGGCATTGGCGAGCTGTTTGCACAAAAGAAGCGTGTAGAGAAAGGCTGGTTTCCCAAGAATCCTAAGAGGTATAAAAAACTCTAACTGGTTTTCAAATGCAAAGCACTTAGAGCGCAATTGTTCTCTAAGTGCTTTGCAAAATAAATCAAAAATACAACTTTTACAGTAGATTCTTGATTTCTGTTTCGAGGTCGGCAATCTGTGCAGCGCGCTTAACCAGGTTGTTGCCGCGGTCGATAATGAAGAAGTCGGGTACAGCCTGAATGTTGTACATGACGAGACGAGATGAATTGACGCCTTCCTCGTCGCGAACGTTGATCCAAGGCAGAGCTGCTGTCTGTTGCTTCCAGAAGTGCTCGTCAGAGTCGAGGCTTACCTGGAAAATCTCAAGGCCCTGTGCGTGATATTTGTTATAGAGCTCGCGCAACTGGATGATGCGGGCGGGAGAGTTTTCCATAGCGAAGATGTGGAAGTCGAGCAGAACAACCTGGCCCTTTAGATTGGTGAGGCTGCGCATCTGACCTTTGTTGTCGAGCAACTGGATGTCGAGAACGCCGGCCTGCTGAACCTTGCTGGCATCGATGGTTATGTCGGCATTCTTGGCCTCAACAATGCGCTGGTTCTTCATGCCTTCGATGGCAATGTTGTGCAGATTCTGTCCGCGCTCGGCATGTGGATAGTAGGTGTCCCAGCTGGTAGCAACGGCGGCAAATGCCTTGATATCTTCCTTGTTGGTACGAGGATTGAAAATCAGATAGTTGCCGATGGCCTGGAATAAGGCAAAGTAGGCATAAGCCTTATAGGGCTCCTTATAGATGTAGTCGCGCTTTACCTCGTTCTTATAGGCCTCAATGAGTGTCTGGATGCTATCGTTGGCTTTAACGATGCCTAACTCTGTGTTGCTCTGCAGGGCAATGGCCTTAGACTGCAGGTCCATCTGCTTCAGAGCTAGCTCGCGGATCTTCTCGCAGTTGTCTGAGCCACTGATGGTATAGTTAGATGCCATTTCCGGGTACTGGCCTTTTACCTGTACGGTCTCTGTAGAGTCGATGCTCACGTTGATAATCTGGTCGGCAATACGAAGACGATAGAACTCAGGAACTGTAGTGGCATCCTGGCTGAATGAGAAATCGCCAGCTTCGCTTAACTTTACAGAGTCGAGCACGTTGATGCCCTCCAGACCTACATTCTCGAAGTAGAGCACAGAATCCTTTGCACCAGCAATCTGTCCCTCTACGGTGAACTGATTCTTATTGCACGAGGCAATTGATAATGCAGCCAATGCTACGGCTGCTGCTTTACAAATATGTTTCATCTTTTTAATTAGAATTTCGCTTTGTGGGTGCAAAGATATAACTTTTTTGGTGAATAGTGAATAGTGAATAGTGAAAAATTAAAAAAAATATGGCGTTTTCTCGTTTATTAATATAATTATGTGTAACTTTGCGGCTGTTTTTTATATATTAGATGTTTTTAAACAAGATGAACGTAATTACAAAAACCCTTCAATTGGCTGATGGACGTACCATCACCATTGAAACCGGGAAAGTGGCAAAACAGACCGACGGCTCTGTTGTTCTGCGTATGAACAACACCGTATTGCTCGCCACTGTTTGTGCCGCAAAAGATGCAGTTCCCGGAACAGATTTTATGCCTTTGCAGGTAGATTATCGTGAACAGTACAGTGCAGCCGGTCGTTTCCCCGGCGGATTTACCAAGCGCGAAGGCAAAGCCAGCGACAACGAAATCCTGACATCAAGACTGGTGGACCGTGTGCTCCGCCCGCTCTTTCCTTCGAACTATCACGCTGAGGTGTTTGTGAATGTGATGCTGCTTTCAGCTGATGGCGTTGACCAGCCCGATGCTTTGGCAGGTTTTGCTGCCTCAGCCGCTCTGGCATGCTCTGACATTCCTTTCGAGTGCCCTATCAGTGAGGTTCGTGTAGCCCGTATCAACGGTGAGTATGTTATCGATCCAACCTTCGAGCAGATGAAGGAGGCCGATATGGATATCATGGTTGGTGCCTCGGCAGAGAATATCATGATGGTTGAGGGAGAGATGAAAGAGGTGTCAGAACAGGATATGATCGGCGCTCTGAAGGCTGCTATGGCTGCTATCAAGCCTATGTGTGAGCTTCAGGCTGAACTCTCAAAGGAACTTGGTAAGGATGTGAAGCGTGAGTACGACCACGAGGTGAACGATGAGGAGCTGCGTGAGCGTATGAACAAAGAGCTGTACCAGCCCGCTTACGATGTTACCAAGCAGGCTCTTGAGAAGCAGGCACGTGCCGAGGCTTTCGAGAAGATTCTTGCTGACTTCAAGGAGAAGTATGCTGCTGAGCATGCCGACCTGACTGAGGACGAGCTCGAAGAGAAGTATGCTATGATGGATCGTTACTACCACGACGTGGAGCGCGACGCTATGCGCCGTTGTATCCTCGACGAGGGTATCCGTCTCGATGGTCGTAAGACTGATGAGATCCGTCCTATCTGGTGCGAGGTTTCACCTCTGCCCATGCCTCACGGAAGCTCAATCTTCACTCGTGGTGAGACACAGTCGCTTTCTACCTGTACACTGGGTACCAAGCTCGATGAGAAGATGGTTGACGATGTGCTCGACAAGAGCTACCAGCGCTTCCTGCTTCACTATAACTTCCCTCCATTCTGTACTGGTGAGGCTAAGGCTCAGCGTGGCGTAGGCCGTCGTGAGATCGGTCACGGACACCTGGCATGGCGTGGACTGAAGGGTCAGATTCCTGAGGACTTCCCTTACACCGTTCGTCTGGTAAGTCAGATCCTCGAGTCTAACGGTTCTTCTTCAATGGCTACTGTATGTGCCGGTACTCTCGCCCTGATGGACGCTGGTGTTCCTATGAAGAAGCCTGTTTCGGGTATCGCCATGGGTCTGATTAAGAATCCTGGAGAAGATAAGTACGCGGTATTGAGCGATATCCTCGGCGACGAGGACCACCTGGGTGATATGGACTTCAAGACCACTGGTACAAAGGATGGTCTGACCGCCACTCAGATGGATATCAAGTGCGATGGTTTGAGCTTCGACATTCTTGAGAAGGCTCTGATGCAGGCTAAGGCTGGTCGTGAGCACATTCTGAAGTGCCTCACCGATACTATCGCTGAGCCACGTGCAGAGATGAAGCCTCAGGTTCCTCGCATCGTTCAGATGGAGATTCCTAAGGAGTTCATTGGCGCTGTGATTGGCCCTGGTGGTAAGATTATCCAGCAGATGCAGGAGGATACTGGCGCTACTATCACTATCGACGAGGTTGATGGTGTAGGTAAGGTTCAGGTATCAGCTCCTAACAAGGAGAGCATCGATGCTGCTATCGGTAAGATTAAAGCTATCGTAGCTATTCCTGAGGTAGGCGAGGTTTACGACGGTGTGGTTCGTTCTATCATGCCTTACGGATGCTTCGTGGAGATTATGCCTGGTAAGGACGGTCTGCTGCACATCAGCGAGATCGACTGGAAGCGCCTTGAGACCGTTGAAGAGGCTGGTATCAAGGAGGGCGACCACATTCAGGTTAAGCTCCTGGAGATTGATCCTAAGACAGGTAAGTACAAGCTCTCTCATCGTGTACTGATTGAGAAGCCTGCCGATTATGTTGAGCGTCCTGCCCGTGGTGAGCGTCGTGAGCGCCCAGAGCGCAATGGCGAGCGTCGTGACCGTCGTCCGGACCGTGGCGATCGTCGCAACGGAGAGCGTCATGGAGAGCGCCGCCCACGTCCTGAGCAGCAGCAGGCTGAGGCTCCAAAAGAGGAACAGCCAAAGGACTTCAGCGACTCGTTAGATAACATGGATTTCTAAGAAAGAAATCTTAAAAATAAAGAAAAGCGTTAAATTTCTCTAAATTTGACGCTTTTTTCTTTTGCGCGTACCTTATATAATAAAAATAGTTAGTACCTTTGCACACCGATTTAGGGGAGAGGCTTAGAATCCCCGTGAAATGTTGTGTGAATAGCGGTGTCTTTGGCCGGGCATGGCGGTTCGTGAATCAGCGTTTCAATGATCCCCGTCAGGGAATTAACCCGAGGGGGTGCGACGTTAGACTGACAACCGGGAGTTAGACCCTGGGAGTGAGTTTATGCGCGTACATATTTAATTATAAGTTAAACTGTTTTTTAGTAGTAAATTTAAAATGAACACTTTGAGTTACAAGACACTTTCTGTAAACAAGGAAACAGCAAAGAAGGAGTGGGTGGTAATCGATGCCACAGACCAGGTAGTTGGTCGTCTCGCTTCAAAGGTAGCTAAGCTGATCCGCGGAAAGTACAAGCCAACTTTCACTCCACACGTTGACTGTGGTGACAATGTAATCCTTATCAATGCCGATAAGGTAGTTTTCACTGGTAAGAAAGAGACCGATAAGGTTTATACCCGCTACACAGGTTATCCTGGTGGTCAGCGCTTCAATACTCCTGCTGAGCTTCGCAAGAAGGACGGTGGTGTAGACAAGATGCTGCGTCACGCCGTTAAGGGTATGCTGCCAAAGGGTCCTCTGGGCCGCAGCCTGCTGAACAACCTCTTCATCTATGAGGGTACCGAGCATCCACATGCCGCTCAGCAGCCAAAGACTATTGATATTAACCAGTATAAATAATAAGGAAAGATGGAAGTAATTAACGCAATAGGTCGTCGTAAGAGCTCTGTAGCCCGCGTATACGTAACAGAGGGTACTGGTAAGATTACGATCAACAAGAAGGATTTAGAGGTATATTTCCCATCAGCTATCCTGCAGTACGTGGTTAAGCAGCCACTCGCTCTGCTCGAAGTAGCTGAGAAGTATGACATCAAGGCTAACCTCGACGGAGGTGGTTTCACAGGTCAGAGCCAGGCTCTGCGTCTCGCAATTGCCCGCGCCCTCGTGAAGATCAACGAAGAGGATAAGAAGAAGCTGAAGGATGCAGGTTTCATGACACGTGATAGCCGTGAGGTTGAGCGTAAGAAGCCAGGTCGTCCAAAGGCACGTCGTCGCTTCCAGTTCAGTAAGCGTTAATCCGCCGAAGAACTTAGCGAAGAGTTTAGTATCTAAACCCGCTGGATTCCTTTGGACTACCATCGGGCTGATTCTGGACAAAAGAATTAAAAAGAAAGTAAACAATTTAAAAGCATTAAGAAAATGTCAAGAACAAATTTTGATCAGTTGCTGCAGGCTGGCTGTCATTTCGGTCACCTGAAGCGTAAGTGGAACCCCGCTATGGCTCCTTACATCTACACCGAGCGTAACGGTATTCACATCATCGACCTGCATAAGACAGTAGCCAAGGTTGACGAGGCTGCTGAGGCCCTGAAGCAGATTGCCAAGAGTGGCAAGAAAATCCTGTTCGTCGCTACTAAAAAACAGACAAAGGAAGTGATTGCTGAGAAGGCTGCAAGCATCAACATGCCATACGTTATCGAGCGCTGGCCTGGTGGTATGCTCACCAACTTCCCCACAATCCGTAAGGCCGTTAAGAAAATGGCGAACATCGACCGTCTGATGCAGGATGGAACCTATTCAAACCTCTCAAAGCGTGAGCTGCTGCAGATCACACGTCAGCGTGCTAAGCTGGAGAAGAACCTGGGTTCTATCGCCGATCTGACTCGTCTGCCAAGCGCACTCTTCGTAGTTGATGTAATGAAGGAGAACATTGCCGTTCGCGAGGCTAACCGTCTGGGTATCCCCGTATTCGGTATCGTTGATACCAACTCTGATCCTAACAATATCGATTTCGTTATCCCTGCAAACGACGATGCTAAGGACTCTGTAGAGGCTATCCTGAATGCCTGTTGCACCGCTATCGCCGAGGGTATCGAGGAGCGTAAGGTAGAGAAGGCCGACGAGAAGGCTGCCGACGCACAGGCTGAGGGCGAAGAGGTAAAGGCTAAGCGTGCTCCACGCAAGGCCCGCAAGGACGCTGAGCCAAAGGCTGAGGAGGCTGCTGAGTAATTATAAAGGTAAAATAGTAAAAAGGTAAAAAAGTAAATAAAATGGCTATTTCAATTGATGATATCAAGAAGCTTCGCGCAATGACTGGCGCTGGTCTGGCTGACGTAAAGAAGGCTCTGACCGAGGCTGAGGGCGACTTCGACAAGGCCAAGGAGCTCCTGCGCGAGCGTGGCCTCGCTATTGCTGCTAAGCGTAGCGACCGTGAGACATCTAATGGTTGTGTACTCGTAAAGAGCGTTGATGGCTTCGCTGCTATGATCGCCCTGAAGTGTGAGACCGACTTCGTTGCTAACGGTGCCGATTTCATTGCTCTTACTCAGAGCATCCTCGACGCTGCTATTGCTGCTAAGGCTAAGGATATTGAGGCTGTTAAGGAGCTTACTCTGGCTGACGGTCAGAAGGTTCAGGACGCAGTTACTCAGCGCTCTGGTATCACCGGTGAGAAGATGGAGCTGGATGGCTACCTGACACTCGAGGGTGAGAACATCGAGGTTTACAACCACATGGGTAAGAACACCCTGTGCACTATGGTACAGACCAACAAGCCCGCTGCTGAGCAGGGTCACCTGGTAGCTATGCAGGTTGCTGCCATGAAGCCAGTAGCTCTCGACGCTCAGAGCATCGATCCAAAGATTCTCGACGAGGAGTACAAGACCGCTGTTGAGAAGTCAAAGCTCGAGCAGGTTCAGAAGTTCGTTGATATGAAGCTCAAGAAGGCTGGTTTGAACCCCAACCTGGTTGATTCTGAGGATCACATCGAGAGCAATATGTCAAAGGGCTGGCTCACACAGGAGCAGGCCGACGAGGCTCGTAAGATCATTGCTGATGCAAAGGTTGAGGGCGAGGCTAACCTGAAGATGCCAATGATTGAGGGTATCGCTAAGGGTCGTGTTGAGAAGTTCAAGAAGGAGAACTGTCTGGTTGACCAGGAGTTCCAGTTCGGCGATGGCGACAAGGCTACTGTTGCTCAGTGGCTCGCTAAGCAGGACAAGGATCTGAAGATCGTTGCCTTCCAGCGCTTCACACTCGTTGCTGACTAATTTTTAGCAATATAGACAGGATCGGCATTGCGCAAGCGGTGCCGATTTTTTATTCGATTATGAGAAAAGTAATAGGAATAGGAGAAACTATACTGGATATCATCTTCCGCGACGATCAGCCTGTTGGTGCTGTGCCTGGCGGTTCGATGTTCAACGGACTCATCTCGTTGGGTCGTAGCGGCGTTGATGCGGCTTTTATCAGCGAAACGGGCAACGACCGTGTGGGTCGTCGCATCATCAGTTTCCTGGAGGAGAATCATGTCGATGCCTCGAACATCAGCGTGTATCCCGAGGCTAAATCGCCCGTATCACTGGCGTTTCTGAACGAAAACAACGATGCCGAGTATATCTTTTATAAGGACCATCCCCACGACCGTTTGGAGTTTATCACGCCCGATATCCAGCCTAACGATGTGGTGATGTTTGGCTCGTTCTATGCCATCAACCCCGTTATCCGTCCGCAGATGTTGGCTTTCCTGCAGTATGCGCACGAGCAGGGTGCTATTCTTTACTACGATGTAAACTACCGTGCGTCGCACCTAAAGGATCTGGTGAAGGTTACGGCCAATATCCTTGAGAACTTTGAGCTGGCTGATATCATTAAAGGCAGCTCGGAGGACTTTGAGAATATGTATAACAAAACGGGCGCCGATAGTGTGTACCGTTCGCAGATAGACTTCTACTGCAAGAACTTTATCTACACGCAGGGTGCCCAGCCTATCGAGTTCCGTGCGCAGGGTGGCTTTGCCAAGCAGTACCCCGTGGCGGCTACACAAACGGTTAGTACCATTGGCGCAGGCGACAACTTCAATGCCGGCTTTGTGTACGGACTGCTGAAGTATGGCGTAACGCGCGATATGCTCCACGAGGGCGTCGATGCAGCCATCTGGGATAAGGTGATAGCCGAGGCCCAGCAGTTTGCTGCTAATGTGTGCGGTAGCATCAACAACAGCGTTGAAACCGCCTTTGGCGACAATAAGAAAGCCGAATACCAGGCCGCACTTGCTGCTATGGAATAAAATTAAAGCCTCGCAAACTGCGAGGCTTTTTCTTTTCTCTTATTTCTTTTTCTTTCGGGGTTTGCGCATGGCCCAGCCTTCTTCGCTGAAGTCGGGCTCTTCGCCTTTAAATCCACGCTGGGCTTTATCCATCAACTCACGCCAGTTGTCTTTCTTCTGGCGCTTGGGCTTGCCACCCTTGCCTGCTCGCTCGCCACGTTCGTCGCCCTTGTTGGCATCGTTGGCATCATTGCAGCGCACCGTCTGCCCCTTGTAGCGGATACCTGTCAGCTGCATCATCACCTTCTTAGCATCCTTTTCGGGCACCTCAAAGTACGAAATGCTATCCAGCAGGTCGATATGCCCCACCTCCTGTCGTCCGCCCACAAAGCGATTCAGCGTCTGCATCAGCTCACCAGGATAGAAACCGTGGCGCTTGCCAAGGTTGATAAACAGGCGGCGGTAACCCTTCTGGGGCTTATTCTGCACCTTCTGCTTGTCGCTCTGCTGGCGACGGTCCTTCTTCTCAGGCACCACGGGCTCAATCTCTGGTGCATCGGCATAGTAGGCCAGGAATTTGCCGAACTCAAGCGATACAATCTTTTTGATAAGCTCGTCCTTGTCGATATACTCAAAGTAGCGGTTGATGTCCTGCATGAATGGGGCAATCTCCTCGTCGTCAACATCCGTCTTTACTATCTGATCCATCACCTTGTAGAGCTGCTTCTTACAGATTTCTTCGGCCGAAGGAATCTCTGCCTTCACAAACTCCTTGCAGATAATCTTCTCGATGTTACGTATCTTGAACTTCTCGCGGCTGTGTACAATCGAGATAGATGTGCCCTTCTTGCCTGCACGGCCTGTACGACCAGAGCGATGGGTGTAGCTCTCGATGTCATCAGGCAGTCCGAAGTTAATTACGTGCGTCAGATCGTCAACGTCCAGTCCGCGTGCAGCCACATCGGTAGCCACCAGCAGCTGTGTCAGGTGGTTGCGGAACTTCTGCATCGTCTGGTCGCGCTGCTGCTGGTTCAGGTCGCCATGCAGCGATTCGGCATTGTAGCCGTCTTTAATCAGCTTATCGGCTATCTCCTGTGTCTCCACTTTGGTGCGACAGAAGATGATGGCAAAGATGCGCGGATAGTAGTCTACAATGCGTTTCAGTGCCAGGTATTTATCCTTGGCGTTTACCATATAGTAAATGTGGTTAACGCTCTCGGCGCCCTCGTTGCGGCTGCCCACAACAATCTCTTTGTAGTCGTGCAGATACTTCTTGGCCACACGCTCCACCTCTTTGCTCATAGTGGCTGAGAACATCAGTGTGTGATGATCGGCCGAGAGCGACTCGAATATCTCGTTGATGCTGTCGGAGAAGCCCATATTCAGCATCTCATCAGCCTCGTCGAGCACAATGTTTGTTACCTGACTCAGGTCGGCCTTGCCGCGATGCATCAGGTCAACCAATCGGCCTGGTGTGGCCACGATAATCTCCACACCCTTTTTCAGCGCGCGCATCTGCGGCTCGATGGCAGCGCCACCATACACGGCCTCTACGTGCAAGCCGTCGATGTATTTAGCAAAGTCGCGCAGGTCGTCGGCTATCTGCAGGCACAGCTCACGTGTGGGCGAGAGCACCAGTGCCTGAGTGTATCGCTGTGTTGTGTCGATGCGCTCCAGCAATGGTATGCCGAACGCTGCTGTTTTTCCGGTACCAGTCTGGGCCAGGGCTATCACATCGTTTTCGTTGCCCAGCAGGTATGGTATTACTGCCTCCTGTACAGGCATGGGATGTACAAACCCTAACTCTTCGATGGCTTTGCGAATCTGCTCGCAAACGCCTAATTCTTCAAATGTCTTCACTTCTTACTTTTTTACTTTTTTACCTTTTTATTTTTTTACTTTTTTACCTTTTTACTTTTTTACCTTTACCTTACTACTTCTGTAAATTCCGGTTTGCCGCCCTTTTCTACGGTTATGTAGATGGTAGCGGTGGCCTCTTGGCCGTTAGCCCGCTCCTTGTTGCCACGCTGGATGGTAGCCTGAAAATCGCCTGTATAAGGCTCTACAGCCTCTACAGCCTCGATGTCAGCACCCAGCTGTTTCTGGATTTCCTCGGCTACGGTCTTGGTTGTACCATTCTCTGAGTAGTAGAGCACCAGCTTCTGCTGTGCGTAACTCGTTGCAATGCCTGTCATCATTGCCAATGATAAAAATAGTTTTCGCATCATAATTTTGTTTATTTAAACTTAATCGTTTGCAAAGATACAAAATTATTTGTAATTTTGCAAGCATTATGAAAATATGTGTGTTTTGTTCTGCCAACGAGCAGATTGATGCCAAGTTTTTTACGCTGACTGCCGAGCTCGGCAAGTGGGCTGCCGAGAGCGGTCATAGCATAGTGTATGGCGGTGTTAACCAGGGCCTGATGGAGTGTGTGGCCAAGGCTGCCAAGACGGCTGGTGGCCGTACCATCGGTGTGGTGCCTACCAAGGTGGAAGAAACCGGACGCACCAGCGATTACGTGGAGATTGAAATTCCTTGCGACAACCTGACTGACCGCAAGCAACTGATGATGGACCAGAGTGATGTGTTTATCGCCCTGCCAGGCGGTATTGGTACACTCGATGAGATATTCACTGTTGCAGCATCTGCCACCATCGGCTATCACCACAAGCCTGTGATTCTTTATAACATGAAAGGCTTCTGGAATCCGCTGATACAACTGCTGGATGAATTAGATTGCTGGCACATGATCCGTGGCGAGTGGCACCAGTACATCAAAGTGGCCGATTCCTTAGATGAAATCAAACAGCTGATATAAACCAAAGAGCCCCGCTTTTTAGCGAGGCTCTCTTGTTTTTTTACAGGCTGTTCACACAACTGGTGGCGCCCAGTGCAGTAATAATGGCAGTGGCTATCGATGCAATCATCTGCAGGATAAACTTCATGGTTTCTTTCTTGCTCATAATGATAATTTTTGATGGTTAAAGGTTAATGGTTGATGTGTTAAGCGATGGGGCCGAAGCCCCCGCTTGCTAATCTTCGGTCGGCCCGTTGTCGTCGGGGTTACCGCCTCCGCCGGTGTTGCCACCCTGGTCGCCGCTTGAACCGCCTCCGGTGTTACCGCTCTGGCTGCCGCCGCCCTGATTGGTGGGCTCGTCGTCGGCCTCGCTGTAGTCGGTATAGTTCTTAGGCAGCTCGGTCACGTTGCCGGCTTTGGTAAGCTCTGCGCGGGTAAACTCGCCAGTGGCACGTGCGCGCAGGTACACGCTGTCGATGTGCTTGTTGGTCGAGAAATCCTCGCTCTTCAAGGCTCCGCCCTTGGCAGTCTCGATGCCAGCCGAGAAGATTGCCAGGTTAGGCAGCTTAACGGCCTTGCCCTCCAGCACCAGCTCGCGTATGCACTCTACCATGTCGGTAAGCATACCCTTGATGGCTCCCTTAGAGTAGGGCGTGTTGTGGTTCGACATGTGCTTGGCCAGCTCGTCGAGGTCGATGGTCTTGCCGATGGTAACGGCGCGTGCAAACCAGCGTCCGTACACGGAGCTCTGCTTGTTTTTGTTCTGATACTTACGATAAAATACACTCATAATGGTTAAATTTTAAATGGTTAATACTTAATGATTTTTACGATGCAAAGATAGCACTATTTTGCTTCGGAACCAAATCCGCAAGCCCCTGCATTGCAAAAAATTGTTAACGCTACGTTTACGCCTCGCAAACATATTTTTTGACCCTCGCAAATGTATCGTTTGCCAATCGTACCTGCCCCGCATACTTTGTGACTGTGATTTTGTGACAATAAGCCCCTCGCAAAATCGCAGCCACCGCCATCCATATAGTTTAAAAATAATATAATAATATTATATATTATTATATTATTTTTAAGTACTCGCCACCACCATTATCGTACCTCCTTAATGTCACAAAGTCCAAGTCACAGAGTATTGATAAAGCGCTGGCGAAGTGGCAAATGCATTATTAATAATGTGTAAAAATCGCTGCTGGTTGCAAATTATTTCAAGGAATGTTGTATCTTTGCCACACAAACATAAACGACAGATGAATTTCGAATCTCTTGTAGGCTGCATTCAAATTGCTTATCACCAAACCTGTAGATTAAAAAAGAATAACAAATGGCACAGATAAAAACAGCCAGTGCGGAACTGGCATGGATACAGAAACATTTCTTTAAAGGGGCGGGCCTGGATAAGGCCAGCCGTTTGGAGGGCGAAGAGCGCAGGGCTTACGTGCTTGCGCAGGTTGAGCGATTGCTGGCAACGCCATGCGGGCATACTACAGCGGCTATATGGCTGTCGGATAGATTCTGGACGTGCGATGAGGGCAGGAAGACATACGATGTAGATCCTACGCCGCTGTTGATTCTGAAGGAGCAACAAACGCTTACGGCCAGGCAGATGGCGCGCCTGCGCCTGATACTGGAGGTGGCTGGCCTGTGCCATGACCTGAGTCTGGACTTTACGTTCGACCTGAAGGAAGCTTTCGGTGTAGAGAACGCTTTTCGGGTATCAAACAAACAACTTGTGGAGTGGCTCACAACAACCGAATATGAAAACATAGCAAAGTATACGGCATATATTATGAAAAGGCAGGCTACCATTGTGTATGCATATGGCCGCTACCTGCCTGCGCAAGACGCGCTTGCTGAGTTATTTTCGTCGGAATACAGTTGCTTGATACGCGAACCCCAACTTACTGATATACCTCCTCGAGCCTATGTAAAGACTGTCATCGACGAACTGCAACGCATAGATGAGCATTGGCAACAGGGACGTAACAAGAGGCTGAAGCCCGATTTGATAATGCTTCACGACGAAATATATGGCGAGGTGCCCGACCTGTTTGATAAGGATGTACTGAAGGCTGCAAGGGTACTCTACGATTATATGGACAAAGAAGTGTACGGACGAATGACAGGCAACAATCCGTTTGGCCCTGAGGCGTTGAAACTCTTTGCCAAGAAGGTTTGCGAAGTGCGTGCAGAGTATCTGGCTGAAGGTTGGATTGCCGACGATTCGCTGGAGTTCAATTATCTGATGGCTCATGCCGAAAGTTGTGCTGATGGTTGGTGGCGAGAGGAGGACGAAGCCTTATGATGAGTAGTAATCGTAGCGACTATAAGTCGGCTTCGGAATGGCTTTCAGCACTCTTACACGATGAGGCGTGGCTTACACAGCAGGAGCGACTACAGTCAGCAACAACTGCCGAAACAATCGTTCATCGCGAGGACGCCATCAGGCGTATTGGTATAGGTGAGACTTATGAGTTCTGGGAAATCTACGACCATCAGGTGGAGAAGGCGGTTAGCGAGGTTTGGGAGATAGCAGAGTTGTCGCTCCCAAAACTAAAGATTCAAACCATAGGCATGCTTTCCATGGCGTGGCTTGAGCAGCATTCTAACTCAGAAGTTAAAAGTGAGGTAAAGAAAACCTCGGCAAAGAAAAAGCCTGAGAAACCTCAAAAGCCTCGTGAAACGATGACGTTTTATCGGAAGAGTGGCGTAACTGAAGGACATCTGATATTACTCTACCAGAAGTTGGTTAAAGAAGAGTGGATAGAGGGCAACGAGGCTGATTTCAAAGCTCTGTTCTCAAATAAGCGAGACGAGAGTTGTGTTTTGACTTGGAAAGGTAAATTTGGTAAAGGTACGCTCGTAGAGATTTTCAAGCAGTTTGTTGGTGCCGGTATGATAACTGTAGCCAATGGTTTTACCATTCCTTCCATTTTAGAAGGTCATTTTGTGGATTCCAACGGCAAGTGGTTGACGGGACTCGACAAAGGCAATGCGGCTAACGACAAGGCGCTACCTATTATTAAGGAATGCGTAAAACTACTGAAAGCCGACCCTGAACAGCTAATCTATGGCGATTATGAAGAGGATGAGGATTTTCTGTCGAAGTATGACCCTTACGACCATCAGGATTTGAACATTCACAAGCGATAAAAACGCCCCCCTAAGGAGTTCTTTAGGGAATCAAATATTTTTTTTGAGAAAATTTTCGCAATAGCGGAATCTCTTTGAAACACAAAGGGTTCCGCTTCTTTTTGTTTGCCAGAATAACACATGTTTGTGTCCTTCCCTAAAGTACTCCCTGAATAATTCCCTTAAACAAGCGACTTTGGCTGGGTATTATGGAAGCTGTCTCACACGGAGCCCAGCTAACAAGTAACAATATGTGTCGCTTTAAGGAGGCGACGTTAAATAAAAAAATAATTATGAGTCGTACACGTAATCACATTGCAATCGCACGAGGTATTATGGCTGAGAATTCACGTCGGCAGATGTCGTTGATAAACAGGTGCCAGATGCCTTACTCACAGAAGAAGGATTATCGCTTCATGAACCACAAGTTCTAAACCAACGGAAAGGATAGTCGAAAACCAACAATTAACATTATTACTAATTTGAGCGAAGTGAGCTGAAGAAATCTCATGAGTTAAAGCTGGCCAGCGTTTCGCAAGGCTTCTTCACTCGCTAAATCGTTCAAAAAATGCGAAAGGAATTTCTTACAAAACAGCTTTTACAGCAGAACGTCAAGATGGACGGCGACGTTAACTTTATGGTGAATGGTGATATTAACATTCAGCCCTGCCCTTGGGAGCAGGATGTGGACCTGACCGACGGGCGCCCCGTTCACTACCGCGCCAACCTTGAGGTGATGGCCGATGGTCAGACACGCGTAAAAGCCAAGCGTACAGGCAGTCGTGGACCACTCTATCAGACGCTGTTCGAGACGGCTCACGGCGTGGTGAAGATAGTGCCCCAGCGCAAGCACCGCCGACCCGAACGCGAAAAGCTGATAGTGGAATTCAAGTTCCCGCGCCGCTATGGACTGGAGCTAACCAAAAAGCTCTACGCCGAGGAGGCCGATCAGGTAATGTCGTACTTTAAAACACGAAAGGAGGAATGTTTATGGAATCAGCATTAATCAGCACCATTAAGTTTACATGTATTGGCAAGGGGCACGGCGCTCCTTGCCTCCCAGCCACCAAGGAAGACTGGGAAAAGCTTCGCCGCGAATCGTGGCTCGCGCAGATGTGCGCACGTATAGAGAAAGGTGACGATGAGTTGAAACATCGGTTGCCGGTGTGGACACCGCATTGCGCAGAGTTTAAGGACAACCACCGCGCCATAGCCGATGCCGTTAAGCCGCTGAACCGACTGATGCTCGACTTCGACGAGAAGGGGCATACCGATGAAATCTGTGCCCGACTGTTGGAAAAGTCGCCACTGGTGCCGCTGCTCATTGAGGAATCGGTGCGCCATGGTACGCATGTGCTGGTAGAGCTACCCGATGGGATGACTGCCGAACAGGCGCAGCAGCTGATGCAGCAGGCTACGGGATTTGCACCCGATGCTGCCGTAAAGGATGTGTCGCGTTGTATCTACATGGTGCCCGAGGATCATACCCGCTACGTTAGCGAGAAGTTGTTTTTAGCAACGGAAAACAGGACTGACAGGTCTGAGTGTATTGCTGAACAGCCCCAAGCAATAGTCATAGAGTCATGTAGTCCGTTGCAAAACGTACACCCGCTTGAGTTCAAGGGCATACCCTACAGCTCTATCATAGCCGAGTGGTGGCACCGCAACGGGGGCGAGCCTGCCGAGGGCGAGCGCAACGTGAAACTGCACAAACTGGCTGTAAACCTGCGCGCCATCTGCGATAACAAGAAAGAGGTGCTGATGCAGGTGATGCCCCGATTCGGACTATCCGATGCCGAACTGAAATCAGTAGTTGATTCGGCTTGTAAGGAAGAGCCCAAGGGCATCAGCAAAACCATGCAACAGATACTGGATGCACTGGAAATGGGTATTCCATCGGATGAAATCGACGATGCCGAAGCCGCCGCACAGGAAACGGGCGTAAAAGTAAACGTAAAAGCCCTGCCCATCGGACTGAAGGAGTCGTTGGTTGGTGTGCCTGTCAGTATGCACATGCCCGTACTCTGCGGCGTGCTGCCCATTGCTGCTGCCTATGCCGACCAGGTAACGGTGGAGTATTGCGACGGCAACGCCCAGCGCTTAGGTCTGATGTCGATAATCCGTGGCGAGCAGGCCAGCAACAAATCGGTAGTAAAGAGTGCTGTTGACATCTGGAAACGGCAGCTCGACGAGGAGGATGCCCTGGCACGCAAGCGCGAAGAGGAGTGGAAGGAGCGCAAAAAAGGCCGTAAAGCCAACGAAAAGGCGCCCGAAGATCCACATGTGTTGATTCGCGTGGTGCCTGTAACCGTTAGCTGTTCTACGTTGCTTAAGCGCTTTAAGAACGCCCAGAACCACACGCTGTACAGCTTTGGCGAGGAACTCGACACGCTGCGCAAAACCAACGGAGCCGGTTCGTGGTCGAGTAAATACGATATCTATCGCTTGGGCTTCGACTATGGCGAGTGGGGACAGGATTACAATAGCGATGCAGCCGAGAGTGGTGTGGTAAACGTGGCTTACAACTGGACCATGCTGGGAACCAATGGCGCCCTGCGCAAGTGCTTTAAGGCCGATAACATTGAGAACGGACTATCCAGCCGAATACTGGTGGCCGAAATGCCCGACAGCAGCTTTGCCAAGATGCCCAAGTTCCGTAAGCGAACGGATGAGGATGTGGCTAAGATACAACAGGCCGTGAACCGTCTGCGTAGCTATACCGGCCTGGTCGACACGCCCCGTCTGCGCCGGGCCATCGAGGGCTGGGTAGAGCAGAAACGCATAGAGGCAGCCAAGGATATCGACCACGTGAAGGATACCTATCGCAAGCGCGCTGCCGTCATCGGCTTCCGCTGCGGCGTGGTGTTCCACCTGCTAAGCGGTTGCAGCAAGGAGAGCAAGGCCTGCATGGAGTTTGCACTCATGATGGCCGAATACTGCCTGCAACAGCAGATAAAAGCTTTTGGTGAGACACTCGAAAGTCAGTTTCTGGATGCCCGCGACGAGGGTGTGCGCTATGGCTCTAACCACTCTATCTTCGACCAGCTGGCGCCTACGTTCACCATGGACGATCTGCGTGCGCTGAAGCGAGGATTCTGCGGCGAGGCCGGGCTGCGGAAAATCATTTCGCGCTGGTACCGCGACCAGTGGATTGAGAAAACCGACCGCACGCACTGGAAGAAAGTGAACAGTGAAACTTTGTGACTTTGACTTTGTGACATTAAGCAAATTGTAAATTGTAAAAATGTAAATATGGAGATAGTATTAACCCGCATAGCTAAGCGCCAGCAGTACACGATAGGTAGGCTGGCCATTGTAGAACGCACCGACGACGAAATGACGGAGCAGCGAGAGCAGAGCCAAGCTTGCTTGAGCTATGCCGAGTCGCGACGGAATTCGAATGAAATTCAATATCTGGCTGGTGAGCGCAAGGTGTACTTTTGCGATACGCTCGAGCCGCCTGTCATCGAAACCAAAACCACCGTATCGCTGGCTACGGTGCTGCGTTCGCCCACCAAACTCAAATCCATCAAGCCCGTAGCCATCCCCGAGGGCCGCTACGCAGTAGTCATCACCTACTCGCCAAAGTTCCAGAAGTGGCTGCCGTTGCTGTTGGGCGGGCTGGATTTCAACCGCCTGTGGCAGGGCATACGCATACACTTCGGCAATACCGTGGCCGACACGCAGGGCTGCATACTGCTGGGGCGTAACCAACGCGTGGGCAGGCTGTTCGAGAGTCGTAAATGGGTGTACGAGCTGAAACAGAAAATCATCGAAGCCAAGGCCCGAAAAGAAGCAGTGTGGATTACCATCAGGTAGTCCACACTGGCTTTTATCATC
Organism: Prevotella sp. P6B4; assembly: GCF_000619985.1. Lineage (NCBI taxonomy): Bacteria > Pseudomonadati > Bacteroidota > Bacteroidia > Bacteroidales > Prevotellaceae > Prevotella > Prevotella sp. P6B4. The sequence goes on from NZ_JHVE01000005.1 coordinate 99,451, forward strand.
GTAAGTGCTAAGGCTTACTTGGCGCCGATCTCTTTAATCAGACGGTCGGCTTTACCCCAGCTTTCCATCATGTAAAGCACGTAGCGGATATCAACGCCGATGCAGCGGGCCAGCTGCTTGTCGAAGAAGATATCGCTCGAAAGGCTGTCCCAGTTGCCGTCGAAGGCCAGACCGATGAGCTCGCCCTTGCCGTTGAACATAGGCGAGCCAGAGTTACCACCGGTGATATCATTGTTTGACAGGAAGCACAGGTGCATCTTGCCTGTGGTCTTATCGGTATACTTACCAAAGTCCTTCTTAGAGAGCAGCTGCTTCATGATAGGCTCGGCCTCGTAGTCGATAACGCCGTTCTCGCCCTGCTTCATCTTCTCAACGATACTCTCGGCAGTGGTGTAGTAGCCTGAAGGCTTGCCTGCCAGCAGGTACTCGCCTACCTGACCATAGCTTAAACGCATGGTGAAGTTGGCGTCGGAGTAGTTAGGCATATCCTCCTCCATGCGCAGCTTGGCGGCACACAGATAGCGCTCCTGCACGGCGATAGAATCGTAGCCCTCGGTAGCCTCGCCTATGATGGCAAACAGGGTGTTGTTAAGGCTCTCGCCAAAGGCCACGCCTGGGTCGTTCTTAAAGCTCTTTTTGTTGATGTAGATCTTCTTGCCGTTCTTCATCAGCTGCGACTTCTTGAACAGATAGTCGATATACTTCTGATAGTCGCCGCCAAAGTCGCGGTCAACCACCTGATAGAAGCTGGGCAGGTATTTCTCCTCCACCTGCGTGCGGTAGAACTTCATGGCAGCTGCCTGAATCTCCTTGTCGGTAGCCTCGTCCCACTCGCTGCTGTTGTCTTTGAACTCGATATACTGTTTCTTGGGGTTGTTCTCATCGCCCTTGACAACAGCGCCGTTGTGGGCACGGTAAGCACGGCGTGTCAACTCGTCGGCGCTACGGCCGCCAAAGGTCTCGCTGAAGTAGGTCAGCGCCTTGATGGCCTTGAACTGCTTGGCATACAGGCGCTCCAGCAGGTCGAAGTCGAGCTTGCCCTTCAGGAATCCTGTTGAGTCCTGCCACTGGCGGATCTTCTGCTCAAACTGAGCTTTCTGCTGGATAAGACCGATGGAATCGATACATTTGTTCATACCGATAGAGTTCTTCCAGTAGTTAGAGCTCTGGGCGTACTTAGAGTCGTACTTGATACGTACAGCCTCGTCGGCACGCATGTGGCGTATCATAATGTCCTGCTTAACCTCACGGGTCTTATAGCGTGGCTCGTTCTCAGCGTCGCGGCGCTCGCGGATACCGTAGCTTGACAGGTAACGGTTAGTGCTGCCAGGATAGCCGATGGTCATAGAGAACGAACCTGGCACATAGCCCTGCAGCGAAACGGGAGCCCACTTCTTTGGGTGATAGGGCACGTTGTCCTTAGAGTACTTGGCAGGACCGCCAGTCTTCGGATCTACATAGATACGGAATACAGAGAAGTCGCAAGTCTGTCGGGGCCACATCCAGTTGTCAGTCTCGCCACCGAACTTACCCATCGACTTAGGCAGGGCGAACACCAGGCGCACATCCTCAAAGTCGCGATAGGTGGTCAGGAAGTAGCGGTTGCCCTCGTAGAAAGGCTTCAGCTCTACACGCAGGGTAGAGTCCTGCTTGCGGATGTCCTTACTCATTGCGTTCTCGAGCGAATCGACAAACTTGGCGCGCTTGTTCTGTGCCAGTTTGTTCAGACCTAATGAGTCGAGATAGGCTGTTACATCCTTCTGTTCAATCATAAAGCTTACAAACAGGCGCTCGTTGGGCAGCTCCTCTTCGTAAGAGTTGGCCACGAAGCCGTTCAGCATATAGTCGTGCTCAACGGTAGAGTGCGAGCGGATGGCCTCGAAACCGCAGTGGTGGTTGGTAAACACCAGTCCGTCGGGCGAAACTACTACACCCGAGCAGAAGCCGCCAAAGTTAACCACGCAGTTCTTAACGGCATCCTCACCATAGTAGAGTGCGCTGTATGGCAACTCAAAATTCTCCTGCTTCATGGTCTCATAAACGGCATTGGGCAGATTGTAAAGTGTCCACATGCCCTCGTCGGCCTTAACGCCGGTAAGGCTGCATGCAGCAAGTAAAGTAAAAAGTAATTTTTTCATAAAAATATAATTAGTTTTTGAATTTTTTTCCGATAACGGGCAGGCTGCTCAGGGGCATGTCGGTTTTGATGATACGGAAGATGAAACCTGCAATCATCAGACTGTTCCAGATGAGTGATGCCCAGGCAGGCAGTCGCTGCTCGCCCCATTTCATCAGGGCAAAGAAGGCACCTGCGGCAATAAAGTAAATAATGATATCCTTCATAGGATAGGGGATAGGGTTCTGTTTCTGACCAACCAGATAGCTCAGCACCATCGCTGTGCCATAGCCAGCCAGTCCGCCCCAGGCGCACGCCCAGTAGCCTATCTGGGGGATGAAGATAACGTTAACGGCAAACAGCACCGCGCAGCCAGCCAGCGAGAACCACGCGCCATAGATGGTCTTGTCGATCAGCTTGTACCAGAACGACAGGTTGAAGTAGATGCCCATAAATATCTCGGCCATCATGACTATCGGCACAATGCCCAGTCCCTCGCGGAACTTGTCGCCCACCAGGTACTTGAAGATATCTATATAACCCATGACACACAGGAATGCCAGCAGCGTAAAAATCACAAAGAACTTCATCGACTTGGCATACAGCTCCTTGCTGTCTTTCTCCTTGGCCGAACCGAACACGATGGGTTCGTAGGCAAAGCGGAAGGCCTGGGTAATCAGGGCCATTATCATTGCTATTTTGATGCAGGCGCCATAGATACCTAACTGATGGCGACCCTCCTCGGAGTCGAGGATACGTGGCAGCAGTATCTGTCCTGCCACCTGGTTCAGAATGCCTGCAATACCCAGTACCAGCAGCGGCCATGAGTAGCTGAGCATCTGCTTGCACTTCTGGCCGTCGAACTGCCACTTAAAGCCTACCAGCTCGCTGATGAGGCAGAACGATATAATAGTGGTACACAGCAGGTTGATGGCAAAGGCATAACCGATGTGTATCTGCCACTCAGGGTTGATCTTTGGCATGAGCCAGTAAGCCACCACATTCAGCGTAACACTCATAAAGATAAAGAGCAACTTGAGCGATGCAAACTTGAGTGGCTTGTGCTTGTAGCGCAGATAGGCAAAGGGGATGGCCTGGAAGGCATCCTGAGCCACGGTAACAAACATCATACCTACGTACCACTTGTGGTTGGGATAGTCGAGCACGCTGGCGATGGGGTTGATAAACAGCAGTACCAGCGCAGCAAACGTGAGGCAAACGCCGCCAACCATTATGAGCGCCGTGCTGTACACACGCATCTTGTCGCCCTCCTCCTTATTCATAAAGCGGAAGAAGGTGGTTTCCATACCGAAGGTCAGCAGCACCATGAGCAGTGCTGTCTGGGCATAGATATCGTTGTAGATGCCGTAGTCGGCACAGCTCTTCAGCGTGTAAGTATAGAGTGGCACCATCAGGTAGTTCAAGAATCTACCCACAATGCTCGAAAGGCCATAGATAGCCGTGTCTTTTGCTAATGATTTCAGATTTGCCATTTTTACTTTTTTACCTTTTTTACCCTTTTACCCTTTTACCCTTTTACCTTTACCCAAAGAACATGTATGCTATTGCGATGGCAGCGATGATGCCAGCCAAGTCGGCTAACAGACCGCAGGCCACAGCGTGACGGGTTTTTACAATGCCCACGCTACCAAAATAAACTGCAAGTATATAGAATGTGGTATCGGTAGAGCCCTGGAAAATACAACTCAGTCGACCTACAAACGAGTCGGCGCCATAGGTGGTCATCGCATCAACCATCATGCCACGGGCGCCACTGCCACTCAGCGGTTTCATCAGCGCAGTAGGCAGCGCACCAACAAAATCGGTGTTGCCACCGCAGGCCTCCACGCCATATTTCACACCATCAATCAGCATGTCCATCGCACCCGAAGCACGGAACACACCAATGCCTACCAGGATGGCTACCAGGTAAGGGATGATGCGCACGGCAGTAGTAAAGCCCTCTTTGGCGCCCTCGATGAATGCGTCGTACACATTGATTTTCTTGCGAACGCCTGCCAGTATGAAAGCGATGATTATCAGCATCAGCATAATGTTTGCGGCGCTGGTGCTCACTTTGTTCATCAGCATCGAGTCCATCTGTCCGAAGCCCCATATAACTGAGGCAACCACTAAGGCTGCACCGCCAAGGGTAAGCAGCATGGTGCGATTGAGCAGATTGATCTTCTGGAAACAGCTGGTAATGATGATACCTGCCAGCGTAGAGAAGAACGTGGCCAGCAGGATGGGAATAAAGATGTCCGTGGGCTGTGCAGCACCCATTTGGGCACGATACACCAGGATGGATATTGGTATGAGTGTAAGTCCGCTGGTGTTCAGCACCAGGAACATAATCATCGGATTGCTGGCCGTATCTTTTTTCTGGTTCAAATCCTGTAGCTGCTCCATGGCTTTCAGACCTAAGGGCGTGGCTGCATTGTCCAATCCAAGCATGTTGGCAGCAATATTCATAAATATCGAGCCCGTTACAGGATGGCCCTTTGGGATGTCAGGGAACAATTTGGTAAAAACAGGACTCAACAGCTTAGCCAGCACGTTTACCACGCCGCCCTTCTCGCCTATCTTCATGATACCTAACCACAGCGACAGTACGCCTGTAAGGCCAAGTGATATTTCGAAGGCGGTTTTCGACGAAGAAAACGTTGAATCCATCATGGCAGGGAATACATCGAAGTCTCCCCAGAATACCAGTTTTATCAGGGCAATTACAAATGCGATGATAAAGAATCCTATCCAAATCCAATTTAATACCATAACAGCGTGCAAAGATAAGGTATTTTCCTGACATACGCAAGCATTATAGCCAATAATAATAAATAGAAGAGCACCTGCTCACGCAGATGCCCTCCTCAACCATTTTATTAAAAGTCCTATTCTTGTTTTTTGATAGTTCGCAATTTTAAGGAATCAGCTCAACCTTGGTTAATATGACGCTTGCGCCCTGCACAGTGATGTTGTTGTTCTGCAAGGTGCTCAGGTAGTTGCCAATCGTGAACTCTACATAGCCTGCTGAAGGCCAATCTGCACCTTCATAGAACTTCACGATGTCCTGCCAGCCATCGGTCTTCAGCCAGAGCTGCTTCCAATCGCCAGCGGCGCTTCCGTAGAATCTCAGTTTGCTGGTGCTGCTTGCGTTAGCAAATTTATCCTTGGAGATCAGAATGTCCAGATTAAATGCTACAGTCTTCGAACCGCTCCAGATGACTGTTGCTGAACCGCCTCCGCCCTGTGGCTCGTCGGCTGTCTTCTGGCTGTTGTCATAGGTAAGAGCCAAGGCTGTTACGCCTCCGCCTTGGAAAATCATACCGTTCTGCTTGAAGCGGTTGGCTGTGGTCGTGTTAAGCTTAAACTCTACATAGCCGTTCTTGGCATTGCCTTGGGTGGAGTTCTCGTTCCATCCGGTATTGCCCAGGTCGAAATTCCCCCAAGAAGAGTCTGTGGCTTTGATAATATAGCCGTTCTGGCTGGTGAAGTAGAAACGAATGATGGTTCCGTTGCCGATTTCAGCTGTCTTCAGGTCATTGGCAGATACTGAGACGTAACCGTTCCAATTATCGAATGTGGTGCTACCACTGGTATCGCTCCAAAGCGTATGCTCGTGACTCGCATCAGCTAATGTGTAGCTGTATGTGGGGTTAGAGGTCCTGCTCACCTCTTCATAGCTGACGGTGCCGGTCTTGTCGGTCTTCATGTCGTAGTCAACACCTTCCAGTGGATAGAGATTGTCCTCTACGCCAGTGGTGGTCCAAGGCTCTGCACCGCCACCTACATACGCTACGAATCCTGTATAGGCTTCCTTGATGTCTGTGCGCTCGTAAGCCCAGCGGGTTCCTACAGGTACACATATCTTATGGGGCGCTTTTCCTTGATAGGCCTCCAGCTGGTAGACAGCTAATGAAGAGCGAACCATCACTACAATATTATTGACGGTAGCCTCGTCGGCTGAGGCAAAATCGATACGGCTGGTAACACCTGCTCTGCCCTCAACGTGCTGTAAGGAAATCGACTGATCGAACCGGCAGGTATTAATGAGGGTGTTGTCGGCAGTCGATGGGTTGAACATCTGGTGGACATTCTTATTCAGCGCATTGAATTTTATAGCCAACTCGCCACCTGCTGCCAGTGGAGTAACCTCAGCATAGTAGGTGCTGCCTGGCTCGCTGGTGTAAACAGCCTCGTTGCCATCAGCATCTCTCTGTACCTTATGCTCCTCGATAATCTTTGCATCGAATACCAGGTCGTTGTAGTCGTAGTCCTTATTGCTCGACGAGCTGCCCAGGTCTTCGCAGAACACCCACTTATGTGTTACTACGGTTTTCTTCTTATAGACTTTGGTTACTTTATCGGAAATAACAGTGCTGCCGTTGCCGGGAACCACTTTCAGAATCCAGTCGTCGCAGTACTGAAGCTCCTTCATGTCGTTGTTGAGCTTCTGGTCGCCATTGTCGTATTTCTCGCCATACATGCACAGACCCACATACCAGCCTTTGCCTACGCCTGGTACATCAATTTCTGCACACTTAAACAGCTTGTATTCCTCGCTGCACCAGCTGCTGTGATACTTAAAACTCAGCGCCGAACTGTTCTCCATGTAAACCATCTTCCAGCCTGTTCCATTGTCGTTGGCATTGAAGTCAAGCGCGTGGGTATAGTTGGCGCCGTCGCCAACACAGAGATAGTCCATGGTGGCCTGGGTCACAAAATCGTCGCGGTATTCATTCGACGTGGCACTTGGGTTATTGGCCATGCGGTTCTGGTCGAAACGTTTCCAGTACACATTATAATCCTTGCTGGCCTGGCCCCATACATGCTGGATGTAGAAGTTGCTGATGTTCAGACCAGCGGTAAATCCGGGATGCTCCTCAAACCACTGCTTGACATAAGCACGCTCTGCCTCTGTGATAGGTGCAGGTGTGGTGTAATTAGGATATTGACTTGAGTAATTGGGGAAATTAGGCATGTCGGGCTTGATGCATGTGCCGCATGAATTGTCGCCTTGGCTACGCGTCATGGCTCGTGCAGCCGATACGCCTGCCTCACCAAAACCCCAGTCCTGCTGTGGAGATGGCTTACAATAGAAGTCGTTAAAGTTATTTGCAAATTGCTCTTTCTTAATTTGCTCAATGTTTGTGTAGCCATCTATGTCTTCATGGCAACTGGTCATCAGGCCGTTGCAAATGAGAGCTAATGCTCCTGCTATCAAATACTTCTTCATTTTAGGACTCTAATAAATTGTTACGTAACTATTCCTTTTTTCGGGTGCAAAGTTACCACTTTTTTCCGCAGGTTGTATAATATTTATGGTTAAAATCTGTAAATATTTAGAAAATATGCGTCACTTATCAGATTATTTTGTAATTTTGGCCTCAAAAATGAAATTAAATATGCGTAATTGTCTGATTTTTACCATTATAGCAACCCTGGTAGTCGCATCCTTCCTGTCGTCGTGTAAAAAGGATGTTTACGACGAGAAAAAGCATGAGGAACTCATTCATTATTTCTCACCAATGGATAGCGTCGACCAGCAACATATGTGGATGCTTTCAGATGACCAGGTTCTGCATTACCAGGTGCCTTCGGGGGCGGGGTATGAACAGTTATGTGTCTATTCGTCAGATCCCTTGACGGATAGTAAGGCTGAGCTGATGAGCCGGATTTTTGTGACTGGCGGTCAGTCGGGTTCATTATTGGTCAATGTACCCTATCTGCAGTCTAAACTCTATGTGGCGCTTGTCGATGCGAGTGGTAATATGGCTGTGACCTCTATATCTTCTGATCAGACGTCGGTTGATTTCTCGAGCGTCACTACAGGAGTGGCTAAGTCTGGCTTGAAACCATTGACCTACACGTACCTCTATGAGGAGAACTATCCGGAACCAGGCGACTATGATTACAATGATGTGGTGCTCCGTATCTCTCAGCAGCGTACCGCAGTCAATCAGATTACTGTCAGTGTGACGATTGCTGCTGTCGGTGGCGACAAACAGATTGCTGGATTTATCCGATTAGTGGGCTATTCGTACGAGGAGATAGATTCGGTATATACCACTTCTGGCGAGACGTTTAATGCTGGTGTTAATGAGCAGACACTCTATCCTTTTGGAGATCTCTTCAGCGACAAAACGCTCGTTCACTCTCACCTTATGAAGGGAAGGAATCAGGAAGCTGTACTGAATCTGTTCTGTGATGCCCATTGGGCTATGGCCTTCAATCTGGATGCCGACTATGGTCTCTTTACCCGTAAGAAGTATAATGTTATGACTGGCGACTATGACGTGAATTATTATCAGTCGCGTGCCACACGTACGCTTAGCTATGTGATTACGTTTAAGGAAGATAATCAGAATGTGATCCGCTCGCTCGACAATTTTACGCTGAACACATTGGATCCGTTTATTATAACCTATTATAATGGTGGCAATTGGGAGACGCACGTCGAGGAGTATAAGTCGGCTAAGGTGCTTTGCGACTATTCGGTAGCTAATTTCAAGGACCTGCCTTGGGCGCTGATGGTTCCTCAGGCAAACTTCCATTATCCATTAGAGGGTAAGGGGCATGAATTGGGCTATAGAAAACGTACGGATGGTGTCGTTGCTTCGTTTGGCGTCTATGCAGAGCCAGGACATTCGTTTGGTGAGTGGGCTGAGGATCATACACGTTTCTACGATTGGTATCTCTATCCCAATTTGGATATGACGTTTAATTAATATGGACAGGATATAAAGGGCGGAGGGGCATTCACATCACGTGAACACCCCTCCTTCATTTAACTATAATAGAGTTTGAAAAATATACTGTTTATTTGCTGTAAACATAATCCTCTTCAGGTGTCTGATACCAGCCACCTCTTTCTGCTCTGAGGGTCAGGTCGGCCTGCTTACCCCATCCAATAAAGCCTGTATAGGCATTGGTGACATTGATGCGCTCCAGTGGCCAACGCCATTTGTCGGGGATTGCGATGCCTAATGGCGCCTCGGCCAAACCACTTGGATTGCCTTCCTTTATGATTTCAATGAAACCGGTGATGGCGTTTGATTCCACTTCTGGATCGGCATTGATATGGAATGGAAGGATCTTCAGTCCTGGGTTCTGGAAGTCAAATCCCACAGGCTTATCAATGGTGGTGGATACGGCATCAGCATCAACACCTCTGCTACCAGTGTTTACCATGGTGCCCTTGGCTACCCCGAGGGCATTGTGTACTTCGGCATTGCCATTCCATGTCAGGCGGGTATTGCCCAACCATACATAGTTGTCATATTCACATCCGGCAGCGACCAGGGTTACAATCAGCTTGCTGGCATCGCTCTCGCTCTCTCTGATCTGAATGACAACGTCGTTCATATCGAAATCACATCTGGTCTTATTATCCTCAAAGGCATAGGTCCATGTCTGATTCTCTGTAACAGGTGTCTCTACAGAGGGGTTGGATGCCCATGAGGCACCGCAATCGGTAGAGTTATAGGTAGGATTCAGCTCGCTGAAATCTACTCTTGTGGTGTTCTCGTTCAACTGGACGGTGGGCCATACACCACTGTTACCTGCTCCTAATTCTACAAGGTTGTAGAAGCCAATGGTTATCTTGCCTGTTGTCTGAAAGCTGTATCTATGGCTGGCAACGGTGGTGGTTCCGCCTAAGCGAACGTAATTGTTCTCGCCTGTTGCCATAAAGCCTTGGTAGGTTCCATCGCCTTGTTCTCCCCAATAACTATCTCCTTTGATATTAAAGCCGGTATTTCCTTTCATGTTGACCTGGAAGTTGTTGCAGTCGGCTGAGGCTGCTTCCATATAACCTCCCGTCATGAGGTTAAGCTGACCATCGTGCAGATAGGCATCCTCTTCAACAATCAGCTGGCAGAAATTATAATAGGTTCCGTTCCATGCTTGAATCTTGAATTGTTTGGTGGTGTAGTGACCTTTGTTAATCCACCATATCTGGCCATTTCCCTGAGTGCACTCCGTTAAGCCGCCAACAGTTACTGTACCTTCATTATAGAAGTTGGCACAAGAGTTTAATTGAAGTGTACCTGTGATATTCAGTTCACCGAAGTTGTAGAAGTATGAAGGATGGCCATCGCCAGGTTTGCTGGTGATATTTTTGGCGTTCATGACGCCTTCGTTATAGACGGTGATATCCTGGTTGGCCTCAAAGTTCGTGCTGAAGTTAACCTCTCCTCGGTTGTAAATGCATGACCTTACGTCTTTTCTCTGACCATTCTCCCATATCTCATTGGTTTCAAGCTTTGAGGGGTTGTAGTTGAGGGTACCGCCAGCAGAAACGTAGATGGCACATTCATAGTTGGCTTGCCTGTCCATCGTAAGGACTGCGCCTGGCAAAACATAGAAGTTTGCAGAGTAGATATAAGCACTGCTTGGCATGGTTACATTGCCATTGATATAAATGTCGACAGCAGGTCCTTGCCACAGGTTTACATCTGAGCGCATGCCACTGGTTGCAACCAGTTTGCCTGACATGATACAATCGTAATTACTGGTTGTGTTAATATCCTTGGCGTTGCCTGGAATGTCGGCTACGGTCTTATAATAGCTATTTGTATTCTCGAATGTAAAAGGATCGCCCTCTACTGCAGCGCTGGCTCTTGTGCGGGCTTGGGCAGGGGTGCTGAAATCGTAGTTAGCAGTAATCTGATTGTTCTCAACATCTACATATTTGTACACCATGTTGCCGTTACTCTGCTTTAATCCAACATACACCGACTTGTAGTGCTGGGGAATGCGGAAACCGCTGATGGTAGTTGTGGTGCTGGTCATTGGTGCACTTGCCAGTACGCTTCCGTAGCCATCGGAATACGGATTGTTCGAGAAGACATACAGTGTAGCTCCTGTGTCGCTCAATCCTTCTACGTTGAAGGTTGCTGTGGCTGTCGATGTCATCACCCAGTCTTGGTTGTCTGGAATATAGAAACCAAGCGCCTGCTGGGCATTGTCAAGCGATGCCTGCTGCTCCTGCTGCTCAGAATCAATTTCTTTCATGCAGGAGGTTATAGCCAGCCCCATTGTAAGGACTGCTAATCCGTTTAAAAGATATCTTTTCATACTCTAAAAAATAGTTAAAATCAAACAAAATGAACTAATTCGGCTGCAAATTTATGCATTTTATTTGAAAAATCCAAATACTTTGGCTTTTTTTATGTCTTAGGACGTTGTTTTTAACAATCATCCCATTGCCCTTATTGGGCAATAGATGTTTTATGGGTTTTGGACAAATAATTGAAATATAATTTAAAGATACAAATGTTTTGGGTATTATATTTGTGTGTTACGATAAAAAGTAGTACCTTTGCACGCAAATTTGGAAATTTATTAATTTAAAAGGTATGATACGTTTCTTTCAGACCCCACAGAAATCGGTGATTGCCACTGAGGTAAATCACGTACTAAGTGAACAGGAAATCAAGGAATTGAACTGGCTTTATGGTGATGCCGCCATGCTGGATGCAGAGCAACTGGATGGATACTTCGTTGGTCCGCGCCGTGAGATGGTGACACCATGGTCGACAAATGCCGTTGAGATTACACAGAATATGGGCCTCAGCGGCATTTCTCGTATAGAAGAGTATTTTCCCGCTGCCACTAAGGACGCTGAGCACGACGAAATGCTGCAGCGTATGTATAATGGCTTGAATCAGGACATCTTTACTATCAACATAAAGCCTGAGCCTATTAAGTATGTGGATAATCTGGAGGAATATAACGAGCAGGAAGGTCTGGCTCTGAGCCCTGAGGAAATAGAATATCTGCACGGACTGGAGAAGAAGAACGGACGTCCATTGACCGATTCTGAGATCTTCGGTTTTGCACAGATCAACTCTGAGCACTGCCGTCATAAGATCTTCGGTGGTACATTCATCATCGATGGTCAGGAGATGGAGTCAAGCCTCTTTGCAATGATTAAAAAGACTACACAGGAGAATCCTAACAAGATTCTTTCGGCTTATAAGGATAATGTAGCTTTTGCACAGGGACCTGTGGTTGAGCAGTTCGCTCCAAAGGATCAGAGTACCAGCGACTATTTCCAGGTAAAAGATATCGAGAGTGTTATCTCGCTGAAGGCTGAGACACACAACTTCCCCACAACCGTAGAGCCATTCAATGGTGCCGCTACTGGTACTGGTGGTGAAATCCGCGACCGTATGGGTGGTGGTGTTGGTTCATGGCCTATCGCAGGTACAGCTGTTTATATGACTGCTTATCCACGTCTGACTGACGATGACAAGCTGACACGCGACTGGGAGGATATCCTTCCTGTTCGCCAGTGGCTGTATCAGACACCTGAGCAGATTCTGATTAAGGCTTCGAATGGTGCTTCCGACTTCGGAAATAAGTTCGGTCAGCCACTGATCTGCGGTTCTGTACTTACCTTCGAGCATCAGGAGCCCAATGATACCAAGTATGCTTACGACAAGGTAATCATGCTGGCTGGTGGTGTAGGTTATGGCACTAAGCGCGACTGTCTGAAGAAGGAGCCTCAGAAGGGCAACAAGGTGGTTGTAGTTGGTGGTGATAACTACCGCATCGGTCTTGGAGGTGGTTCTGTATCATCAGTTGATACAGGTCGCTACAGCAACGGTATCGAGTTGAACGCCGTTCAGCGTGCTAACCCTGAGATGCAGAAGCGTGCCTACAATCTGGTTCGTGCCCTCTGTGAGGAGGATGTGAACCCCGTTGTTTCAATACACGACCATGGTTCAGCCGGACACCTCAACTGTCTCTCTGAGCTCGTTGAGGAGTGCGGTGGTGAGATTGATATGACCAAGTTGCCTATCGGCGACAAGACCCTTTCAAGCAAGGAAATCATTGCCAACGAGAGTCAGGAGCGTATGGGTCTGCTCATCGACGAGAAGCATATCGAGCATGTACGTAAGATTGCTGAGCGCGAGCGTGCTCCACTGTATGTAGTTGGTGAGACTACTGGCGATGCTCACTTCTCGTTCAAGCAGGGCGATGGTGTGAAGCCATTCGATCTGGATGTGGCTCAGATGTTCGGTCATTCACCCAAGACTATTATGAAAGATAATACTGTAGAGCGTCACTATAGTGATGTAACCTACAGTCAGGATAAGATTAACGAGTACCTCGACCGTGTGCTTCAGCTGGAGGCTGTGGCTTGTAAGGACTGGTTGACTAACAAGGTCGACCGTTCGGTAACAGGTAAGATTGCACGTCAGCAGTGTCAGGGAGAGATTCAGTTGCCTCTGAGCGACTGTGGCGTTGTAGCCCTCGACTATCGTGGTGTGAAGGGTATCGCCACAGCACTGGGTCATGCACCTCAGGCTGGTCTGGCTGATCCTGCTGCTGGTTCTGTACTTTCTGTAGCTGAGGCTCTCACAAATATCGTATGGGCTCCACTCGCCGAGGGTATGGATTCGCTGAGTCTTTCTGCCAACTGGATGTGGCCTTGCCGCTCTCAGGAGGGTGAGGATGCCCGTCTGTATGCTGGTGTAAAGGCGCTGAGCGACTTCTGTTGCGACCTGCACATCAACGTACCAACAGGTAAGGACTCGCTGTCGCTCTCTCAGCAGTATCCTAACGGCGAGAAGATTATCTCTCCAGGAACAGTGATTGTATCTGCTGGTGGTGAGGTTTCTGACATTAAAAAGGTGGTAAGCCCTGTATTGGTTAACGATAAGAATGCATCACTTTATCATATCGATTTCTCGTTCGACGAGCAGCGCCTTGGTGGTTCTGCTTTCGCTCAGAGCCTGGGTAAGGTAGGCGACGATGTGCCTACTGTAAAGAATGCCGAGTACTTTGCCGATGCCTTCATGGCTGTTCAGGAGATGATTAACCGTGGATGGATTATGGCTGGTCACGATATCTCTGCCGGTGGTTTGATTACCACGCTGCTTGAGATGTGCTTCGCTAACACTAAGGGAGGTATGCACATCAACCTGCACGACATCTGTGCCGATGGCGATGTTGTTAAGGCTCTCTTCGCTGAGAACCCTGGCGTAGTTATTGAGGTAAGCGATGAGTACAAGCAGGAGTTCAAGGACTTCATGGAGGAGCAGGGCATTGGCTATGCTAAGATTGGTTATCCTGTTGAAGATGCCCGCACTATCGTTGTGAAGGCTGGTGATGCAGAGCATACATTCGACATCGATGCTCTCCGTGATACATGGTATAAGACTTCTTACTTGCTCGATCGCAAGCAGAGCTTCAATGGTAAGGCTGCCGAGCGTTTCACTAACTATAAGAAGCAGCCTATCGAGATGCAGTTTAATAAGGACTTCACTGGTAAGTTGGCTCAGTATGGTATCTCTGCCGATCGCCGTCAGCCTTCAGGTATTAAGGCTGCCATCATTCGTGAGAAGGGTACCAACGGTGAGCGTGAGATGGCTTACTGCTTGTATCTGGCTGGTTTCGACGTGAAGGATGTGATGATGACCGACCTGATTTCTGGTCGCGAGACTCTCGAGGATATCAACATGATTGTATTCTGCGGTGGTTTCTCTAACTCCGACGTACTTGGTTCGGCTAAGGGTTGGGCTGGTGCCTTCCTCTTCAATCCTAAGGCTAAGGAGGCACTCGATAAATTCTACGCTCGCGAGGATACCCTCTCATTAGGTATCTGTAACGGTTGTCAGCTGATGGTTGAACTTGGCTTGACTGGTGCTAAGGGTGCTAAGATGCTGCACAACGACTCTCATAAGTTCGAGAGTGAGTTCATCTCGCTGAGCATTCCTCAGAACAACAGCGTGATGTTCGGTTCACTGAGCGGCAACAAGCTCGGTTTGTGGGTTGCTCATGGCGAAGGAAAGTTCTCACTGCCCGAGGCTGAGAGCGCTTACAACGTGATTGCTAAGTATAACTATGCTGGCTATCCTGCTAATCCTAACGGATCCGACTATAATGTAGCTGGTATCTGCTCTGCTGATGGTCGTCATCTCTGCATGATGCCTCACTTGGAGCGAGCCGTATTCCCATGGCAGAACGCCTGGTATCCTGCCGATCGTCGTCAGGATGAGGTTACTCCATGGATTGAGGCCTTCGTCAATGCACGTAAATGGGTGGAGGCTCACAAGTAAGTGAAAAGTTTACAGTGAAAAGTGAATAGTATTTATTGGGAATCATTTAAGACCTTCTTTAAGATTGGCATATTCACCCTTGGCGGTGGATATGCCATGATACCTTTGATAGAGGAAGAGGTAGTGAACAAGAAACAGTGGGTGTCAAAGAACGAGATGCTCGACCTGATAGCCATTGCCCAGAGTTGTCCTGGTGTATTTGCTATCAACATCGCCACCTTTATCGGCTATAAGTTGCGCAAGACGCGTGGCGCCATCTGTACTACACTTGGAACGGCTTTGCCTTCGTTCCTGATTATTCTGGCTATTGCCATGTTCTTCAGTCAGTTTAAGGATAATAAGGTGGTGGCAGCTATGTTCCGTGGTATCCGTCCTGCGGTGGTGGCCTTGATTGCTGTACCGACCTTCCGTTTGGGACAGCGGGCTAAACTCAACTGGTACACCATATGGATTCCTGTGGCTTGCGCCTTGGCTATTTGGGCCCTTGGCATTTCGCCAATCTATATTATATTGATAGCAGCTGTTGGAGGCTATATCTATGGCAGAATAAATAAGACTTCGTGTAATTCGTGAAATTCGTGGCTGAAATATGATTTTCGTTAGTTTATTTATCACATTCTTCGAGATTGGCCTCTTCGGCTTTGGTGGAGGTTATGGTATGCTTTCACTCATTCAGCACGAAACAGTTGAGGCACATCACTGGCTTTCAACGTCGGAGTTCACAGATATAGTGGCTATCTCACAGATGACACCTGGACCTATCGGTATCAACTCTGCCACGTATTGCGGCTATACCGCTATTCATAATGCTGGTTATGGGCACCTGATGTCCATTCTTGGTTCGGCAACGGCAACCTTTGCTCTTGTGTTGCCATCGTTGGTATTGATGATCTTGATTAGTAAGATGTTCATGAAGTACATGAATACCCCATTGGTACAGTCGATATTCACTGGTCTGCGTCCTGCTGTCGTAGGTTTGTTGGCTGCTGCCACCCTGCTGCTCTGTAACAAGGAGAACTTCTCTTCACCTTATGAGAATCCTTGGCAATTCGGTATCAGTTGTGCGCTCCTTGTTGCCACTGCATTTGGCACCGGCTATCTCAAGATCAACCCTATCCGTATGATTTGCTACGCTGGTTTTGCCGGATTATTGCTTCTTTATTAACGGGCAGTCAGGGCTTGGACTTGTGCGGGCGTCAACTGACCAGAGTTGATGAACTGCTGCATGATATCATAGAGTGTGTGTTCCATCTGTTCTGTGATGGTATAGTCCCATGTCATTGCCTCTTCTATGCTGACACGTACGCCACCTTTGTTTTGACTGTTGTCCAAGCAATAGAGTGTAACGTCGGGATGTTCCTCCAGCAAATAGGCAATGCGCCCTTTGAACCGAGGATAGCAATACACGTAATAGTAGTAGCTCATGGCGCGGTTCGACCTGATGAGGCGGTTTATCATGTTCGTAAAGCCTGTCTTCGGATCATTGTGCACAAAGATGATGCTGGCTTTAAAACCGCGGTCTTGCACCATCTTTAGACGTGTCTCAAATGATGGGATACTGATGAAAGCACCATCGTACACCAATCCGGCGCTACTTGCCAACGCCTTTAGGTTTGGATTATTCCGTAAAGCAGTCGATTTGCCTGCAGCTGTCGACCCCATCATAAAAAAGATGGTCTTATTGTTTTCAGCTTCGGCACGATCTATCAGCTTGATGAGTACCAGACTGTCTATCTGCCTGCTTGCCATAATATAATCGGTAACGTTCAATCCGTTGTAGCCTATGCATTTCAATTCCTCACGTACAATGTCTGGGTCAAGAATGTTGTCACTCTTTAATAGATACGAATCTGCTAACGAGTCCAGATGCTCGCCTACCCATTGATAGGCAGCATTACCAGTGATGATATGATGGACAGAATCGGCATTCTCATAAGTATTGGTACTCATGTTTCCTGCCACAGCCCAAACCTGGCAAAAAAGCAGTTGTGCTATAAGGATTTTTCTAAAGATAGATTGCATAGGCATTTGATATTTATTGTCTTTCGTCTGCAAATATACAACTTATTTTGATATAAACGAAGAATAATTGTTTTTTTTCGCATATCACCTTAATTGTTTAATAAAACCTAATATAAACAGATGTGGTAATGCAATTATAGAAAAAAGTTCTATTTTTGCATCATATAAACAGACTGAATGATGAAATTACTACTTGTATCAATGGTTTTGGCCCTCTTTTCTCAGAGTGTTCATGCACAGGAGGACTTTGTGAAAGGGGCTGATGTGGGATTCCTCACTGGTCAGGAAAAACATGGTGTGAAGTTTCATGACCGTAATGGTAAGGAACGTGACTGTTTAGAACTGCTGAAGAACGATTACCAGATGAAGGCCATCCGCATGCGTGTGTGGGTAAACCCACGTGGCGGTATGAACGATAAGCATGAGTTACTGGCTATGGCTAAGCGTGCCAATGCGTTGGGGATGGATCTGATGGTGGATTTCCATTACAGCGATTCGTGGGCCGATCCTGCCAAGCAGCCCATCCCCGAGGCTTGGAAAGATCATAGTTTCAAGCAGATGAAGAAGGATCTGCGCGAACATACCATTGATGTGCTTTCGCTACTCAAGGCTAATGGCATAGAGCCACGATGGGTACAGGTTGGTAACGAGACGGCTAACGGTTTACTCTGGCCCATGGGGCATATTGAACAGAATCCCAAACAGTATGCCGGCTTTATCCGTGCTGGTTACGATGCTGTGAAGCAGGTGTTCCCTCACGCGATAGTCATCGTACATCTGGACCGCGGCCACCTGCAGAGTCTTTATGATTATAATCTGGATATCGTGAAAAAGTATGGTGGTAAGTTTGATATGATAGGTATGTCGCTCTATCCTTACTGGGCTATGCAGGATCATCCAGAATTAAATCCTGATGGGATTATTAGTGATTGTATAGCGAATATCCGTCATTGCAGCGAGAAATACGGTTGCGATGTAATGATTGTAGAAACGGGTTTTGAGGTCGATGAACAACATCCTGAAAAGATGGAAGAGGGGCGTAGACAGCTAACGCGTGTGATTCGCGAGGCTCGTCGTGATACCAAGGGGCATTGTCGTGGGGTGTTCTATTGGGAACCACAATGCCTACCTGGTGGCTACAAGCTTGGCGCCTTTAACAGCAACGCCGCACCTACAGCCATCATGGAAGCCTTTGTTGAATAGAATGTAACGTTATTGTGCTACAAAAGTGGTGATACTACGGGGAGGCAATAATTGCTTTCCCGTTGTTTGTCCTATGGGTTTCAGTGTTTCGCCTGATACATCCGAAGTGCGATACATCTGCCATTGGACAGTTTGCTGATTTGACAGGTTGAGGCTGAAATCCTGCATCTGGTTGCTATAGTTGATGACTACAGCCACCCATTTGCCATCGACATTCTGATAGGCAGAACACATCACGCCATATGGATTGAATTCTGCCGATGAGGATACCTCGTAGCGGGTGGCACCAGGACGGATAAAACGACTGTAGTTGCCCAAAGCCCACATCAGACGAGAGTCAACGGCATAGCCGCTCTTCATATGGTCTGAGGTGTAGACTCGTATGAGTCCATCCTTGTAATCCTCGCCCACAGAACGCCACCACGACCAGCTTTCGGCATCGGCAAATACCAAGTCGTGATGAATCACACGTGCTACGTAAAGGGCTGTTTTCATCGAGAAGTCGTAGCCACCGCCGCCACCTATCTCCTCATCATTGCCCATAATACATAGTTCTGTCTGCCAGAACTTCAGACCGTATTTAGCGATGGTATCGCGTAGCTGTTCGCGAATTTCTCTCATATAAGGTACTGGGGTGTTGGTCCAATAGCTGTGCCCAACCATCAGCCGAGGCACATTGGGTACATTGCCCAGATAGGTCTTTGTACTGTCTTTCGAGAAGAAAGTGCGTATCTGATAGCCACGCTCCCAGTTCGTCTCGTGAGTTGCTAAGAGACAGCGTAGATCGCTCGACTCATCGACAATAATCTGGGTAGTAAGACCTTGCTTTTTAAATGCCTTTCCGGTTTCACGTATCAGTCGGGCAATCTCTCGGTTGGTGGCAGGCGAACCTTCCTGTTTAGGACCAAGCCAGTTCCAGTGACCATCAGGCTCGTTGACAGGGCAGAGATAATCAAAATGGATGCCATCGTGTTCCTCTATGCCTTTAACGGCTGTTGCCATAAATTTGGCAAAGTCGTCATAACAGTCATCCTTCAGATTGATGGTACCACCTCGTCCGGTATTTGTTGCCAGACCATTCTGCGTGAAATATACGGGGGCAGAATTCATGAAGGCCAGGAAATGGGGTACTCCACGCTGTTGTGCCATCTTCAGGAACTTACGTTGTCCTGGTTGCTTAGTCCAATCGTATGACCCCTCCTTTGTTAAGAAGCACTCCGTACGTGTTCCGGGTTGTATCTGTGAGTCTTTACCCTGTTCGGCACTGCCTGTTCCTAAATTGAAACGCCATACCGAAAGACCGATACCTTTGGGCTTACCCTGGGCATCGTTTTCGAGTGAGAAAAGCCAATCGGCAATCTTCTCTTGCTCTGTTTGATCATCCCAAAGACCGATAAACTGCATCGACCATGCATCAGAAGCACCAAAGTGCAGAATTTTCTGACGTGGCTGACTGACTTCAATCTTAAAGTCTGTTGCGTGACATACAGAGGCCACTGTAGCCAGAGCTAATAACCATTGATATCTCATTTTACAATGTATTTCTTACCATTCTTAATATAAATACCCTTTTGTGGACGGCTTATCAACTGACCATTAAGAGAATAGATTCTATCGTCGTTTCTATTGTTGACTCTTACTTCACTTATGCCAGTTGAGTTGCCAAGGGTTGCAACTACAGTGACCACCGAACGAGCTGGTATTTCCAGATTGGTGGCATCGTTAAGCGATGAAACCAATTGTAAGTCGTGCTCCTTGTCAGTGACATAGGTCTTGATACCATCAATAGACTTGTCTGTCAGAGTAAGTCCAATCTTACGACTGGTGCGATTCATGTTAACCATGACTGTTACTAAAGTCTTTCCATTGGGCGACAACCACGATGAGCCCATTAGTGCGTTCATCTCATCGGCGCCGCTCACGTCAACACGCTGATAGCCGGGACGGATGAAACGACTGTAGTTTCCAAGTACCCAGAGGTTTTTGTCGGCTGTCAAAGTACCTCCTTCTTTTATATCACCATAACTCTCCTCACCAGTGTCGCCCTTGGCATTCATGCGAATCAGGTAGAAACGGTTTTTCTGACTGTATTTCTCTTGTGCGAATGATGTCCAGTACGACCATCCTGACATGTTGCCATAGTTCAGGTCGCAATAGATCAGTTTGCCCATATAGAGGGCGATATCCATCTTGGTTGCAGCTTCGTAGCTGGCGGGAAAACCTGCAGAGGTAGATGGCGCTGTATCAAGCATCGACCACTCTGTCTGTATTACTTCAAGTCCGTACTCGTTGGCGGCATCACGCACTTCTTCACGGATGTTCTTTAAATCTGTGTTGTTAGTGAATGTCCAGTAGCTATGACCTGCTACTACCTTTGCTAACGAGGGTAAGTCACCGATATAAGTCGAACTGCCACTCTTGAAGAAGGCATTAATCTGATTCGAAGCCCTGCCTGTGCCGCTATAGAGCAGATCCCATGAGCTGGCTTCAGGAATTAGGATCTTGGTAGTGAGCTCGCGATCCACAATGCTCTTATTGAGTTCTTTAGCTAACTTGGCGATGTTTGCATTTTCCCATGGTGAACCCTCCTGACCGTCTTTCCATTCAAATCGAGGTTCATTGACTGGGTCAATATAGGTCACGTTGTAACCCTCATCCACGAAATGCTTGGTGGTTGTTGCTAAGAATTCAGCAAAGTCGTCGTAACAGTCATCTTTCAGATTGCACGATAAATCCTGTCCGTTTGTGTTTGCTTTTCCGGTTTTTGTTTGATAAACAGGGGCAGAGTTTGAGAATAGCAGGAAGTGGTCGACACCATAGTCCTTAGCTTGTTTCATGAACCACTGCTGACCATTGCATTTGGTCCAGTCATAGGTGCCGTCCGACTTTAGGTAACACTCTGCTCGTCGTGTCTCGTCGTCGATATTGCTATTGGAACCCTGTTCTGCGGAACCTGCTCCGATGTTGACACGCCAACATGACAGACCGATACCTTCTGGATTGCCATCGCCGTCCATCTGCTGACTGAATAGCCATCGAGCAGCTTTCTCTTTCTCTGTAGTGCTGAAATAGTCACTGATGTACTTTGCTGTCCAACAATCGCTGGCACCAAAGTCTTGGACGGTCTGATAGGTCTTGCTCAGGTCAATCTTGACCTCAGCAGGAGGTAGGGCTTCACCTGCGCCTAATGAGATGTCATCAAAACAATAGGTAGCTTCGCCCCAACCAGAACGTGGGTCACTCCAGTTGCAGCTTAAAACAATATAGATGGTTTTCAGGGTCTTTCCGACAAAGTCTGCCAGATCAATGCTGATACGCTCCCACGTCGCATCGGCAGATAGCTTGCCGATATAGAGTTGATGGGCTTCTTCATAGCCGTTAAAGCCTATACGCATATCCTTGGGTTGAATAGAACGGTAGGCCAGCATTGTGAGAATGCGATTTTCATCACTGATGACTACTGGTTCTTTCAGATCAAGAATGATAAAGTTTTTCTGCCAGTCGGCATCTGCCTTGTTGGTTGCTCCGACACATTTGTCCGAGGTGTTGAGTCCCGTCTTCGACGGGTTGTCCATCACGGATGGCTTCACAGAGAAGAGACTCCCCTGATAGTCCTTGTTGATTTTCAGATTGCCCGCAGTGCCGTCTTCAAAATCGGCAAGGAGCGTTGTTTGTGCACTGGCGATGACCGACATCATCAGCCCAACCAGAAATATCAGGGAACGTCTCATCTCTTATAAAGCTTTTGTTATATTAGTTATTATTTGTATCCAGGGTTTTGTTTAATGCTACCATTCGACATGGTAATCTCTGAGTTTGGAATGGGGAACAACAGGTCGCGTGTCTCATCGAAGCTAATACCTTTGTCCGAAGCCTCATTCTGGTTCGAGATTTCCCACTCGTCGGTACTCTCAACAGTATTATAACGTACGAAGCTACCATTGGCGCCCATGACGTTGCAGATAGCAGGCTTGCCGTTATCGTCCTTCCAACGACGGAGGTCGAACAGACGGTTGCCTTCCAGAGCCAACTCTAAACGGCGCTCCAAACGGATAGCATCGCGCAGTGACTTGCCAGTAGAAGTAACGGGATCGAGGTTTACACGATCACGTACCTGATTCAGTGCCTTCTGAGCTTCTGTATCATGACCAAGTGCATTCTCCACCTCGGCCTTCATCAGCAGAACATCAGCATAGCGCAGTACACGATAATTCAAAGGAATGTGAGCTGCATCGTATGGCGATGGACGACGGTCAACAGGGATATAGAGTTTCATGTTGGCACGAGCACTCTTATGTTTGCTTGGTGAAATGATATAAGGATTGTCCTCATTCCATGTAGGATCACCAGGCACTTCTGTCTGACCATGACGCATGATAGTGTACTTCAGGCGGATATCGTCGTCAGCATCTTTGAAGGCCTTCTCCAAATTACTGGTAGGACCGCCCCATGACCATCCTGAGTCATCGCGAGAACCGGTAACAACAGAGAAACGCTCACCAACACCGTAGCGAGTGTCGTCATTGGTCTGGAATTCGAAAAGTCCTTCCTTACTATTGTTATAGTCCATGCTCCATACCTTAGCAAAGTCGTCGAGTAGCTCATACTCACCGCTGCTGATAACGGCATCAAGCTGTGTCTTGGCCTCATCATACTTCTCTTGGTAGAGATAAACCTTGCCCAACAAACCCTGAGCTGCGCCTTTTGTAGCGCGGCCCATGTCGGCCGCAGCATATTGTGAACGGAGTGGTAGAGCGGCAATCGCATCCTTCAGATCCTGCTCAATAAAAGCATAGGTCTCTGTGTCTGTGGCACGTTCAATGCCCTGAATCTCGCTTGGCATTTTCAGACCATCAATGATGGGCATGCCACCAAAATTGCGGAGCAGATCAAAGTACATGAAGGCACGCAGGAACTTGGCCTCGCCAATCAGACGGTTCTTGTAGCTCTCGTCATTAAATGTTACCTCAGGAATCTTCAAGATGGCAATGTTGCACTGCAAGATGCCTTTCCAACGATACTGGTAGAAATTCTGAACGGCGTTTCCACCCTCGATGGTGTTACCTGTGTAATGCGACAGAGGCTTGTAGTCGCCAGGCTCCTGTGTGGTGTTACCCATCCACTCGTCATCAGTACACATGTCAACCAGTCCATAGTGCTTATAGATCTGCCACCAGTCGTCGCAAGCCAGATAGGCGTAGCAGCCTACCACCTGGTTAGCACATTCATCCTCAGTGGCAAAGTAGTTGTTCATATCCTGCTGTCCCAAAATAGGCTCTTCAAGGAAACTCGAGCAGCTGGTCAGCGTAAGTCCTGCGGCTAATGTCAAGCCAAATAATATCTTTTTCATATCAGTATTCCTTTTAAATAATTAGAAATTGAGGTTTACGCCCAGCAGGAAGGTGCGTGGGTTTGGATAGCCTGTCCAGTCGATACCAGCCTCTGTGACACTACCCATGGCTGCTGTTTCTGGGTCCATGCCGCTGTATCCTGTGATGGTGAAGAGGTTCTGGGCCGACAGAGAAATGCGGGCAGTCATCTTCGGACCAAGGATGTTCTTGGGAAGTGTATAGCCAATCTGGAGTAGCTTCAGACGCATATAGCTACCGTCTTCAACAAAGAAAGTTGAAGGCTTGTTGTGGTTGCCGTTAGCGTCGTTTACAGAGAGGCGGGGAACATCTGTATTGGTGTTGTCTGTGCGCCAGGCCTTATCATATGTGCCGGCAATCACATTCATACCATCGGTACCGAAGTAGCGATCCTTATTCAGATTGTAGATATCGTTGCCGAAGGTTCCATAGAACTGAGCTAGTAAGTCGAAGTTCTTCCATGAAGCATTCAGGTTGATACCCAGCATCAGGTCGGGGAATGGGTTACCGATATATGATTTGTCATTCTCGTCAATCTTGCCGTCGTGGTTGATATCTTTGTAACGGAAATCACCAGGCTGAGCGTTAGGCTGCATCAGTTCACCATACTGACTGGTGTAAGAGCGAACCTCTGTCTCGTTCTGGAAGATGCCATCAACGGTGTAGCCATAGAACTGAGAAATCAGCTGACCGGCCTCGTTGCGGATGATGTTATCGCCATTGTGGCTACCTGTGTAGATATAGTCGCCGTTCAGGGTGATAGCCTTGTTCTTGACGCTTGAGAGGTTTACGCCTACGCCATAGCTGAAATCGCTCACTCTATCCTGCCAGTTGATACCAAGTTCCCAACCGGTAGCGCGCATCTCTCCTACATTCTCCCACATCTGACCGTTCCACATGGGGTAGCCCAGCAAGAGCAGGTTATCCTTCTTCATCAGCATGTCGTGGCTGGTTTTGCGGAACCAGTCGGCTGTAACACGCAGACGACTCTGCAGGAAGGCAGCATCGATACCGATGTTGTAATCCTCAACAGTCTCCCACTTCAGCTTCTGGTTTCCAATACCGCTCACCTGTGAACCAACTATAATCTGGTCGCCCAGTACATAGCGCATGGTGCCGATGCTGCTCAGATAGGCTGAATTGTCGATATTCTGGTTACCAACCTTACCCCATCCAAGACGGAGCTTCAGGTCGTCAACAATGTTCTGCTTTTTCATGAACTCCTCGCCGGTAATACGCCATGCAGCGCTGACTGCGGGGAAGGTGGCATACTTATTACCTGTAGAGAACTTAGAAGAACCATCGACACGGATCGAAGCTGTCAGATAGTACTTTTCAGCATAGTTATACATCACACGACCGAGATAAGATATCAGACTGGTGTATGAGTTGTAACCGCTGGCATCATCGTCGGCAGTACCTGCACTCACATAGCGCATGGTCTCTACATTCGAAGGAATATCATAGCTGGTTCCGTAGAGATTATAATACTGGAAACGCTCCATGGTATAACCTGCCATCAGATTCAGGTTGTGCTTCTGATTGAAGGTCTTCATGAAGGTCAGTGTATTGGTCCAGTTCCAATCTACATTGTTGGCATAGGTACGAGATGCCTGGTTCCGGTCAGCCTTCTCCAGATTGTCGATAAAGAAGTTGGGTGTGAACGAATCGGCCATATTGAATCGGGCATTCAGACCGAACTGTGTACGGAAAGTCAGTCCCTCAATCGGTGTGATAGCGATATACGGTGTAGCCAGAAGACCATATTCGTCGGCACCTGCATCCAGACGGTACATAGAGGCAACGGGGTTCCACTCCTGATTGTTGTTAGAACGGGCATAGTTGCTGTACTCATTGCTGGTCCACTGCTCTTTAGGCAGCATCACATTGGTAGTGGGGTCCATGCTCATCACTGCACCCATCAAACTTGGGGTGTTGTCCCAGTTCTCATAGCGTGGAGTCAGGTCGATACCGGCCTTTACCATCTTGTTGAAGTTGTACTCCATAGAGAAGCGGGCAGAGAGCTTCTGCCAGTAACCGGTCTTATACTGAGAGTTCTGGCGATAGTAACCAATGTTTGATGAGTAGATGAACTTATCGTTACCGCCAGAGAATCCAATGTTGTAATTCTGCTGGATAGCTGCTTTGTTGAATACCTCGTCCCACCAGTCGGTGCTGCCACCTCCCTTGAAAGGAGATACCTGACCGTCGTTGGTGTAACGGGCGTTGTAAACCTTTTCGTATTCTGCGGCATCAGCGATGTCGGGCTTAGAGAGCGTCTGAATACCAACGGTGGCAGAAGCTGTGAACTTTGTTACGCCAGCAGCTCCTTTTTTAGTTGTGATCAGAACCACACCGTTCGAAGCACGAGTACCATAGATGGCACTGGCTGAAGCATCCTTCAGAATCTGCATCGACTCGATGTCATTCTGGTTCAGGAAGTTGATGTTGGTGCCTACGGGCATTCCGTCAACAACGTAAAGAGGGTCAGAACCATTGATGGTCGATACACCGCGGATGATGACGCGTGGGGTGGCTCCTGGACTACCGGCACCAGTTACCTGTACACCGTTTACTTGTCC
Organism: Prevotella sp. P6B4; assembly: GCF_000619985.1. Lineage (NCBI taxonomy): Bacteria > Pseudomonadati > Bacteroidota > Bacteroidia > Bacteroidales > Prevotellaceae > Prevotella > Prevotella sp. P6B4. Next base: position 125,813 of record NZ_JHVE01000005.1, read on the forward strand.
CTGGAGGGCGTTCATCACGTTACCTGTTGACAATTTCTCCAGTTTCTCGCCCTTAATAGCTGAAATACTGCTGGTCAGGTCGCCTTTCTTGGCTACACCATAACCGATAACTACAACCTCGTTCAGGTCGTTGGTCTCGTCTTTAAGTATCACGTTAATGGTTGTGCGACCATTAACGGCCTGCTCTACAGTCTTGTAGCCGATATATGAAAATACCAGTGTGGCATTCTTGTCGACAGACAGCTGGTAGTTACCGTCATAATCAGTAACTGTACCATTGCCAGCTCCTTTCACTTTTACCGTTGCACCAATAATAGGTTCATTGGTGGCTGTCTCGGTTACTGTACCTTTCACCGTGATGTTCTGTGCCTTCGCAGCCAGTGCAACAACGGCAATTAGCATGGTTAATAAATATCTTTTCATATCGAATAGTCTTTATATTAATAATTAGGTATTACTTCACTGGGATGATACGTGAACGCAACAGATGGTAGTCGAACTCAAAACGATACTTGCCTGTGGCGGGTACCTTTACCTTCTTCATGTTGTCACCACCATTGAGAACATTCTTCTCGTTGTAGTCTGAACCATCAAAACGCCAGAAGGGCTCAGGCCACCAGCCCCACCAGTGGGTCTGTGTGATTGTAAACTCGATGTCATTGCCCTCTTCCCATGTGCTTTCGCGGTAGAGCAGATAGGGGTTCTTTGTGTCCTGATTCAGGATATAAGCACCTGAGTTCTGATTGGTTGTCCAGTTGCCGGCATCATCGGGCAGACCACTACCGGCCAAGCAGATCTGTTCAGGCTGCTCACCACTTCCATCACCGAAGTCGCGATAGGTGGTTCCGTTAAGTGTCATCACATTTGTAGTGGGCACATAGGTGTTAACACTATAGACGCCTGTTACAATATTAAACTTGATTTCATAATATGCTACCTCGCTGAGTTCAATACCAGGAGCCTCTGAACTGTTTGTGAGTAAGGTGTTGTCATCAGGATCAACTCCGAAACAGATAGGTTCAAAGTCGGTCATCTGAGGAATGAAGCGTACCTTTGTACCAGCTTTCTGGTTGTAATAATGTGCTGTGTACTCATATTCGCCAGTATGATCGATGAGCATAGGTACACCGTAGATGTCGCTTGAAAGCTCACGAGCAGTCTCTACGTCTGCAAGATACATCTTCGCAAAATCAGGCATTTCACTGACAGTAATTGTACTGGTGGTCTCAACCATGTTGTTGAATGTGTCATAGGCTTCAACGGTTAGTTCGTAAGAAGTCTTAACAGCAGGGAGCTCATAGACTTTCTTAACCTGGAACTCACTCTGACCATTAGCCTCGATACGGTCGTCGATGTTGAGGTCTGCACATTTAACCTGTACATAAGAGAGTTTCTTGTTGTCAGTAACGGTGCAGTTAAGTTTCAACTTGGGGTTCTGAACAAGTACTGTCAACTCCTTAGAAGGAGCTACGGCAAAAACAGGACTGGTAAAGTCACCATCGCCTGTTACTGTAACGGTAGCAGTCTGCTTGTTGCCTACTACATCCTCTACAGTAATGGTAACTGGGAATGAACTGGCATCAGTCCAGCCGTTGGTGTACTTCTTCTGATAGGTGTACTTCAGCTCATACTCTGTCTGAAGCTGATCGTAGAGTTCGAGCAAATTGATGGTCTTATCGAGCATCATTCCCTCGCTCTTCAGATTGATCGACTTGATACCATCGGCATCTTTAATGGTTCCTTCGATGGTGAATTGTCTTCCTGCTTCGGTCTGAATGCGGTCAGAAGGCAATGAAATCGTTGGAACTTGGTTATCTACAGCAGAATAACCTTCGTCGCTGCTACATGACATCATGCTTCCTAATAGCATAGGTAGAGCAAACGCCATGAGCCAACTTTTCTTGAGATAGTTAGTCATCTTAAACATAATTTTTAGTTTGAATCTTTAAAATATATTGTTAGTTGCTATTGTAGCGATTGTAGTTCTGAATGGCAAAATTAGATAATTTTAATTAAATTAGTGGTCAATAATAGGGCAAATAAGGTAACAAATCGTGCATTGACCGATTTGTGGTGTATTATTTTGCAAATAATTATGTATCTTTGCACCATCACAAATAGAGAAGAAGATGAACAGACTTAGATACCTCATAGGGGTGTACTTGTGGATAGGAATGGCTACTATTTGTCAAAGCGCAGACGTGGTCAAAGTGCTTGGCTATCAGGAGGGCTTGTCGAGCAGCTACGTGGTAGGCATAACACAAGACAAGTTCGGTTTTCTTTGGTTCGCTACCGAAGAGGGACTGAATCGTTTTGATGGTTCTAATTTCCAGACGTTTTATAAATCAACCGGTCTGCCTGGCAATCAGTTGAATTGTGTAGCCGACGATCCAGAACACTCCGTGATGTGGATTGGCTCTCAACGTGACGGACTCTGTGCTTTCGACTACGAGAAGTATCACTTTTCTTATTATGCTCATGATGACAATAATCCTCAGAGTCTGATCACCAATGATATTACCAGCCTCTTTCCTGCTACCGACGGCCAAATGTGGATTTCGACCTATTGGGCAGGTATCGACAGGCTTGACCCTCGAAATGGTACATTTACTCACTTTAATCGTGAGACAGTAAAAGGGTTGGTTAGCGATAAGACGTGGTGCGTGATGGATGATGGTGACGGGCATTTATACATAGGACATGTGGTTGATGGCTTGAGTATTATTGACATCAAGACACGAACCACCTTGTCGCATTTCTATCACTCGAAGGAAAGTGGATCACTATCTGGAAATGATGTTCACTGTATCTTTAAGGATAAAATGGGAAACATATGGGTGGGTACAGACAATGGATTAGACTTGTATGATCCCTTGAACCGGATGTTTATCCATTTTACTGATAACGGGCGATTGAACCGTCGTATCTTCGATATCAAACAGTTTGGCAACCAGCTTTGGTTGGCTACAGAACAGGGCGGTATTGCTATCCTTGATCTCTCCAGACACTTCCTCTCACATGATGGACAGTCGCAGATAAGGTATATTTCCGAGGGTGATAATAGTGATAATTTAAGTGGAAATTCTGTACGTAGTCTCTTTCAGGACCGTTTTGGTAATATCTGGGCAGGCTTGTTTGGGGGTGGTGTCAACGTCATCATGCCCCGTCAGAATCTATTCAACTGTGTTACCCGTCCGCCTTATCTTAACGAGAAGAGTACCAATGGACGGTCAGTACTTAGTGTGGTACTTGATAACAACCAGAATATATGGGTAGGTACCGATGGAAAAGGCGTGGAAGTTTATGAACACGACGGACAGAAGATCGCCACTTATCAGCAGCATGAGTTGAGTACGGTGCAGGCTGCTGTTCTTGACTCCAAGGGACGGCTCTGGATGGGTAACTTCCGAAATAATGCATACGTGTGGATGCCTCGGGAAAAGACTTTCAAGAAAATATTCTCATCAGATGACATAGATGTACGTACATTCTTCGAGAATCAAAAGGCTGAGGTCATGTTGATTGGCACAGGCGATGGCCTTTATGAGGTAGATATGCATAGTCTTGAAATCAAAGCCAAACACGACTTCAAGTTTCTCAATGATGTACGTGCCATTCAGATGGATACAAACCAAAGACTCTGGATAGGATTCTTTGGTGGAGGCTTGGAGGTTTATGATGCCACCTTCCACCTGCAGAAGCGGTTTAATACTTCAAATAGCTTTCCTTCAAATACCGTCAGTCAGATTCTGAAGGACCGGAAAGGTGGTATGTGGGTTGCCACTGCCGAGGGGTTGGTACACTTCCCTGATGTCAGGAGTTGGCAATATGCCGTTTATTCCGAGGATAATGGGTTGAGGAATGCCAATATCCATGCTATTGTTGAGGATTTTAAAGGCAATATATGGATAAGCACTAATAAAGGTATCAGCTGTAAGCATTTTGCCAGTGAAACAATTTCGAACTATGGTCATAATGAGAGCTTCTTGGACGGTATATTTCTTGGTGGAGCAGTGGCAATCGATGCTGAACAGAATATCTATTTCGGTTCTTCATCCGGTCTCTATCGTTTCTCGCCAGAAGAACTCATGGCCCACATTGAGACACCAGATGTGTTTATCACGGGTATCACCATCTATCAGAATGACGAAGAAAGTACCGAGCATACGTTGACCTTGATAGGGCGGGAGCGTGTATCTATGAACTATCGTGAGAATTATTTCCGTATTCGTTTCAATATCCAGGATTTCTCGTTGGCCGATCGGGTAGAGTATGCCTATCGCATGGAGGGACTTGGTGAGGGCGCATGGCATACTACTGCCGAAAATGATATTACCTTCCGCGACTTGCCGCCGGGCAAATATCAATTGCAGGTACGCTGTCGTTTGCGAAATCAGGAATGGGGAACACGGTATGCCACCCTACAGATTGTGATAGCACCGCCTTTCTGGCTCTCATGGTGGGCATGGACATTCTATGTTTTGTGTGTCGTAGGTCTTGTGCTCTATCTGTTGAATGCCTATAAGCACCGTCTTCGTTTGGAATACCTGCTCCAGTCAGAGAAACGTGAACATGAACAACAGCAGACCTTGAATGAGGAACGATTGCGTTTTTATACCAACATCACGCACGAGTTGCGAACACCATTGACATTGATTATCGGTCCATTGGAGGATTTGGCGAAGAATAGCGATATCCCTCAGAAGGCCAAGTACCGCCTGGCGGTTATCCATCAGAGTGCGGTACGTTTGAATAATCTGATTTCGGAATTGTTGGAGTTCCGTAAGATGGAGACGCAGAACCGCAAGCTGTGTGTTGCTAAGGGTAACATTGTTGAAACGGTCAGAGAGGTGTGTTTGAAATATGAAGAACTGAATCGTAAGGATAGTTTGAACATCCGTTTCATGGCATCTCAGAACAGCATAGAGGTGTGGTTTGATAAGGAAGTGATAACCATCATTGTCGATAATTTGGTATCGAATGCCATTAAGTACACGGATCGGGGCGAAGTGACTATTTCCATTGAACAGCACGACAATGAGGTAAGGATAGCTGTTTCTGACACAGGGCACGGCATACCACCAGAGGCATTGCCTCACGTCTTCGAGCGTTACTACCAGGCAGGAGGCGAGCACCAGGTATCGGGTACTGGCATCGGTCTGTCGTTGGTTAAGAACTTGGTTGAGTTACACCATGCCCAAATCAATGTGGACAGTAAGACCGGTGAGGGAAGTAGGTTTATTGTCAGTCTGAAAGCCGACTACAACTATCCCGACAATCTGCATGCGGAAGCTGTACCGCAGGCATCTAAGGATAAACAGACCTACACTGCCGAGTCAGGTATCGCCAATGGCGAGTTGCCTACCATGCTTGTGGTTGAGGATAATAAGGATATTCGCGACTATATTGAGGAGTCGTTCAGCGATCAGTTTGCCATCCACACGGCACATGACGGTAAAGAGGGGCTCCGTATGGCACAGCAGATTGTGCCTGATATCATCATCAGTGATGTGATGATGCCTAATATGGATGGTAATCAGATGTGCCGTTTATTGAAGAACGACCTCTCCACCAGTCATATCCCTATTATCTTACTGACGGCCAAAGATTCGTTAGCGGCTAAAGAAGAAGGTTATGATTCAGGTGCCGACTCTTATATCACCAAGCCGTTCAGTCACTCCTTGTTGGCCAGTCGTATCAAGAATCTGCTCAAACAGCGACAGCAATTGTCGAAGGTTCTCCTTGCGCCCAATAGTCAGGATGGTCAGACCGAGAAGCAGACCATGCTCAAAGAGGCACTGAGTAAGATTGACCAGGACTTCTATAATACCCTGAACCAATTTATCGACGAGCGTATCTCCAGTGAGATCGACGTGAACTATCTCGCCGAGAAGCTATGTATGAGCACCAGCACACTCTATCGTAAGATGAAGTCGCTCACAGGTCTTTCTACAGTAGAGTACATCCGTAAGTATAAGATGCAGTATGCAGAACGGTTGATGCTGGAGGGCAAATATACCATTTCCGAGATAGCCTATATGTCGGGCTTCAATAGTATCAATTACTTCCGCCGTTGCTTCAAAGAGGAGTTCGGCGATGTGCCGTCCGACTATCTGAAGAAACTGAAGGGTTAGTCATAAATACTGGTTGCTGCCGTCTTCTGTTCTCTTGCTTCGGTAAGGAACAGACTACGAAGGTCCCCTTCTGTCATACTTGAAGTCGGATGGAACTCATCAGTGAGCATATAGCGTATCAGACTGTATCTTAACTGACGTAGTTCCGGTAGATGGCTGTCTGTAAGCAGATCAATGCTTGAAAAGATAAGTGAGCCTTTGCCAACCCTGGCTTCAAAGACTTGCGCCAAACGACGGTTGTTCACGAAGTTGTCCACACTCTCTACGATAGGAGTCACAGGTGATATCGAGTCGAGAATCATCACACGACTGCGTTTTACCAGGTTCCACCATTGCCAGTTGCTATGCATCTCGGTGGGGAAATCGGCTAATGCGGGATGATTGGGATGGCAGAGTAGCCCCATGGTGCCTGCTTGTTTCGGGAAGTGGACTGGACTCCAGAATACAGGTAGGAACTTGCCCTCCAATCCCTTGATAACCGATGTCTTTGGCGACAGCAACACCTTTTTACCCTTGGCTAATGCCTTTAGAGCCACGTTAACATCGGCTGTAATCACCAACTTGGAACTTGAAACTTGCAACTTATATCCGGATACACCCAGATGCTCCAGCGGTTTCGCCATGGTGTATCCTTGATAGATACCACCAGCTCTAAGCGTTGCGCCTTTTCCACCTTGCTTAAGGCTATCGATATATTCTCGCCATAACCTTCGGCATAGGTATTGCCATCCTCATCGTTCAGTTGCCAACAGATGGTTTTGTCGGTCATGCTTTCAAAGCTGTAGTTGGCAATATCTACCTTGGCCGTAAACGTCTCGTCGGCCTTCCACACAGCCTTATCAAACTGAGCCAAGGGCACCACTGGCGCACAAGCCTCGCGAAAACGCTGTGGCTCAACCAAGCCCTTGCTATCCCAAAAGGCATCCAGCAATCCTACCAACGCCGTTCCCTGACCAGGAAAATCGTGCAGGTCTAACAGTTGGAAACCACTCTGCTGCGGCGTTTTCAGGGCGCGCTCTATCTCCTCCTTATAAAGGATGGCAGCCAACTTGCCCGATGCTTGCAGATAGTCGTCGGCACGGTGTAACAAGCCCTTTTGCTGCAGATCGTTACGTATGGCCTTAAAATTCAGCGGATTAAGCACCCCCATATACTTATCAATCTCCTTGATGTTTGGATACACGCTGTACTGTCCTATTTCGTGACTTACCAATGGCACGGTAATGTTCTTGGCAGCCTCGCGATAGTCGCTCTTAAAGTCAGGCACACGTTCATCAAACACGCCCTGACCGCGTACCCAACCGTTATCCGTCCACTGGGTGATAAAAATCTCATCCTCGGGCTCCTGCTTCACGCCGTGCCCTTTCTCGAATGTGAAGGTAGAGGTGACATAGAGATGGCGTGGGTCCTGCTGTTTCATGTAATGTGTCAGCTTGTTCAGGAAATCAAAGTCGGGTTGCAACTCGTTACCACAACTGATGATGCACAGTGATGGATGGTTGCCGTAGTTGTGCACGATGTTGTCAAACTCCTGGTACAGGAATTTGGCCGTAGCCGAATCCTGATTAACTGTGAGCGACCAGTTGGGCAGTTCCACCTGACAGTAGAAGCCCATTTTATCTGCCACACGGAATGCAGCCTCTGGTGGGCACCACGAGTGGAAACGCAGGTGGTTCAAGCCATATTCGCGGGCGGTGGTAAACACTTTCATCCAACCACGCTCGTCAGTGGGTGGCGTGCCTGTCAGTGGGAAGATACAACATTCAAGTGTTCCTCTCAAGAATGTGGGATGCCCATTGATGAGCAGTTGATTGCCTTCTGCCTTAAAATTACGCATACCAAAGGTAACGGTTTGGGCTTGTCCACCCGCCATCACGCTCAAGGCGTATAGGTGCGGATTAAACTCGCTCCACAGCTGTGCACCGGCCATCGGCAGTACATACTCGCCAGCAGCCATCTTTACGGGTTTCACCGCCTGTCCGTCCAGCATAAACTGCGGTTCTTTCTTTGCATCCTGCAGGGCCAATTTGATGCGTACCTCTTGTTTGTCGACATCTGGATACACCTGCACATCGCTTATGGTGGGGACTACAGAAAGTTCCATGCGTCCCAGCACGCCATTCCACATGATTTGCGTGTCGTTGGTATAGGCATGAGCCAGATTATCTACGGTTATATCGTGTAGTTTGCTATTGTCGATCGTCAATGATAGCGTGTGCTTGCCTGCGCTCAACCCATTCTTCATATAAAATAGGTGTGGCGTGGTCAGACTCTCCTGCATCTGCCCTAAGTCCACGTCATCTATCATCAGACTACTGCGCCACATCACGCGCTCCAGCAGCAGCTGCAAGGGTTTGCCTGCCATCTCTTGGGGCACGGTTATTTCGCGCTGATAGGTAGCCGTGCCAATGTACGAGTGGTTACGTGTCAGTCGCGACAGCTGCGGCTTTTGTAGCGCAGGCTTCAGCGTGTTAGGTGTGCCTATGCCAGCCCCATCAAGTGTGCCAGGCAGGGCGATAGGTTGCACCTTGCTGACGCCAAGCCTAACCTGCCACTTACCACTTATATCTACTATTTGCTGTGCAGATGCAGTCAACACACACAAGCACGACAGAAAACATGCTATACCTTTTTTCATCATAAAATCTGAGATATCGTTGTTCGGAATTGACGGGCGCCGAGGTGATTGTTGTCGAGGGCCTCGACCTCAGCTAAGTACTTCTCTGCTTTCTGTATATCGCCCATGCCGTAATAGCCCAGGGCGAGCATGTACTTGCAGTGGATGAGGTTCATCTCATCGAGGTCGCCTTCCCATACCAGCAGGTCGGGCAGCGAAACGGCAAAGTAGTCCATCACCACATGGTCAAAAATGTGCTGCTTGCCGTAGTTGATGAGCTTGTTGAACAGCGAGCGGGCCTTGTCTTCCTGTCCCAGTTTGCGGTAGCACAGGGCAGCATAGAAGATTTTATCGGGCTTGGCATCGTTGTAATACATTGCGGCTGCGGGCTCGGTTGGGCCAACGGTGCCTTCCTCGTATCGGCCCAGGAAATAAAGGAAGTCGTTATCCTGCGAGCCATAGAGCTTGCCTTCGCCTAAGTGGTGTGGGAACACGAGGCATTCCTCTAAAAGCTGCTTGGCGCGGGCATCGTGTGGATCCTTCTGCAACAGCTGCTTGGCAATCTCTAAACGGCACATCTGATACTGACCGCTCACTTTGCCTTCGCCACCCTCCCATGGATGGAAGATGCGATTATCGATGAGTTGCTTAGCCTCCTCGTATCTACCTAACATGTTAAGCAGGGTGGCATGTTCGAGCACGAGGTCGTCGCGGCGCTCAATGAGCTCGGCATGTGCTTCGTAGAAGGCCAGGCGCTCGGCAAGTGGACGGTGTAGGCGCTTGTAAAGCTGATCAAGCTCCATGAATAGGCGCTCATCGTTCTTATCGAGATGAAAGGCTTTTTCCATATACTCCAAAGCCTCATCCTGACGCCCCTGCTTGTTAAAGCGTGCGAGAGCCAGATTGCGCCATACGGTTGGGAAGTTTGGATCGATACGGGCAGAGAGTTCCCAGTTCTCGATGGCTAAATCATACTGACGCTTATCGTAATACAGACATCCCAGATAGTAAGGTGCCTTGGCATCATTTGCGTCGGGCAGATTTTTCATTGACTCGAACATGCGGGCATCCTCCAGACGGTTGGGGAAACAATAATCTGGAGCCACCTTCATAGCCTTAATGATAAAGTCCTTCGCATCTTCGATACCAGTAATATACGCCAGATAATAATAGGTAAGTGGCGACTCCTCTATCCCATGCTTGATGGCGGTTTGCAGCACCAGCGTAGCCTCGTTGTTGAGCCCGGCCTGAACATAGTCAAGGACTGTTTCGTGGTAGTTATAGATGTTGCCGTGCATCAGGTCGACCATGCGGTCTAATGGTGCGTTATCACCTGAAAGCAGATGCTCCTCGACCATGCAGACATAGTTGAATGGATCGATAGTGTACGACTCCTTAATCCAAGCCAAAGCCTCGTCTTTTCTGCCCAGTTTACGTAGCACGGTAGCCTTCATGGCGCGTGCCTTGTGGTTATGACTGTTGTTAATCAGGGCGCGATTGAGTTCGTCGAGTGCATCCTCCCACCTCTCAGCAGCTATGCTGATGCAGGCGGCCTCGAAATAGCCTGCATCGGCCCAAGCCTTGTTCCAGGTAGATTTCCAGAAGTAATTGTAGGCCACACCGTGCAGCCCTTTCAGTTTATTAACCACACCCAGGTAGAATAGTGCCTCGCCATCGTAAGGATTTGGATTGCGTTTCTTTTGAACCTTTACGGCTGTTTCGAGATAAGTCTTAGCCTTATCGAAACGGGCGCGGCGCAGGTACCACAAGCCTATCTGCATGTTGCAGCGGTAATCCAATGGATCGCGGCGCAAGGCCTCCTCGTAGTAATCAAGTGCACTCCAAGTGGCATGGCGATACTGTTCCAGGTGCAGACCAGTCAAGTACAACTGATCGATGGTCTTGGTATCCTGTGGCGAGAGCGCAGCCTCGGCGGCATCAGGGATAGGACGGATTTCATCCGACTCGGCATGCCACTCTAACAGCGGGTACATGCGGGGATTCTCAGGGCGATCGATAGTAAGGAACATATCGTGCAACGGGGTGTTGGTTTCAACCGTTTCAACAAGCACCTCCTCTGGCGAGAGGGTTACTACCTTATCATAATATACGTTGCTATCAAGATCATCGAGTACGATACGTACCGTTTGCTTAGATGTAGCCAGGATCTTAAAGGTGGTATGGGTAGCATCGGGCTGCTCGATATTCATCACGAAATCCTTCGAGGCCTGTTTTACGATACCTACCTCGCGATAAGGCATAAAGTACTGCACAAACTGCTTCTCCTCGTAGGGCATCAGCCAGGTAAAGTCGGGCTGGTTCTCGGTATATACACCTGCCATCAGCTCGATATAGGGGCGGAAACCCTCACGATCAACCTGCCACTGCTGCATCTCCTCGGGTGTAGCCTCATCCGTCAGGTTGCGGTCCCAGGCACGACCAAAGTCGCCATTACCCCAAGTCCACTGTTTTTTGCCTGGCGAATAGTGGTGACTGGCCACATGCAGCATACCGCCCTTGGTATCGTTCTCGTAACCACCCTCGAAATCGAAGCGTGAGTTTACGCCCATATAGCTGGTGGGCACAAAGATATTTTTATAGTTAGAGATATCAACACCTGCCGAATAGTCCATCTTATAATAGGTGCCTGTGGCGATGGGGAACGACGAAACGGCACGCTTTCCATGATCGAATACGGCATTGATATCGGGTGGAAACACGCTCTGATAGGCATCGTTAACTTCGACGGCAGGGTTGGCCCACCACAGGAAGGTCTGGGGCAGATTAGTGCGATTGCTTACACGACCCTGAATTTCGAGATAAGCACAGCCTGGACGCAAGGTAAAGCCTGCCATACCCTTTTGGTGGAACATACGCTCCATCTCGTTTACCCATACGGTGATAGAGCCATCCTCGTTCTCAACAATGGTGCTATCAACAGGCATGTAGGTGGATGGACGATGGTGCTGTGGCCAGTTAAACTCGATGCCACCACTAATCCAAGGACCAGCCAGACCTACCAACGCGGGCTTGATAACATGGTTGTAATACACAAAGTGACGCTGCTTTATCTTGTCGTATGCCATCTGTACACGTCCGCCCAGCTCTGGCAGTATCATCACCTTGATATATTCATTTTCTATATAGATGGCTTTGTACTCCTTGTCTGTCTTTTCGTCGCTCATTGTCTCAATGACGGGGTAGGGATATACCACACCACTTGAGCCTTGATACACTCTCTTCTCTAAGAACATAGGGTTCTTCTCGGGCTTTCCCACCTCATAGGTTGGGATAGTCACCATCTCTCTCCAAGCTTTTACCATCTTTATATTTACAATTTTACGATTTACAATTTACAATTCATTTTTCATTTTTTCCAATTTGGTTATTTGACCAATTCTTTTTCTAACGCTTCAAGGCTCTTGCCTTTAGTCTCTGGACAGTTACGGAAAAGGAAAATAAAGGCACAGATACAGATACCGCTGTAAATCCAGAACGTACCGCTGCTGCCTAAGGCGGCATTCATAGGCGGAAACGAGAATGTCAGTGTACAACAGCCTACCCATAGGGCAAAAGTACAAGTCGCCATCGCAATACCACGGATGCGGTTTGGGAATATCTCTGCCAACAGAGTCCATGTAACAGGTCCTAATGTCATTGCATACACGGAGATGGCTGCTACTACGAGCGCCACCATCAACATGCCAGTCATGCCCATGAAATAGCAAGCGCCTAATGTCAGATATATCAGACCGAGTCCGCCAGCGCCAATGAGTATAAGTGTGCGACGGCCCCACTTCTCGATGGTGTAGAGTGCCACAAACGTAAACACCACATTGGCGATACCAGTGATGACGATATTGATAAACATACCGTCCACATCGAAACCTGCACCAACGAAAATCTCCTGCGCATAGTTGAAAATCACGTTAGTGCCGCACCACTGCTGGAATACAGCTACTACCAATCCAAGCAACAGCACCTTACCGTATTTATGCTGTAACAGCTCGCCCAGTCCAGCTTCCTGTTTAAAGTCATTAAACTTTGAACTTTCTTGCGTCCCTTCGGTAGCAAGCGAGCATAGCTCGAGCGGAGCTTTGAGCTGTTTATATACGGGACTCTCTGGGATAAAGAAACTCATGATGAGGAACAATGCTGCAGGAATGGTCTCTGCCCAGAACATCCAGCGCCACCCCCAGCCGATATTCCATTCCTGATTGTCGGCTATTGTTGTGTCCTTGGCTAATAACATGTTAACAATCTGGGCACAGAGGATACCGAGTACGATGGTCATCTGGTTCAGACTGACCATCCTGCCTCTGATCTCTGCCGGACTGACTTCTGCAATATACATGGGTGCTAAAGCAGAGGCAACACCGATGCCGATGCCTCCCACAAAGCGTGCTATATTAAATAAGGTGAAGTTGTTGAATAACCCTGTAGCGATAGCAGACACGGTAAATAGAACAGCTGATAACATCAGTAGTGGCTTACGACCATATTTGTCGGCAGCTGCACCTGCTACCATTGCGCCAAGCAGGCAGCCTATGAGGGCTGTTGTCATAGCTATGCCCTGCATCAGAGGCGAATCGCTGATACTGAAGTATAGCTCATAGAATGGTTTTGCGCCACCAATCACTACCCAGTCATAACCAAAGAGCAGGCCGCCCATGGCCGAAACTGCGCAGATGAAGTAGAGAAATCCTTTGTTGTAACCTTGCATATCTTAAACGTTTTTGTTTCTTGGGTGCAAAGTTACGACGATTTTTGTATTAGAAGTATAGATTATCTGATGATTTTATATGGACTATTCTACTATTGCTTGGATTCCCTATAGACTGATGGTGGCATACCAACAATTTTAGTGAAGAGTCTCGAGAAATAAAGGGCATCTTCGATACCAACTTTATAGCAAATCATATTGATTTTCATATCAGTGGTGCGCAACAACTTACAGGCATGTTCTATCTTCAGCTGGTTGAAATAGGCGATAGGGCTATGTCCTGTTTTCTTTTTGAATGTACTTGTGAAGTGGCTCTGTGAATAGCCAATGTATTGTAGCACATCTTCCATCATGATGTGGTTCTCTATGTTCTCCCGCATGTAGTGTATGGCTTGGTCTACAATGTCTGCTTCAGTCTCAGTCTTCGCTCTACGGAACTTCCCTAAATATCTCATCGATGCTAAAAAGTGATGTAGCAGACTACTGGCATAACGCATATCTTCCAGTTCCTTGCCCTGTTGTAAGGTGGTGAGTATCTCCTCGAAAATGTTCAATCGCTCACCAATACGTGAGTTGATAGCCACATTAATGCTTTGCGGGGTGGCCGCTCCTTGTGCATAGACATGTGCAGTGATACCCCCAAAATGCACCCAGTAGATGGTCCATCGTTGGTTGGTGCCGTATTCATGGGGCTTGCCTTTGGGAAGTATAAAGAATTGGTTCTTTCTTACCTCGTGTTGTTGGCCTTCAACGATGTACCAGCCATCGCCCTCTACGCAATAGATGAGAACATATTGTTCGATACCCTGTTGTCGGATGCGATGATGGTGCTCGGCTTTAGGATAATAGCCAATATCAGTAATAAACAGACTTTGGCATAGTTCGTCCTTTTCTGCCATTTCCTTCTGAGCAGGTGCCAGTACCACCATCTGTTCACCTTTGAATCCGTCCTTCTTCCTGATCATCACTGCAAAAAGCTTTTTCGGAGTTCTTGCTCGGATAGGCTGTGTGTCACTTTTTGGTCTTGATGCCGAAAACAGCGCAGGCGCCAGCAACCAGTAGGATACCTGAAACAATCATCATATAGGCCTGATTACTGCCTACGAGCGTCAGGATTGAACCTCCCAGAAGGGCGGCTACAATCTGGGGTACGCAGATGGTTCCGTTGAAGAGTCCCAGATATGCGCCCATGTGGCCATAGCCCTGCAGGGCATTGGTGACCAGAGTGAATGGACAGGCCAACTGTGCTGCCCAGGCGCAACCAATCAGCAGGAATGGGAGAATCTGCAGATACTGACCAGGACAGAAGGGAATGAGTGAAAAGCCCAAGCCTCCGAGGGCCATGCTGACAGCATAGGCCACCTTGATATTCTTGAATCGGGGGATGAGGGCCGCCCATACAACAGAGCCCATGGCCTGTATAGCATAGAGCACGCCTGTCCAGTTGCCGGCTACCTGATATGCCTCGCTGGTAGAGTCGGCGGTATCCCAGACGGTCAGCGATACGGCATCAACCACGTAGGTCCACATATAAAGGAAGGCAGCCCAACTGAAGAACTGTACCAGTCCGATGCGCCAAAAGGCCGATGGGGCGTTCTTGAGGAGAACGAACCAGTTGGCCGAGTCTTTCTTCTCTTCTGATACGGGATTGTACTCGGCATACTCCTCGGGTGTCCATTCCTTGACTTTGAGTGTGGTGTATATGACACAGAGAATGAGGATAGCAGCACCAATATAGAATGACCAGATTACCGTGTCGGGCACAACGCCTTCGGGAGCTACGTTCTTCAGGCCAATCCAGGCAAAGAAGAATGGGAATAGGAAACCTACCACGCTACCTGCATTACATAGGAACGATTGGATAGAGTAGGCCTTGCCTTTCTGTTTCTCGTTCACCATGTCGCCTACCATCATCTTGAAGGGTTGCATGGCCATGTTGATACTGGTGTCAAGAAGCATCAGCATTAGCAGACCGAAAATCATGACCATCGAGATGCTCAATCCTAATGAGCCGGCATTAGGCAGAAGACACATGACGGCCACTGCTGTCAGGGCTCCTATAAATAAATAAGGTATACGGCGCCCGAATCGCGTCCAGGTTCTATCGCTCAGTGTGCCAACAATCGGCTGTACCAGAATACCCATCAATGGGGGGAGTATCCAGAAAAAACTCAGCGAGTGCGGGTCAGCACCTAATGTGCGGAAAATACGCGAGATGTTAGCACTCTGCAGGGCGTATGCAATCTGTACGCCAAAGAATCCGAAACTCAGATTCCATAACTTCCAAAACGATAAATCCGGTTTTTGTCTCATATTATTGTTCTTTTTTTATTATTCACTATTTTGTTGTGCCGCGGACAACCAGTCTGGTTCTGATCACTCGTTTTTCTATCTTGTCAAGTGGCGACAATCCTTCCACCTTATCCATGAGGATGTTGGCCGCTTCTTCGCCCACACGATGTCCCCGCTGTTCAACGGTGGTCAGCATCGGGTCGCAGGCAACTGCACGCTGTCCGTTGGTGAAACCGCATATCTGTACGTCTTCAGGCACCCTGCGTCCAGCATGTTTTACTGTGTATAGCACACCGATAGCCGTGTCGTCGTTAACGGCGAAGTAACCGTCTGGCGGATTCTCCATAGCCATGAGTTTGGGTGTCAGCTCCTCAGCAGCAGCACGGTTGTCGCATAAGCCAACGATACTCTCATCTATCTGCATGCCGTGTTTTAAAAGGGCATCCTTGTAGCCGTTGAATCGGTTTTTTGATATCTCCAACTGCATGGGGCCGCCGTAAAAGGCGATGCGCTTGCATCCAGACTCTATCAGATGAGTTACCGCATTATATGCCCCCATATAGTCGTCGACCACCACGCGACTGGCGTTTACACCCGTACAGATTCTGTCATAGAACACCATGGGGATGCCAGCGTCAATCAGCTTCTGATAGTGGTCGTAGTTCTTCGTGTCCTTGGCCTGCGACACAATCACACCGCACACCTTGTAGCGGTGGAAGCTCTCGCAGATCTTGGCTTCACGCTCATACTGTTCTCCGCTCAGTGCCACCATAATCTGGTAGCCACGACTGATAGCGGCCTCTTCGATACCTGTCAGGATGGATGAGAAATAATAATGTGTGAACTCAGGTACAATGACACCAATTAGTCGTTGTGGCATCACACGACTGTGACGGAGTGCCTCGCCGATGGCGTTGGGGTAGAAGTTGTGCTCGCGAGCATACTGTTGGATGGCCTTGCGACGCTCTTCGCTGATGCGGGGCGAATCCTTTAATGCTCGCGATACTGTTGCCACGGAAATGCCGAACTCCCGTGCGATATCCTTCATTGTCATTGGCGCTTTATCCTCCATCGGTCCTAATTATTCTGCGTGCAAAGATAATGCAAATCGGGCGAAATACAAAATAAATAGCGATTTATTTTTATTCGGGTGGTAGTTTGATGTCAAGGGAGTCCTTTGTGATTATTCAACTAACGATCTGTAACAAAATGATGGTATTTTACCAATAATTTGTTTCAAACTAACACATTTATGGTCTATATTATTGCAAAATGATAGTTTGTGGTAGATTTCAGAATCAAAGTGAAAGAAATAAGCGTATTATCTTCCATTTTGTTCGTACCTTTGCCCCCAAGTATTAAAGGTAAGATAGTTATGAAGGTAAAAAGACGTTGGAAATTCCTGATGGCAGCGATAACATTGATAGCTGTTGCAGGTGTGTTTGTAGGTGAACCTACTTTCGAGTGTGATTGGTCCGTTATTTCAGCGGCCGATGTGGCGTGGCTCATTACGGCCACGATTTTTGTTTTAATGATGACGCCTGGCTTGTCGTTCTTCTATGGCGGAATGGTTGGAGCCAAGAACGTGATCTCTACCATGTTGCAGTCGTTCATTGCTATGGGATTGATATCTGTTCTATGGGTAGTGATTGGCTTCTCTTTATGCTTTGGCGACGACATCGGTGGCGTGATTGGTAATCCTTTGACATTCCTGATGTTCCATGGAGTGGGTGGTGCGGTCTATACTACGCCTGCAGGACATATCTTAGGTGGCGCTTCGATACCGTTGGCCTTGTTTGCACTGTTCCAGATGAAGTTCGCCATCATTACCCCCTCGTTGATAACAGGATCGTTTGCTGAGCGTGTACGTTTTTCGGCTTACATGTTCTTCATGATGTTCTTTTTCTTCGTCATCTATTGCCCGTTGGCGCACATGACATGGCATCCTGAAGGCTTGTTCATGAAGTGGGGTGTTATCGATTTCGCTGGCGGTATTGTGGTGCATGCTTCATCGGGTGTGGCAGCTCTGGCTGGTGCCATCTTCTTAGGGCGCCGTAAGGCAGAGACACGTAAGAGCGAGCCGGCCAATATCCCATTTGTGCTTCTTGGTGCAGCCATGCTATGGTTGGGATGGTTTGGTTTCAATGCCGGTTCGTCGCTCCATGCAGATGGTGTTGCCATCAAGGCTTTCCTGAATACCAATACGGCATCGGCCACTGCCATGATGACCTGGATATTCTTCGACTGCCTACGCGGTCGTAAACCATCGGCCATGGGTGCAGCTGTAGGTTGTGTGGTTGGTCTGGTGGCCATTACACCGTCGGCGGGCTATGTCACTGTTGGTCAGAGCATATTTATCGCTTTCGTCATCACGCTGATCTGTAACATCGCCGTTTACTGGCGCTCGCGTAGCAGCATCGACGATGCCCTTGACGTATTTCCAACCCATGGTACTGGTGGTATCTTCGGTACCGTGTTGACAGGTATCTTTATTCAGGAAGGATTGATAGCCGGCACATGGGATGGCGTTGTTGTCTTTCTTTATCATCTGCTGGCCATTGTCATTGTGTTCACCTATACATTCACTATGAGTTGGCTGGGTTACAAACTTATCGATCATCTCATCCCGATGCGTGTCTCGGCCTACAGTGAGAAGGTGGGTCTCGACTTCTCGCAACATGATGAACACTACGGACTGGCTCATATCGGTGAGCGCGAATTAGCAGAGTATGAAGAGCATATCAGAGAGAAATATAACATGAGTACATAATTTAATAAGGTGTTGCCTATGAGTATCAGGATAACGGAATTGACAGACAGTCGCGACACTGTTAACAGATGGATGGAGCGTTATGGCGTACGCTTCGGTGTGTATAAGAATGGTATTTTTAACGAGCAATTGTTTCCTTTCGATCCCATTCCCCGAATCATCGGAAAGGATGACTGGAGTTATCTGGAACAGGGACTTAAACAGCGGGTACAGGCACTGAACCTCTTTCTATGGGATGTTTATCACGAAAAGAAAATTATAAATGATGGTATCGTGCCCGAGGAGTTCGTCTATTCGTCGAAAGGCTATCTGCCAGAGTGCGAGCGTATTAACCCGACAGGTGGCGTGTATGCCCATATCGCGGGTATCGACTTGGTTGAAGGAAAAGACGGCCAATGGTATGTGTTAGAGGATAACCTGCGCATACCAAGTGGCGCCAGCTATCCCATGATTGCACGACAGATTACACGGCGGGTGTCACCTGCAACCTTTGCTTCGAACAGCATTGCTGATAACCGCAACTATGTGGAGTTGCTACGCGTGATGATGGACGAGATGAACAACGGACGAGGCATTTCTGTGATACTGACTCCCGGTCGCTACAACTCTGCTTACTTCGAGCACTCCTATCTGGCAGAGAAGACGGGCGCAACATTGGCTTACCCAGGCGACCTGTTTGTAGAAGACAACAAGGTGTATTACACAGGTATCTACAAAGAACGTACCCGTGTGGGGTGTATCTATCGTCGTGTCAGTGATGAATATATGGATCCGATGGTATTCGAAGCCTCATCGTTGCTGGGCGTTCCCAATGTGATGCAAGCTTACAAAGCCGGCAATGTGGCATTGGTAAATGCAATAGGAAATGGTGTGGCTGATGATAAAGGTATCTACTATTTCGTACCGAAGATGATAGAATATTATTTGGGTGAGAAGCCCATCCTGCAGAATGCACCCACCTACTTGCCTTATTATAAGGCGGACCACGACTTTGTGCTGGAAAACATACAGCGCCTGGTGATTAAGGATGTGTCAGAGGCTGGCGGTTATGGTGTGGTGTTCGGTAAGGATCTGACGGAAAAGCAACTCAACGAACTGCGGGGCCTAATCGTTGATCAGCCGCGACGCTGGATAGCTCAGGAGGTAATCGACTTCAAAGACCTGGAGGTGCTCGATGAACAAGGGCTTGTTGAGCGTAAAGCTGACCTGCGTGCTTTTGTAGTCAGTGGTAAAGAGACTAAGGTGTGGTGTAGCGGTCTGACCCGCTTCTCCCGAAATCCTGACTCCTTTGTGGTTAACTCCTCACAGGGAGGTGGCTTTAAGGATACGTGGATAATGGAACAATAACACATTAATAGACAACGGAATGGAAAAGAACACAATTATATCGGCCAACAAGGCTAACTGCCTGTTTTGGTTAGGACGTTATGAGGAACGCGTGTATATAACCCTTCATCTGCTTCGAAAGTGCTATGACATGATGATTGATGGCGAGATTGATGACTATCTGCCTATCTGGACAAAACTCGATGTCTTGGGGGTATATGGTACGAACGATGAGTTCACACAGGGTATGATGTATGACGATGCGAATCCGGGTTCTATCATGGCAGCACAGACAAAGGCAATGGATAACGCCATCTTGCTGCGTGAGGAAATCATGTCGGAGACATTAAGTTATCTGGAAATGAGCGTAGCCCTGATAAAGAAATGTCGTGAAGAGAAGAACACAAATGTGATGCAGTTGCAGCCTGTTATCGACTGGTCGTTGGCCTTCTGGGGAACAGCCGAACAGCGTCTGCATAATCATAAAGCCCTTTATATCATGATGATGGGGCGCAATATTGAGAACCTCGATATGCTCCTTCGTTTCGAATATGATTATTCGCGTATTGCACAGGCCTATGATTCGGTGAAGCACTATTCACGCTTACTGCCTGGTCTGCTCGATGAAAATATGGAGAGTCAACTGGATCAGCTGATTATCAGTCAGAAATTTCATCTCAGCGATGTAGAGTACAAGAACAAACTGTTGGCATTCGTCAATCAGTTGACAAGGGTTTAGGCTGTTAGGATGAGACGCTATCTTTATAATTATCAGACCATTGTAACCTTCAGTGAGCCGGTGTCGGGACATTCGGTGATGCTGCGTTGTCAGCCTGCAGCCAACGCCTTTCAAACTATCGAGCAGGAACACGTAGTAGCATCGCCCGACTACTGGCTGACTGCCGGTACCGATGCTTTTGGTAACCGTATCCTCTTCGGAGGAGCCAACGAGCCACACTCGGTGTTTGCCTACGTCAGCACAGGGATTGTAGCTGTGGACACCTATTTCCTGAAACAGCGTGGTGAAAACATGATGCTGTATAATCAATCCTCGCAACTGACAAGCGTCAACGACGCGATGAAAGAAGCTGCTATGGTTGAGACAGGAATGTCAACGGTTGAGAAGGCCCAACTACTGTGTCACAGGGTTTACGAAATGCTGTCCTATGTACCAGAGACCACTACGGTCGAAACGCCTGCTTGCGATGTGTTCAGCAAACAGTGTGGCGTATGTCAGGACTATGCCCACCTGATGATAGCTTTTTGTCGGGCTAATGGGCTGCCAGCCCGTTATGTGAATGGTTTCCTGGAAGGTACTGGACAGACGCATGCGTGGGTAGAGGTGTTCGATGGCTATAGTTGGCAAGGCTATGATCCCACTCACGACCGTGCCCAGTTGCTGCAGGGCTATGTCAAGATTGCGCATGGACGCGACTCAGCCGACTGCCCCGTCAGTCGTGGAATCTTCTGCGGACATGCAGTACAACAAACACAAATCAGTGTAACACTACAAGAATTATGATAAAGACGATTGTATCAACAGAACTGCCTGTAGATGAGCAGTTCCGCATTCGCAAGAATGTGATTCAGCATGGCAGGGAGGGCCTGCGATTCTGTGTGGTAACAGGAACTCACGGCGATGAGCTCGAAGGCCAGATGGTGTGCTACGAACTGTCGCGCATGGTGGGAGAGCATCCGGAATTACTGAATGGTACGTTGGAAATATATCCAGCACTGAACCCGCTTGGTATCGATACCATCCAGCGTGGCATACCTAACTTCGATCTGGATATGAACCGTATTTTTCCTGGCGACCCTCAGGGGACGATGGCCGAACAAACGGCACATGCTATCATCGAGGATATCAAAGGGGCTGATATGGTGATTGATATCCATTCCAGCAATCTCTATCTGCGGGAGACGCCACAGGTGCGTATCAACGTACAGGACGCTGAGTGGTTGGTGCCCTTTGCCGAACATCTTGGAATGGACTTTGTTTGGGTGCACGATGCTGCCACCGTCCTTGAGGCTACGTTAGCCCACTCACTAAACAGTACGGGTACACCGTGCCTGGTGGTAGAGATGGGTGTCGGTCAGCGTATCAATCATAAGATGTGTCAGCGGTTGGTGTCTGGCATCCTGCACTTGATGCAACGGATGGGGATGTGGAAAGGCGAGGTGGCAGCCAGCATGCCAAGGACCATCATTTGTCAAGGTGACAGTGTGACATTCCTTAATGCGGAGACGTCTGGGGTGTTTTTGACAGAGATGAAGTGTGGTGTTCATATTTCGAAAGGACAGGTTCTTGGGCAAATCGTTGATCCACTGCGCGGAAAGGTGCTGAGTACAGTCAAATCGCCTGTTGATGGCTATCTGTTCACAATACGTGCCTATCCTATTGTGTATGAAGGATCGCTCATGGCACGAATCTTTAATTCTGAAGCAAAACAATGAGAGAAGAGACTATTTTTGATATGACGTCGCCCAGCCGCGACAGCTTCCGCATTACAGGCTACCGCTTTGGTGAAGGCGCTAAAACACTGGCTATTGTTGGAGCGATGAGGGGCGACGAGGTGCAGCAACAGTACATCTGTGCGCAGTTGGTGAATCGATTGGCCTTGATTGAACAGCATAATGGGATTTCTGAGGGTAAGAGCATCCTGGTGATACCTTCCTGTAATCCGTTCTCAATGAATGTGAGTAGCCGTTTCTGGGCCATGGATAATACAGATATCAACCGTATGTTTCCTGGCTATAGCGCAGGTGAGACAACACAACGTATAGCAGCTGCTGTTTTTGAGACCTTGACAGGTTTTCAGTATGGAATCCAGTTGGCCAGCTATTATGTGCCAGGTAACTTTATTCCCCATGTCAGGATGTTGAAGACTGGCTATGAGGATGTGGATACAGCCCGTCTGTTTGGTATGCGCTATGTAACGGTTTATAAACCTCGTCCTTTCGATACTACACTGCTGAATTACAACTGGCAGCTGTGGGGCACGAAAGCGTTTTCGATTTATGCTGGGAAAACCAGTCGCATCGATCAGACGGCTGGGGGCGAAACGGTTGATGCCATTCTGCGTATGATGAGCCGAACAGACATCATCACCACGGGCTCGGCGGGGGCCGCCTATGAGTCGGTTGTTGTCGATGAGGCTGTGTTCCATCATGTAAAAGCACGTCGTGCGGGCATCTTTATCCGCTTGGTAGATGTTGGCGATCGTGTGCATCCTGGTCAGTCATTAGCTCATATTATACATCCATATAACGGACAGATCCTTAACGATATCAAAGCCACGACAGAGGGAACGGTCTTTTTTGCTCATAACCGACCGGTGGTGTTGCAGAATGCTTTGTTGTTTAAATTGCATATCAGAGACTGAATCAGGTGCGGATGGTCAAAAAACTGGCAGATTATTTGGTAGATACGGCAGAATAGTGTAACTTTGCATCCGTAAAAACTACTTAAGGATGAAAACGTTACTACTGATATTGTTGGCTTTTTATGGTGTGCAGTTCACGACTTCTGCTCAGCAACAGACTCCCTATATCCCAGTCGGTGTGATTGATACTACAAAATCCGAAACTGTGGGGCTGAAACCTACAGTAGGTGTGAAGACGGTGACGGTATTTAAAGCCTCCGAAGCGTCCGACCATTATGCCAATGGTGTTGTGCTGGCTGCGTTTAAAGGAGCATTGTACTGTATGTGGCAAAGTTCTCCAAAAGATGAGGACAGCGACGATACCCGTGTGCTTTATAGCATCAGCACCGATGAAGGCAACTCATGGAGCAAGCCCATGGTGTTAGCTGCACCTAATCAGGATTGCTATTGTACTTCGGGTGGTTGGCTGGTAAACGGCGATACACTACTTGCTTTTATTGATATTTGGCAGAAAGGACTATCGCCACGAGGCGGCAAGACCTGCTACATGACAAGTGCCGACGGACTCTCGTGGAGCAAAATGCAACCAGTAAGAATGGCCGATGGCAGCGAGATGAATGGCGTGTTGGAACAAGACCCCTACCGTCTGCCCGACGGGCGTATCATAGGTGCTACTCATTTTATGCCAGGATTGCATCTCTGTCCTGTATATACTGATGATCCGCGAGGCGTCAGTGGCTGGCACAAAGGAGAGTTTGAATACAAGGATTTGGGCAAGACATCGCGCGAGATAGAGCCCAGTCAGTATGTGCGCCCCGACGGCACTATCGTGATGCTGTTCCGCGACCAGAGTAGTAGCTTCCGCAAGTTGGCGTCTAAAAGCAAGGATAGGGGATTGACCTGGACTCAACCAATGTTAACCTCTTTCCCGGATGCACGCACCAAACAGTGTGCAGGCAATCTGCCTGATGGCACGTCGTTTATCGTCAGCTGTCCGGTTCCTGCCAAACGTCGCTGGCCCCTCGTACTGCATTTGAGTAGCGATGGCAAGAACTTTGATAAAGCAGTTTTACTACGTAGTGGTGCAGCAGACGACTTGCCACCACGGCGCTATGATGGCCGGTACAAGACTCCTGGCTATAGCTACCCCAAGGCCTTGGTCTATCAAAATCGGCTCTATGTTGGCTATTCTACAAACAAGGAAGACGTGGAATGCACAATTTTCCCCTTTTCTTTGTTGTTTTAACAAAAAAAGTAGTATCTTTGCCACCCGAAAAGACTAATAAACGGAACCGATGCGGAATTATCTTGCAATGCTCTTGTTGGTGTTGATGAACTGGTGTGGCTCCATGCTTGCCCAGCCTCAGTGTACGGTGACTCATTACGATGAGTTCAGCGGCTTGGCGCAGTGGTGGGTTACACAGATCCTTCAGGATAAACAGGGGATGATCTGGATTTCCACATGGAATGGCTTGAACCGTTTTGATGGTTATGAGTTTGAATGTTTTAAGTCTCAAGCTGGCGATGGTGTTGACGTGCCTTCAGACCGCATTATGGATATGATGCTGATGGACGATGGTAGTCTGCGGTGTTATGTAGAAGGCCGTATCCTGGGCTTTTCAACAAAGACGTGCAAGTATTTTGAAATAAGTGAAACAGAGGAACGTCAACTGAAAAAGAAATTTGCTACAGCGCATCAGCGTGAGATGGCTTTTGAGTCGAAAGGATTGCCTAATTATTATAAAGATGTATATGGTACCGAATGGACAATCGGTCAGCAGGGCGGACTAAAGTATAAGGATCAGGCAACTGGGCAATATAAGGACTACCCTGCTGATTGGCATGGCGCTGATCGTATCCGGTTCTGCTTGGCCGACAAAGAAGGTAATGCTTGGTTTACCAGTAGCTATGGTGCGTTCAAACTGAGTTTCCACAAACAACCCTATCAGAAATTAGAACAGGTTAAGCCTGTGCAGGTGCGTTATTCTTTTTTGGATAAGAAACAGCGTTATTGGATTACAACTCGTGATGATGCTACCATTAGACTCTTTGACCGAAAGAATCGTGAACTGGGTTATTTAGGTGCGGATGGCCGACTGCATGCGGGATATACCTCGTTTGGATCGCCCGTATATCATATCTTTCAGGATTCAAAAGGTACTATCTGGCTATGCAGCAAACCTTATGGTTTGTTCAGATTGCGTGAAACTGCCGATGGGGTATTTAATGTGGAACACTTCGTACACCAAGATGGTAACTCGCATTCGTTGAGCAATAACGAGTTGTATTATGCCACAGAGGATAATCAGGGACGTTTGTGGATAGCAAACTTCAGAACAGGAATTGACTGCGTGGTCAATCCGCAGGCAGCGCATCCTGAATTCATACATGTGAACAAAATAGATCGTCCGACAACTGATGGGCAGACGCGTTCACGACAGCTTCATATCACTCGTCAGAATATCCTGTTGGCAGCCACTACAACAGGACTACTCGTGGCCGATATCTCGCCAAAAGATCCACGGCAGATAGTCTTTAAGCGCCATACGAAGGATATCCATAGAGGAAACAGTCTGAGTAATAATGCTACGATGTTCATCACGGAAGACAGTAAACAGCGTATATTCGTCTGCACAGAAAGTGGTGGCGTAAACCAGATACTATCTGATAATCTGCTGGCTCCTCAGCTTGAATTCCGGCATTTCAACACTTCTACCGGACTGCCTTCCGACGTGGCACTATCTGCTGTATCTTATCATAACCAGTTGTTGGTGGTGAGTAATAACCAATTGATCCTGTTAAATCCCGACGTCACCGAGAAAACTGACTATAAGTCGTTCTTCCTGAATGAAAAGCTGCGTTTTTCGGATGCTGTCCCTTTGATGTTGCCCGATGGTAGGGGCTTATTCGGACTGCAGAACGGCGCTTTTACTATCCGTAAGGAAGATGTAGGTGGCAACAGATACATTCCCCCTATGGCATTGACGGCGTTGATTATTGAGAATAAGCATAAAATGCGTGGGGTGAATACGATCGATACCTTAACGTTGGAACCGTCGCAGCGCAGTTTTCAGTTACGTTTTGCGGCACTTGAGTATTCTGATGCGAGCCAGATTTCTTATGCCTTCCGAATGGGAGAGCATGCCTCGTGGAATCATATAGGTAAGGACCGTTCAGCTACATTCCTTGATTTAAAACCAGGTACCTATCAGCTCCAGATACGGTCTACCAATTGTAACGGGCTGTGGGTGGATAATATACGTACACTGACAGTTATTGTAAAGCCAACTTTCTGGGAGACCCGTTGGGCGCAGCTACTCTATGCCTTGTTGCTGGTCATGTTTGTATGGGGTGTTTTGTATTTGCGTCATTATATTATCAGGATGAATCGTCGACAAAAGGAATTGCACGAGGCTTACTTGGCATTGTTGAACAACAAAGCCGAAAAAACTGTTTCTACTCCGTCGGACGCTTCCGTGCCTTCAAAACCTCAGATAAAACCTGAGGATGAGGCTTTTATGCAGCGGGCTATACAATTCATCGAGGAACACCTTGGCGATGCAGATATCAATATCGGTGACATGGCTGATGCAACAGCTACCAGCCGCTCTGGTTTAAACCGTAAAATGAAGTCGTTGCTGGGTGTCACGCCACTCGACTTTATTCGTGAGGCCCGTATCCGTAAGGCTTGCCAGATGTTGAAAGATGGTGCATCGGTTAATGATGTGGCTTACAGCTGTGGATTCTCCGACCCGAAATACTTTGGAAAATGCTTTAAAGCCGACATGGGGATGACCCCGAAGGAATATAAGGTGGAATATTCTGTCAAGTAAGGTGGAATTTTGTTTCAAAATAGCATTTTTGGCACAAAATTGCACCCAGTTGAGATAATCTTGCCCTAAAATTAGAACTTAGGATAGTACCTTTGCGTCGTCAATTATCGACGAACAACTAAATTCTAATTTATTCAATAACGTAAAAACAAAATGAAAAAGTTCAAGCAAATTGCAATGAGAGCTTTGTTCTTTGCAGTCATGACATTGATGGCTCAAATAGCTATCGCCCAGTCAAAGACTGTCAGGGGAACTGTGACCGATGGTAGCCATGAGCCGCTCATCGGCGTCAGCGTAACTGTTAAGGGTACGCACAACACGGGTGTTATTACTGATATGAATGGCACCTATTCCATTACGGTACCTAACGATAAGGCAGTACTCGTATTCAACTACATCGGGTTCAGCGAGACAGAACAAAGTGTGTCGGGTAAAACAACCGTAAACGTGGAACTGAAGGAAGACAACATCGGTTTGGATGAGGTTGTTGTCATTGGCTACGGATCGGTGAAGCGTAAGGATCTGACAGGTGCTGTGGCTTCTGTTCGTGGCGATGACCTGGCTGCTGTACCTGTGAACAACGTAGCTCAGGCGCTGCAGGGTAAACTGGCTGGTGTGAATGTAACCTCGGGTGATGGTCGTCCAGATGCTGATGTTTCTATCCGTGTACGTGGTGGTGGCTCAATCACACAAAATAACTCACCTTTATTTATTGTCGATGGCTTCCCTGTTTCAAGTATCAGCGATATTCCAGCCTCAGAGATTGAGAGTATCGATGTTCTGAAGGATGCTTCTTCTACAGCGATCTATGGTGCGCGTGGTGCCAATGGTGTTATCCTGGTGACAACAAAGAAGGCTGAAGGAGGCAAAGTAAAGGTTAGCTACGATGGTTATGTACAGGCTAAGAGTGTGGCCAAGACCTTGGAGACGCTAAGCGCACAGGATTATGTGCTCTTCCATTGGGGGTATGGAACTTCGCGTGGACAGGGCGTTGGTGATGCTGTAGCCAAGTATTTCGGTCTGGGAAGTAAGTATGGCAACCACTATGCTCAGTATGCCAATGTGGATACGCACGACTATACCGACGACTTGCTGCGTACAGCATGGACGCATAGCCATAACGTGGCCATTAGTGGTGGTACCGATAAGACCCATTTTGTGACTAATGTCAACTATATCAATGATCAGGGTATTAAAATTCGTTCAGGTTTGGAGAAGTTCTCGGCTTCGATGAAGCTGCAGCAGCAATTGCTGAGCAATCTGACTTTCGATGTTGATCTGCGTTATACAGAGTCAACCATCAATGGCCAGGAAGGTCTGCAGAGTGGTCGTGGTTCAGAGGTTTCTGGCGCCTACAAGTATCGTCCAATCGATAATCCTCTCGGTGGTGTTTCTGTGTCCGAAATCTCTGGTCTGAGTTTTGGTGTGAAGAATATTGATGATAGCTATCATGCTAACCCTCTGATGTTGGTTGAGAGCGTAACCAACTGGCATAATACACGTAATCTGCGTGGAAGTGGTGCGTTGGCTTGGGAGATAATTAAAGGTCTGACGGCTCGCTCAGAGGTGTCTGTTACACGTGCCAGTGGTACAGCTAAATACTATGACGATGGCTATAATGATGCTGCTGAGAAGCGTGCCACTCTGACTCGCAGCACTGGTACAGGCCTGCGTTGGTTGAATACCTTGAACTATAGTGTTGAGTTGAATAAGATTCACTCACTGAATTTCTTGCTGGGTCATGAGTTTATCAAGAGCGACTCAGAGTCTTCGCAGTTGGCGGGCTACGGTTTTCCTGATAATTTTGACTACGATACCGCTATCGGTATGATCAATACGGCAACCCGCTCTTTCTCTGCTATTAACTCGATTGCAGTGCCTACACGTACCATATCTTACTTCGGACGTGCAAACTACTCACTGTTGAATCGTTATCTCTTCACGGTAACCATGCGTGCTGACGGTAGCTCTAAGTTTGCACCAAACAACCGCTGGGGTTACTTCCCTGCTGCCGCTTTCGGATGGCGTATCAGTGAAGAGCCGTTTATGACAGGTACAAAAGAGTGGCTTTCGAACCTGAAACTGCGCCTGTCGTATGGTATGTCGGGAGCTGATAATATCAACTCAAACCTGTGGCGCGAGACATGGAAGACTACCAGTGCTGATAATAATAAGGTGACTATTAATGGCGAGAAGACTCCGTTCTATCAGCCTGATGGACTGTTGGCTAATAACGATTTGAAGTGGGAGACAACCATCTCTCGTAACCTTGGTATTGACTATGGATTCCTCGATGGACGTATTAATGGTAGTGTTGAGCTCTACTGGAACACAACTAAGGACCTGTTGATGCTTGTGCCCATCGATAATACTACTGGTTACACCTATCAGTATCAGAACTTCGGTAAGACTTCAAACCGTGGTTTTGAAATCTCTGCCAATGTTGATGTGATCCGTACCAAGAATCTGCGTTTCAACGTAGGTGTCATCTATAACTATAATAAGAATAAGGTTGACGAACTGACAAATGCCGATAACTATCTCTATTCTTCATACTGGGCTTCATCGGCTACAATGCCTGTAAACGATTATATGTTGGTTGAAGGTAAGGCTGTAGGTATTGTTCGTGGTTTCAAGTCGGCTGGTTTCTATACTGTTGATGACTTTGACTACATTAATGGACAGTATGTATTGAAAGCCGGTGTGCCTGATTTCGACCGTTCTATTTCGGGAAACTACATGCATCCGTTTGATCTGCCTGCAGGTCAGAGCGCCTTCCCTGGAGCTGCAAAGTTTGAGGATACCGACAAGAGTGGTCGTGTGACCCTCGACGATGCTACTGAGCTGGGCGAGGTGATGCCTCATCATACAGGTGGTTTCTCGCTCAACCTTCAGTATAAGAACTGGGATGCCAGTGCCAACTTCAACTATGTGCTCGATGGCAAGATCTATAATGCCAATGCCATGATGAACCTCTCTGGTGGTGAGTATAATGACCTGACTGCACAGAAGTTAGCCTTCGTTGCCGATGCTTATAAAGTATATAATGTAAATGCTTCGGGCGAGCTGTATGCTGTAACTGATCCTTCAGAACTGCGTACACTGAATGCCGGTGCCAAGTATGCCGTGCCTTATCATCAGAATGGTATCGTGACCGATCAGTTCCTGGAGAGTGGTGCTTACCTGCGTCTGCAGACACTCACCATTGGCTACACCCTGCCAAAGGCTTTGGTTAAGAAGGTAGGTGTCAGCAACCTGCGTCTTTACCTGACAGGTAGCAACCTCTTTACCATTACAGGCTATTCTGGTGTTGATCCGGAAGTAAATGCCAGCACCACAGGACGTACCGGCTTCCTGGAGAGCGTAAAGGTATTGCCAACGCTGAACATGGACTGGGGCGCTTATCCTCGTGCCCGTACATTCACCTTTGGTGCTAATATCAGTTTCTAAAACCTAAATTTCGACAATAATAACAAGATACAGATATGAAAAAGATAATAACAACCGCAATGACAGTAGCCACACTGTTTATGGCTACAGGATGCAGCGACTCTCTGGATGTAACATCACCCAGTGTGGTTGATAAGGATTTTGTCTTCAGCGATGTGCAGTCTGCTCGTTCGGCTCTCTATTATGGTTATCAGACATTACAGAATGCGCGTAGTCTTCATTCTGTGGGATTCTACTGGTGTCCTGTATGGGGATCTGATATAGAAGATGCCCAGGATACCTACAGCGATGGCAGCGCAGGTTGTCAGGAGAAGACCTTTTATCCTGGTGGTACAGAGAATTATAATATCAACTCAGGAGAAGGCACTGAGGTATTTGGTCAGATGTATAATACCATCGCTGTGTGCAACTCATTGATTAATGCCTTCGAAGAGAAAAGTGATTTCCAACAGATCATGACAGGCGAGCCTAATGAGATGTCGGATATCTATGGACAGGCTGTTGCTTTGCGTGCTACCTGCTACTGGGAACTGTTCAAGTGGTATGGTGATGTGCCTCATGCACTGAAGACCGGCGAGAAGGCTGAAGGCCTGACCTCTCGTTTCGCCATTGCCGACTATCACATCCAGAAACTCCGCGAGGTGGAGCCTCACATGTTCCGTGTGGGGGAGAGCGGTCATCGTGCTGATGTCATGAACCGTACTTATGTGCAGGGACTGATAGGTCGTCTGTGTCTCTATAATGCTGGTTATACCACTCGTCGTACCGACCTTGGTGCCGATTTCTATGTGGATGGTGATGGCAACCAACTTACTTTCGACGACTGGAGTGTAGAGAAGAACAAGGCCATCTATGGTCGTCGTTCTGATTGGCGCAATATCTATCAGATTGCCAAGGAGTACTTGCAGGCAGCAGTACAGAACCATGGTTCGATTGAACTCCATCTCACTGACCCACGTACCAACGACGCTAATGGGCGTGAGTACGGCAACCCCTTCCAGTATTGTTTCCAGCAGATGCACTGTGGTGTTACCGATGGTCTGGCCGACGAGTCTGTCTATGAGATTCCTATGGAGTATAATAATGGCGCAGACCGTCCTGCCTATATCGGTCGCCCTTCGCGTGGTGGTAACGGCGATGCACCGTGTGTAGGCTGTGGTCAGGATCGTGTTCAGGCGTGGTTCTATTATGGTGCTTTCAATCCTCAGGATTTACGTCGCGATGCCTCTATTACCGTGACTGGTAGCGATGGTCAAGGACATGAGGATATCCAGTCGTTCAACCGTTCTAACTGGGGATGTGGCGCAGGTCCTGCAACAAACAAGTGGGACTGGAACCGACTGCCAGCACCTAATACCAACAGCTATGGTACATCAGGTATCAACGTTAGCTATATGCGCATCTCTGATATCTATCTGATGTTAGCTGAGGTTGAGGCTGCTTTGGGCGATGATGGTGCTGCCAAGAGTACACTGGCCATCGTTCATAATCGTAATTATGTTGGTGGCGTAGATTCGAACTTCGATCAGTTTATTGCTGACTGTGGTTCTGTATGGGATGCAGTTATCCAGGAGCGTGCCTTTGAGTTTGTTGGTGAGGGCGTTCGTCGTTTCGACTTGATTCGTACCGGTAAACTGCCACAGGCTGCTGTTGAGAACCGTAAGGAGATGACACGTATTATCGACGAGGTTGTAGCTAATGGCTATGCTAAGTTTGCTAATGGTAACGAGCTGCCAGCTTATATTTGGACTAAGATGGTAGATGCCCGTACACAATATGGTTATCGTCTGACAGGTCAGTGCCCTGTTGGCAAAGAGGATGATCCTGTGCTTTATCCGAGCTGGCGTGGACAGCATGACGACTGGGGCTCACTCTATCCAAAGGTGATGGGAGCTACAGCTACTAATGTGGCCATCAAGGGATTGTTCAAGCATATTGTACCTGGTAGTGCAGAGGCCATAGCACTTGAGGCTGATGGCTATGAACAGAAACCATGGGCTGTTGATATGGATAGTTATCGTGATTCTTATGCAACCAAGTTGTTGGCAGGCTATAGTGATGCTGATTATGCAGCTAAGAATCCCCCTATCTATCTGCTGCCGTTCACTTATAACACGTTGACAACCTCCAAGATAACCAATGGCTATGGCTTCCGTCAGGAACAGTAATGTAAGAGTTTAATATAGTTAGTTAAGAGTTAGTTTTAGTTTTCGTAAAGGGGGAATGCGTGAGTATTCCCCCCTTCTAAAAGAAAGAAGATGAAGAGTAGATTAGTATTACTCCTTTTGGGTATGTGCGTAGTCTGTGTGTCATGGGCAAAGGTTGATGGCTACGATTTTGTAGTCGCTGCCGATGGTAGTGGTGATTTTGTCACTGTCCAGGCTGCCATTAATGCTGTGCCGGATTATCGGAAAGCCGGTCCCACCCGGATACTCATCAAGAAAGGAGTCTATAAGGAAAAAATAGTCATAGCGGCAAGTAAGGAACGTGTGTGGATAACTGGCGAAGATGGCACTGTACTGACTTATGATGACTACGCCCAGAAACCGAACGTGTTCGGCGAGGAGAAAGGTACCAGTGGCTCAGGAAGTGTTTACATATTCGGTCCTGACTTCATGGCAGAGAATATCACGTTCGAGAATGCCTCTGGGCCGGTAGGACAGGCGGTTGCCTGTCATGTGGCTGGCGACAGGGCCGTATTCCGTCGCTGCCGTTTCTTGGGTTTTCAGGATACACTCTATACCTTTGGCGAGAATACCCGTGAGTATTTTGAGGATTGTTATATCGAGGGGACCGTTGATTTTATCTTCGGTAAGGCAACTGCTGTGTTTAATCGTTGTGAGATACGAAGCAAAACATCTGGTGGCTTCTTGACAGCTCCTGCCACACCGCAAAACTGCCAGTATGGTTATGTGTTCTATGATTGTAAGTTGACGGCAGATAACGGTGTTGAGGCTGGTAGCGTCTGGTTGTCGCGCCCTTGGCGTCCCTTTGGCAAGGTTGTGTTTATTCGTTGTGAAATGGGGCGCCATATCCGCCCAGAAGGTTGGAATAACTGGGGAAAGGCAGAGAATGAACGTACTGCTTATTACGCAGAATATCAGTGCTCTGGAAAAGGTGCTGATACCAGTCGACGTGCTGCCTGGGGGCATCTGCTGAGCGATATAACGGCCTATGAGATGACTCATGTGTTGAAGGGAACTGACGGATGGAATCCACTTCAACCAAAAGAAAAGTAGTGTTTTTCTTGAAATAATGGAAATAATTGTATATCTTTGCACCCGAATAAACTACTTGAAGATGAAAAAGTTACTGCTGATATTGTTGGCTCTTTACGGTATGCAGTTCACGGCTACGGCCCAGAAACGTGCCAAGTATGAGTTTATGCGCAATCTGCCTGTCTATGCCGACTCGCTGATTGCTCACTTCGACTATCCTCTGGCTTGGGAGAATAGTGGCATTAAGAAGTTCGCTAAATGGAAGAAGGTGGCCCGTCAGAAGGTATTCGACTGTATGTTGATGCCACCACCACCACCTGCTGATGGGTATCAGACGAAGGTTCTCTTTGAAGAACAACGCGATGGCTACAAGGCTCGTAAGTTAGAGGTCCGCCTGTCGCAGTACTATACCGTGCCTGCCTATGTACTCATCCCCGATGGTAAAGGCCCATTCCCAGCTGTCAACCTGCTGCACGACCATGGTGCTCATCTATATATAGGTAAGGAGAAGATGATCCGGCCTTTGGCTTGCGAAGAGGCTGCAGTTATCAAGGATGCAGAGGAGTGGCTGAAGGGTTACGAGGGGCAGTTCTTCGGCGATTATCTGGCTAAGAACGGCTATGTGGTCTTCTCGGCTGATGCACCGATGTGGGGTGAGCGTGGGCAGAAAGAGGGTGCTCAGCGTGATCGATATGATATGATAGCCGGCAACATGATGATGTATGGCATCGATCTCTCGGCCTGGATGACTTACGACGATATCGCTGGAACTGAAGTCCTGGCCCAGATGCCTGAGGTGGATGCCTCAAGGATTGGCTGTACAGGTTGGTCTATGGGGGCCTACCGTGCCTGGATGCTCGCTGCGCTCAGCGACCGCATCAAGGTAGGTGCCTCTGTCTGTTGGATGGTAACGGCTGATGAGCAGATGGGATTTAAGTACGATCGTACGGAGAATGGTGGCTTTGCCAACTGTTTCCCAGGGCTTCGTCGCTGGATGGACTATCCCCATGTGGCCAGTCTGGCTTGCCCTAAACCTATGCTCTTCATCAATGGTGCGCAGGATGTCCTCTTTCCTGTGCCTGGTGTCCAGAAGGCGTTTGCTACCATGCATGCAACATGGGAAAGTCAGGGCGCCGGTGATAAAATCGAAACCGAACTCTGGGATATGCCCCATAGCTGTTGGAAGAATTCCCAGCAGCGTGTACTCGATTTCTTCAAGAAACACTTATAAAATGAAAACTACTAAGATATGAAAAGAACGATTCTGATGGCAGTTGTCTGCCTACCTCTATGGGCTTCTGCACAGTATGTGTCAAAGGTGTGGAGCCCCGATCATAGCGATGGTACCTACACCAATCCCGTGATTAATGCCGACTATAGCGACCCCGATGTATGCGTGGGTGCCAGCGGTGAGGATTATTATATGACCGCTTCGTCGTTCCAATGTGTGCCAGGCCTGCCTATCCTGCATTCCAAGGATCTGGTAAACTGGGAAATCATCAACTATGCGCTGACCAATCTCTATGAGGGCGATGAGGCGTTGCTGCGTCATTTCAGCACTCCTCAACATGGTGCTGGCGTGTGGGCGCCCAGCATCCGTTATCATGCAGGTTGGTATTATATCTATTGGGGCGATCCCGATTTTGGTGTGTATATGGTTAAAACCCGGAATCCTGCTGGCAAATGGGAGGCGCCTGTCTGTGTCATCAAGGGTCAGGGCTATATTGATACCACGCCGCTTTGGGATGAGGATGGTCGTTGCTATCTGGTGAACGGATGGGCCAACAGCCGTTCTAAGTTTGCCTCAGTGCTGACGGTTCGTGAGATGTCGGCCGACGGTACACGTGCCATCGGCGAGCCTGTCATCGTGTTCGATGGCAACGGCACCGAGAACCGTACTTGTGAGGGCCCGAAATTCTATAAGCGTGATGGCTGGTATTGGATTATGTGTCCTGCTGGCGGTGTGCCTACAGGTTTCCAGTTAGCTATGCGTAGTCGTTCCCCCTACGGTCCCTACGAGCATAAGATTGTATTAGCACAGGGCAAGACTGATATCAACGGTCCTCATCAGGGTGGTTGGGTACATACCAAATACGGCGAGGACTGGTTCCTGCATTTCCAGGATAAGGAAGCCTATGGTCGTGTGGTTCACTTGAATCCCGTTGATTGGAGCACAGGTTGGCCCATCATGGGTAAAAAGGGCGAGCCTGTTACCACTTATAAAAAGCCCAAGAGCAGTTCAACGCAGGTGGTTAATCCAGTTGAAAGCGATGAATTTAATAGTAACAAGTTAGGCCTGCAATGGCAATGGCACGCCAACTACGACGAAAAATTCGGTATGCCCACCGCCTTTGGCACCTACCGTATCTATAATTATAAACTCTCTGATCACTTTGTCAACTTCTGGGAAGTGCCTAATCTGCTGCTCCAGAAGACGCCTGCCGATCAGTTTACAGCCATCACCAAGATACGTTTCACCTCGAAGGCTGATGGCCAGATGGGTGGCCTCATCATGATGGGTCTCGACTATTCGGCATTGGTGGTGAAACGCGTAGGTAAGCAGTTTCAACTGCTGCAGCTCACCTGTAAGGCTGCCGATAAAGGACAGCCGCAGACAGAGCAACTGATAGCAACTCTGAAGCCTACCGCTGAGGATAAGATCGATTACAAACCAGCTATTCACATGGATATCTATCTCCGTCTCAGTGTCGATAACTCCAAGCTCAACTTTGCCTATAGTTTGGATGGCAAGAAGTTCAAGCCCTGTGGTACTGAGTTCCAGATGCGTGAAGGCAAATGGATAGGCGCCAAGTTCGGCTATGTGTCGGTAGACCCTAATCCCAAATCCGACCGTGGCAATCTGGATGCCGATTGGATAAGAGTGACACCATAGTACATCAATTAGTATAAGGTAAGGGTCTGTATCGTGAGATGCAGGCCCTTTTCTGTTATGCAAACGTTTGCACCGATAAAATAACAATTTTAAACAAAAAAAAGGATAACGTAACGAAATCTGATTTATCTTTGCACCGATAAAACTGTAAATTCAAGCTTCCCAAAAGCTTAAAACGATATAACAATAACAAATTAACTCTAATTTAAATGTAATGATGAAGCAGGTAAACATTCAATTTCCGCTTAGGATGCTTGGCCTTATTTTGGGGCTTATCCTATCGGTCAGTGCCTTTGCTCAGATTGAAGTAAAAGGTCATGTGAAAGATTCTGCAGGCGAACCCATTATCGGCGCAACAGTACGTGTAGACGGCACTCAGGCTGCTACTGTTACTGATTTCGACGGTAACTTCGTGCTGAAGGCTAATCAAGGTGCAAACATTACCGTTAGCTACGTTGGTTTCCAGAGCCAGACGGTAAAGGCTGCACCCAGTGTTGTCGTAACATTGAAAGATGATTCTCAAGTACTTGAGAATGTCGTTGTAATCGGTTACGGTCGCGCTAAGAAAAACGACCTGACTGGATCGGTGACAGCTATTAAACCTGATGAACTCAGTAAGGGTATTACTAACAATGCTACTGATATGCTTGTAGGTAAGGTGGCTGGTGTTGATGTAATCACAAGTGGTGGTACGCCTGGTGCAGGAGCTCAGATTCGTATTCGTGGTGGTTCTTCGTTGAACGCTTCAAACGATCCTCTTTATGTAATCGATGGCTTGACAATTGATGGCAACACTGCTACTGGTATGTCGAATATCTTGGCGATGATCAATCCTAATGATATTGAAACATTCACCGTGTTGAAAGATGCTTCAGCTACTGCAATTTATGGTAGCCGCGCTTCTAATGGTGTTATCATTATCACTACAAAGAAAGGAAAAAAGGGAACAGCACCTCGTATTTCTTATAATGGTGACGTAACAATCTCAACTATTGCAAAGAAATATGATGCACTGAACGCTACTGAGTACAGAAATCTTGTGAACAGCATCGACGGTCTTGATGCTTCGAAGTTAGGTGACGCTGATACCAATTGGCAGGACCAGATTTTCCGTTCAGCCATCAGTACTAGCCATAATGTTTCTGTATCAGGTGGTATAGGAGGCGTTCCTTATCGAGTAAGTGCAGGATATAATTCAGCACAGGGTATCGTTAAGACTTCTTGGATGCGCCGAGCAAATGCTGGCTTGAACCTTGCTCCCAGTTTCTTTAATGATCATCTGAATTTGAATATTTCCGCCAAGTACATGTATGAGAAGAATCGTTATGCTGATGCTGGTGGCGCCATTGGAGCTGCTCTTTCTATCGATCCAACTCGTCCCGTTTATACTACTGATGATACTTCGAAGTTCTTTGGTGGTTACTATCAGCCATATGTAAATGCAACAGAAAATATTACGGATCCGAATTGGACTTATACTAATAATAGCAATGCTCCACAGAATCCACTTGCTCTCCTTGAACTGAAAGAGACATTGGCAAGTGCAAACGATTTTACAGGTAACTTTGAGGTGGACTATAAGATTCATGGTTTCGAGGATCTGCACATTCACGCAAGTTATGGTGGACAATATACAGAATCGAAACAGACCGACGAGATTTCTCCTTATTCGTTCTCAAACAACTATTTTGGTTGGAGTGGACTGACACGTTATTATAAGTATAGTATTACCGCTAATGCTTATGCTCAGTATCAGAAAGAAATAGGTGCTCATTACATTGACGTTATGGCTGGTGCTGAGGATAGTCATTACCACCGTCATGGATTCAATGAAGGACAAGGTACTGATCCATATACAGGTGAAGCACATAACCCAAGTATCCGTAGTGAACAGGAGTGGGCAACCCATAATTCTTTGGTTTCTTATTTCGGTCGTTTGAATTATACATTGCTTGACCGCTATATGTTGACTGCTACATTCCGTGCAGATGGTTCTTCAAAGTTCTCTGAGGAAAATCATTGGGGATATTTCCCTTCTGTGGCTCTTGCCTGGAAGATTAATGAGGAGGGCTTCATGAAGAATGTTAACTGGTGGAATGAGTTTAAACTCCGTTTGGGTTGGGGTAAGACTGGTCAACAGGATATTGGTAGCGATTTCGGATATGCTCCTCTATATGTTATCAGTAACTCATATGCGATGTATAGTTTCGGTGATAAGGATTACTATACAAAACGCCCTACAGCTTATAACCCAGACTTAAAGTGGGAAACCACAACAACTTGGAATGCCGGTTTAGATTTTGGTTGGCTTAATAACCGTATTACAGCAAGCTTGGATGGTTACTATCGTAAGACCACCGACCTTTTGAATACAGTTACAATTCCTGTTGGCACAAACTTCGGTTCTGTATTAACAAAGAATATTGGCTCTATGAAGAACTATGGTGTTGAGTTCTCTATCAATGCAAAGCCAATTGTTACTAAGGACTTTACATGGGATGTAAGCTATAACATTTCATGGAACCACAATGAGATTACTTCTCTGACAGAAGATGCTGATGATGATTATTACATCAAGGTAGGTTCTACCATCTCTCGTGGTAATGCTACATTAATTCAGGCAAATACCGTAGGTAAACCACGCAACTCGTTCTTCGTTTACCAGCAGGTTTATGATGAGGCTGGCAAGCCTATCGAAGGTATGTATGTAGATCGTAATGCCGACGGACAGATAAACGAAAGCGATAAGTACTATTATAAGAGTCCTGCTGCAGATGTTATAATGGGCTTCACAACCAAGTTCCTTTATAAGAACTTCGATTTGAGTGCTGCTTTCCATGCCTCATTTGGTAACTATGTATACTACAATTATTTGTCAGATAAGGGCTCAATCAGTGCTTCTGGCCTCTATTCTAATAGCGCATTTACAAATACATTCCCTGAGGCAGTACAATTGGGCTTTACCGGTGTTGGTACTGAGTATTATCTTTCAGATTATTATGTTCGCAACGCTTCTTATTTGAAGTGTTCAAACATTACACTTGGTTACACATTCCCCAATCTGCTAAAGAATCATCTTAACGGTCGTGTTTTTGCTACCGTTCAGAACCCATTCATTATTACTAAGTACAAGGGACTTGATCCTGAGGTTGCTGATGGTGTGGATAAGAACCCATATCCACGTCCACGTAGTTTCCAGGTTGGTTTGAGCTTGAACTTCTAAGAGAATGAATATAAATAACTAATAAAGAATAAAGATTATGAGACATATAATTTCAAAATCGGTTGTGGCAGGCTTGCTTGTTATTGGCATGACCTCTTGTGCCAACGACCTGAATATCTCATCTATCGATCCGCAGACTTCTACTTCTTATGAAGATATGGAGTTGTTGGCTAAGGTATATGGTACATTGGGTATGACAGGACAAAAGGGTCCTGCAGGTTCTGGTGATATCAGTAGTGATGAGGGTGAGTCTGGTTTTTATCGTACAACGTTTAACCTTGAAACATTGCCTACTGATGAGTGTAACTGGGCTTGGCAGACAGACCCAGATATTCCTCAAATAACGGGTATTAGGTGGAACGCGAATAGCGGTCGTACACAGTGGGCATACCAGCGCTTGGGCTTTAATGTACTGCTTTGTAACTTCTATTTGCAGAACACTTTAGATAAGGCTGAGCAGGCAGATTATAAGTATTATCGTGCTGAGGTCCGTTTCTTACGTGCTTTGTACTATTGGTACTTCCTCGATCTTTGGCATAAAGCTCCATTTAAGGACGAAAACAATTCTATGAATGATTTGCCAGTGGAGAAGGTTGGTAAGGATCTCTATGATTGGCTTGATACAGAACTTACTGCTATCGAGAGTGAGATGGCTCCTATGGGCCAGTTTAATTCTACCTCCGACTTTGGTCGTGCTGATGCAGGTGCAGCCTATATGCTCCATGCTCGTTTGGCCTTGAATGCTAAAGTTTATACTGATGGTGCAGTTACCGCTTATGACAAGGCTATCAGCTATTGCGATAAGATTATTGCTGGCCCATATGCGTTGAGTAGCACAGCCAAGGTACATCCAACAAATGGTTTGACTTATAGTGGATATGCCCAATTGTTTATGGCTGATAACGATCGTAATGCTGATGCAATGAAGGAAATCATATTCCCGATTCGTCAGGATGGCATAAAGACTCAGGGATATTCTTGCGCTAGTTATTTGGTATGTTCTACGCGTATAGCAGGAATGCCTTACGCTGCGACAAAGAACTGTTGGAGTTGTAATTATGCTCGTCCGAACCTTATTGAGAAATTCTTCCCCAATGATGACGTGCCAATGTATACAGATGATAAGGATGGTTCAAAGTTGAAGGCCTATAAGATTGAGCATAATATTGTTAACGATGAAGGAAAACCTCGTGAATTTAAAGAGGATGAGCTTATTGTTGCTGATAAGGAACTTGGAGGCTCTACAACAGAAATACTTTTAGCAGCCAATGATGACCGTGCTTTATTCTATGCAGGAGCTGGTGGCGGAGCCCGTAAACTGCGCACAGATAAGCTTAACAACTTCCTTGATGGAATCTCTATCGTGAAGTGGCAGAATATTTGTGTTGATGGCGGTACAAATAGTGATGCAGAGTTCTCAGACACAGATATTCCATTGTTCCGTTTGGCAGAAGCTTACATGACTCGTGCAGAGGCCAAATGGCGTAGTGGTGATGCCACTGGTATTAATGATGTAAATGTACTTCGTGCTCGTGCAAATGCCACACCATTAACACAGCTTACAGAACAGGATCTTATTGACGAGTGGTGTCGTGAATTCTATATGGAAGGACGCCGTCGTTCTGATTTGATTCGCTTTGATATGTTCACTGGCAAGAAGTACAACTGGGCCTGGAAGGGCGGCGTTGCTGACGGACAGGCTGTGGATGGTCATTTTAAGTATTATCCTATTCCAATGGATGATATTAATAATAATAAGAATATGACCCAGAATGCCGGTTATTAATTCAGACAGTATCGTAAAAATGAAAAGTGTTATGAACAAAAAAATATTCAATATAGGACGTTGGTTTTCTATTCTCGCTATTGTAGGACTCACTCTTACTGCCTGCGAGAAGGATGATAATAGCAATCCAACATTTAAGGCTACCAGTCCATCTTTTACACTCAATGTGCCTGCTAATGCACAGAATAACGTGTATGATTTGGTTTCGGCTAATAGCCTGGAATTGACTTGTACACAGCCAGACTATAATGGTGTACCTTACGTGGTGCAGTATCATGTACAAGTGGCTCTTTCAGAGAATTTCTCTGCCTTTAAGGAGTTAGAGACTTCGTATACAACAGCTAAGATGGCTGTAGATGCATACGAATTGAATACAGCAGTGATTGACTTGTTCCATGAGGTTGAAGGCGATATTGATTATCCTGATGAGCCTCGTCCTCTGTATATTCGTCTGCGTGCAAATGTTGTCAATATGGCAAATACAGTTCTTGACGAGTCATTCTCAAATAGTATTACTCTACCTAATGTGCTCGCAACCTTTAAGGCTCCTGAGTTGACATTCCCAACATCTTGTTACATTGTTGGTTCTTCAATTGGTAATGGTTCTTCTGACGATGGCGCTACAAAGCCGTACTGGGGATGGTGGAAGCCTATGGCTCCTGTTTATGGCGCCGAAGGCGAGTTCTACACCATTATTTATGTTCCTGATGGTGGTACGTTCAAGTGGGGTGAAGAGAAGAATGACTGGCGTGGTTTTGATCGCGTAGCAAAATTCGACGATCAGGCAAATGCTGGAGTACACGAGGCTGCAAGTGACGGTAATATCCAGTTCGATAATGGTGGTTGGTACACAATCCATGTTGAGACAGCTCTTGGTGCTACAGAAGTGGCTTGGACATTCCACGTCTATCCTGCTGCAGCTTATGTAATTGGTGCAGTTGAAGGTGCTAATTGGACAGATAGTGATGCTAACTGGCAGATGACTGCTCCTGAAGGTGACGGTACATGGGAGTCTCCTGAATTCGTTGGCGGAGGTGAGCTTCGTGCCTACATCAAGGTACCTGGACGCGACTGGTGGAAGACCGAGTTTACACTATATCAGGGTGAGTTGTACTTCCGTACTGTAAATATTCCAGCAAACTGGGCTGAGAATGTTGGTGAGGAATACTCTGTATCATGCTCTGCAGGCCAGAAACTCTATGTGAACTTTAGCACAAATACAGGTGAAGTAAAATAACTAATAAACGTATATGAATATGAAAAAGATATTTCAATATAGCTTTGCAGCATTGGCGGGTCTAGTACTCGCCAGCTGCAACGGCGATTACGAAGACTGGCTTAAGCCTCAGGGCTACGACCAGGAGAATCCTGCTGCTGCTTATGGCGTGACAGCTACACCTGGATCGATTACTATGCCAGTTAGTGATGACGATGTAACATTGTTTTCTTTCTCAGCAACCAGTGAGGAAGTTACAGGTTATGCGCTTCGTAATCTGA
Source organism: Prevotella sp. P6B4 (assembly GCF_000619985.1). Taxonomy (NCBI): domain Bacteria; kingdom Pseudomonadati; phylum Bacteroidota; class Bacteroidia; order Bacteroidales; family Prevotellaceae; genus Prevotella; species Prevotella sp. P6B4. The sequence continues at coordinate 168,958 of NZ_JHVE01000005.1, forward strand.
CGGTAAGTGGATTCGATGTTGATTATAATGTTGTAGGTAACAATGTCGTTGTGTCTGCTAATGAGGTGGAAACCATTGCAATGAGCATTGCAGAATCACGTGCTAAGAAAACTCATACACTTGATGTAGATGTGGATTTTGGTGCCATCCTGAATAATGGTGATGCCGTGGCAGGAAAACTGACTGTTAATCCAACAATTACCACATCCCCAACACCAGCTATTGACGAGAAGGGATATTTCTTGTTGGGAAACTTTGCCGAAAATGGAAACGGTTGGGATTTGGCAGCTCCGGTATGGATGACAGATAATGGTGACGGCACTTATTCGGCTATCGTAAATACCACTGGTGAGGGCGATAACTGGTTCAAGTTCTATGAGGGCTCTCATTATAGCGCTGATAGCTGGGATGAGGTAAATGCCGGTCAGATGGGATGTTCAGAAAATGGTTGCCCTGATAAGTTCGGCTTCATTATATGGTCAGGTGATAAGACCAATGTAGAGACTCCAGTTATTCAGGGTAAGGGCCAGTTTAAGGTTACCATAGATATGGTTAATTTCACCTATAAGGTAGTCCGTCAGGCTGTCAATTACTACATTGTTGGTGGTCCTAATGACTGGGGAGAGTCTGCCAGAGAGAAGATGTTGAAGTTCAATCAGGCTGATATCGAGGTCCCTGTTTATACGATTGTATTCCCAGCAGCAGCTGAGGGCGATACATGGTTCGCTATTGGTGATGACAAGGCTTGCGATGCTATCGCAAACGATAATGACTGGACACAGCTTTTCGGTACAACCAGTGGTAACGGTGAGCAGGGCGAGAGCGGAACTTTGTCACGTCGTACAGGTCTTAATGATGATGGCTCGTTCAAGGTTCCTGCAGGAGCTAAGTTTATCAAGATAACACTTGATATGGATGCCATGACCTATCAGGTTAAGACACTTGACTTTGGTGAGTATATTTATGAAGCAGGTGTGAATAACAACTGGGGTGAGGTTGAACAGCCGCTTTACTGCTCAGACGGTCAGGGTACATATAAGGGATTCTTCTATGCTGAAGGTGCTGATTGGGCAGATGGAAAGGGCGCATTCAAGTTCCGTGGCGCAGCAGATAATTGGGATAACGGAAACTATGGTGCTGCCACTATGAGTGACGATGGCCTTACTGGTACACTGATTGATGATGGTGGATCTGGTAATATATTGGTTAAACCAGGATTCTATATGGCTACAGTTGATTTGGCAGCAATGTCTTATCAGATGACTCCAATTGCGGTTGGCATCATAGGACCTGCTCAGGCTGGTGGCTGGGATACTGATACCGACATGACATACAATCCCGAGACCCGTGCATGGGAGGCAACTATTGAGTTAGCTGCAGACGAATTCAAGTTCCGTGCAAATGATGGTTGGGATATCAATTGGGGTGGCTCTGCCGACAATCTGATTCAGGATGGTGGCAACCTTAAGATTGATGAGGCTGGTACATACTTCATCCAGTTCTTCCTAATTTGTGAGACTAAGTCATATTGCAGGATTACTAAAAAGTAGTTTATAGTCTTTGCTTCTTATAACAGGCGAGCCGTTTAACCATAACGGCTCGCTTGTCATAAATAGACAAAAATATTTGGAAGTAAAAAAATTAATGTCTATCTTTGCCAAAACAATTAGTTTTAATGCTTATGAATAGTATTAAGAAGATATTGAGAGGAATTCTATCACTAATACTGCTGCTGGTGGTAAATGCTGTTGGTTTTGCGCAGCCGAAGAAATATCTGGGGGGCGATGTGTCGTTGTTACCATCTTATGAACAGATGGGTACAGTCTATAGGGATTTTGATGGAAAGCCGGTGGAGCCATTAGCCTTCTTTAAAAGAATGGGATGGAATGCTATTCGAGTCCGTCTTTTTGTTAATCCTGAATTTGCGCCTCAAGAACATAAAGAAGAAGGCGTATGTCAAGATTTGAAATATGCATTAGAACTGAGTAGACGTGTAAAAGAGGCAGGATTCGATCTTCTTTTAGATATCCATTATAGTGATTACTGGGCCGATCCAAGTAAGCAGACGATACCTCATCTATGGAAAGATGCCAAACCAGAATCATTGGCGGATAGTGTGTATGCTTATACAACAAGAGTACTTGGCGCATTTAAAGCAAAAGGTGTAGTCCCGAATATGATACAGGTTGGCAATGAAATAACCTATGGAATGCTTTGGCCTGTCGGACGTATCCATCCGATGAAAGATGATAATTGGGACACATTGTGCCAACTGTTAAGCAAAGGTTGTAAAGCCTGCCGTGAGGTGTGTCCTGATGCCAAGATTGTAATCCATACAGAGCGGGCTGGAGAGTGGAATATGACAAAATCCTTTTATTCGCACTTGCAAAAGTATGGTATAGACTATGACATTATTGGATTAAGTTACTATCCTATGTGGCATAATACTATTAAAAATCTTGGTTTGACTCTTAAAAATTTAGAGACTACTTTCCCTGAAAAGGAAGTCATGATAGTAGAAACCGCTGCGTATTATTCTCATGAAAATGATAAGTGGGCTGCTGGACCTGATCAGTATGCTGAGTTCTATCCTATTTCACCTGATGGACAGGCATCTTTTGTGAGAGAGTTGATGAAGGAACTATCGGCCCATCGTAATGTTACTGGCGTCTTTTGGTGGTTCCCTGAAGAGAATGCGTGCGGAAATGATTTGTTGCCCTGCTGGATAAATCGTGGTCTGTTTGATAACCATACAGGCAAGGCTCTTCCTGCGTTAAAAGACTTTCGAAATAGTTAATCTCAGGCTCAGTCCTCCTACTGAAGGACTGCAGTCCTGATACGAAAGGACTCGAGTCTTCCTTAGGGAGGACTCGAGTCTCTGTTAATAAGGACTGGAGCGGGGATTAATCGTTCCAGTTCAGCTTCTCTATATACGCATCAAACTTTAGTTCTGGATGGCTGATGGCTTTAAGGGCAGCTTCAACTTGTTTGATATCGCTGGGCGAACAGAGTTGGGCACCCTTGCGACGTTCGAAGTAAGGATTGCGTCCAAACTTGCCCTGCAGTCGATACATAAACGTACTGTACTCATCGGGCAGCATCTTCTTCTGCATGTTCTTAAACCCTTTTCCATAAATCTGAGGCTTGTCATCGCGATAGTACTCGCACCCTTCGCCAGTTTGGATTAGTTGTGGATTCAGAATTGTTACTGCCGTCAGCTTGCTCGGCAAATTCTGCATAGCCAACTGTCGCAGACAGTGGTTGGCCATCTTGCAATCCGCATTACTGCAATGCAGATAGCAGCCAGGAACTTCATCGTAATTAATCTTGCTCATTTTTATCAGTTTTTCGTTAAACATCTCCACCTCTCACTTACATGCGCCAAAAGCCGCATCTGTGCAGAGGTTTCGGGCGTGTGAGAGGTTTGCTGAACCTCTCACTACACCTCTCACTCAACCTCTCACTTTTTCCGTCGTCAGGCAGCATCAACAGGCACCACATTGTAGTATTTTACATGTCCGCGCTCAGTATGCTCAAAGCCCAGGTCCTTCATGGCAAAGCCCAGATGAACCTTGGTGCTAATGGTCTTTTTGAGCGAAGGATACTCCTTGCTAATCAGCTCCAGCATCTGTGTGCAGTTCATCGCCTTTACCTTCTCGCCCTCGTTAGGTTTGCGGAAACAGGCCTCAACAATCTCGGCAATGTCTTTCTCATCGGTATAGTCCAGGTTCAACTGCTGGATACGCGCCACCTGTTCGTTGGTAAACCAGTAGGGCGCCTTCAGCTCGTTCACCTCGTACACAAGCTGGGCATATAGCTGTTCGTAATCAATCTCGCCTGTATTGTCGATATACTGCCCCTGAGGGATTTCAATGCAGATATATCGTCGACTACCCGTTACATCCGACAGCGGATGAGGATTGTTGGTAGTGGCTACAAACGATGCATAGCGGGGGCGATCCTGTTGCGAACTGCCATAGATGGTACGTCCGTTAACCTTGATTTTCGAGAGCGTCTGTTTCAAGGAAGCCTGCTGACTGGGGCGGATGGCATCCAGCTCATCGAGATTCACCAGCAGATTGTTGGTCAAGGCCATCTCCTTATCAAACTTGTTGCTCAGGTTCAGATGGTCGAGATAATACTCCTGCAGTTCGGGAGGTAGCAAGCGTGCTATGAAGGTAGATTTGCCACAGCCCTGTGCACCAATCAGCGTGGGCACAGTCTCGTTGGCATGCAGCTTATCCTTCTGCAACCAATGCGCCACAGCCGAGCGGAACCAGATGACTAAGAAGTCCAACTGTTCGCTGCTGATGCCAGGCAGACGGCTGAACAACCTGGCCAGATGATTCTTACCATCCCATTTGGGCAGACGTGTCAGAAACTCAAAGATTGGGTCATACACAGGAGTCGCATCCGAGTAGATCACCTCCTGAATGTCAGTCTTAGGACTGTTTTTGGTAATCTGCTCCTGTTTAGCTTTTCGAACGATACTGTTCAGCGCCTCAGGTGTTAGCGTTCGCCATACAGGCTGACTATCAGGAGGTTCTGCGCTAAGGGTTACATACTCTACCTTACCATTCAGCACATTGCGACGGAACTGGTAATTGTCACTAAGGAACTGCTCTACGGCGAGCGAGTTCTGCTGAGAGACTCCAAGAGACTCTCCGTTGATTGTTACTTTCTCCATAAATTAAAGAATTTAATTTTAAGTTTGTTGATTATGTGCACTTTTCATACTCGCGTATGTCTTTGTGTACGGTTTTTGCTATTGCGCTGGCAAAGGTACAAAAATTAGAAAGCGGTTTCAAGTCTTTCCTGTTAAATTCTTGTTAAATTCTACAAATGTTAAAATCGAGTGAGAGGTTGAGTGAGAGGTTGGGTGAGAGGTTAGCTCAACCTCTCATGCCTCAAAGTGCCTGTATTTATGCGGCTTTCGGCGTATTTGAGTGAGAGGTTGCGTGCAACCGATTGCATTAGATAACTTGCATAAAAAGAACAGCTTGGAGAACAACCATGCGGCTTTTTTTATATATTTGCAGCAGATTCAGTAATACAGATAACTAAAAGGCATATGAGAAGATTTTACTCCGTTTTGATACTTTGTTTGGTGACCATCGCTTCGATGGCACAGGGATGGCCCGAAAACTACAAGGGTGTGATGCTGCAAGGGTTCTCATGGGATTCGTTTGTTGATACCCAGTGGACGAATCTGGAGAAGCAGGCCGACGAGCTATCAGGCTATTTTGATCTGATATGGGTGCCACAGAGCGGTAACTGTAATTCGTCGTATAACCAGATGGGCTATACACCGGTTTACTATTTTAATCAGAATAGTTCGTTCGGAACCGAAGAACAGTTGCGTCATATGATTCAGACTTTCAAAGAGAAAAAGGTTGGAATCATTGCTGATGTGGTGATTAATCACCGTAATAATCTGGGTGTTAATGGCTCGTGGGTAGACTATCCTGCTGAGGAGTATAATGGTGTAACTTATCAGATGCTATCGACAGATATCTGTGGGAACGATGATAGTGGTAAGACCAAAACGTGGGCTAATAATAATGGCTTTACGTTGGGTAATAATGAGAACACTGATGACTGGCCAGGATGTCGCGATCTGGATCATAGCAGTGCCAATGTCCAGACAATCATCAAGGTTTATCTGAAATATCTGCTGAACGATTTAGGCTATGCAGGTTTCCGCTATGATATGACCAAGGGATTCAGTCGTGGTTATCTGGCAGAATATAACTACGATGCTCAGCCTACCTATTCGGTAGGTGAGTATTGGGATGGCAACAAGAGTACCTTGAAGAGCGTTATCAATCAGCAGAAGAAGGACGGTGTGGTACAGAGTGGTACATTCGACTTCGCTTTCCGTTATTCGGCTCGCGATGCTTGTAATGGCAATAACTGGAGTAAGCTGGCCAATGGTGGCTTGGCTACAGAGACTGGCTATTCGCGCTATGCGGTGACCTTTGTTGAGAATCACGATATGCAGGACCGTGGTAACGTAACCGGTTACACAAAGGATCCTATCACAAAGAATATTGAGGCTGCCAATGCCTGGTTAATGGCTATGCCTGGAACACCTTGCGTATTCCTGTTACACTGGAAGAGCTACAAAAACGAAATCAAGCAGATGATTAAAGCACGTAAGGCTGCTGGTATAAGCAACCAGAGCGCATGGGAACAGAAAAGTAGCTCAACGACCGCCTATAAACTGGTAACTACGGGCGACAATGGTAAACTGTATGCAGCGTTTGGTTCTGGGGCTGCTAATCTGACCGATGCCGATTATGTGAAAGTGCTGAGTGGCACCAACTATGCTTACTATCTGAGTAAGACTGTTGAAACCCCGTGGGTCAGCCTGGCCGAGGGAACTTATACGAAGGCTACAGAAGCTACATTGACTGCTGTCTCGGAGAGCACTGGCGCCCAGTTGGTATATACACTCGATGGTACAGATCCTACAGCCAGTAGCACAAAGGTTAACAGTGGTGCAACCATCACCATATCAGAGACCTGTACGTTGAAGGTAGGTTTGCTGGTAGATGGCGCCGTTAAGAGAATCATTACGCGCCAATATGCTATTAAGCCATTTGTTGCCCATAAGGCTACTATCTATCTGAAAGATCCGGGTTGGAGTACCGATGTCTATATGTACAGTTGGGCTAACGATGGCAATAACACCCAGTTGTTGGGTAGTTGGCCTGGTTCGGTTATTACCGATACAAAGATGATTGATGGTGTGAAGTGGTACTACCATGAGTTTGATGTAAACACCGAAGGTTATTCATTTAACGTCATCTTTGATCAAGGTAACGGTAAGACCCAGTCCGTTGATATAGGTCCACTGAGTGAGGATACATATTATGAGATAGGCGATATCGTTAATGGTAAGTTTACCGTCAATGATGTGACGCAGACTGTTACTGGCATCCTTCCTGTAAAAGAAGTGATTGACTTGAATACGCCTGTAAAGGTCTATACCCTCGATGGCCGACTGGTGAAGACGGCGCCTAAGGGCAGTGATGCCCTCAGCGGACTGGCCAAGGGCATCTATATCGTAAACAAAAAGAAGTTCGTTTTGAGATAAATAATTGGTTCGTAGTTAGTGATTAAGTAGAGCGCGGATAGCGAACCAGCAATGCAGTGCGAAGGTTTGCACGCGCCCGTAATGATGCTCCATCACCCTGTATCGCTCCCAGAGCGATTCGCGGTGGTGGAGTGTTGTTTGTCCCTCTTCGTTATAGTTGGCTACTACCATGTGCAGATTCAACAGAGGCACCTGCTCTTTGTCGGCGGCCTTCATCACACGGATGCACCAGTCGACATCGGCAGAATAGCGGTACTGCATATTGTAAGGTGTAGCGATGGCAAAGTCGGTACGTGCATAGAACGCCTGATGGCACACCAACATACCTTGACGGAACGATTTCCAGGTGAGGCGCTCGGGTGGTGCCAGTCGACGATGGCGCAGGAAGTGCCCTTCACCGTCAACGATGTCGGTATCGCCGTAGAGAACGGCTGGCAGTTGTGATGGTTCTTGGGTGTTGGCGACAGCCTGTGCTATGCGGCTGGCAGTATCGGACGAGGGTAGGAAATCGCCAGCGTTCAGGAAACAGAGATAATCACCATCGGCAGAACGTAATCCCTTGTTCATGGCATCATAGATACCTTTGTCGGGCTCTGAACTTACTTGTACCTGATGTCCGTTCTCTGCAGCGTTAGAGCGGGCAATATACTCATCAACCAGCTTCAGTGTGTTGTCGGTCGATGCGCCATCAATAATCAGATGCACAATATGAGGATAATCCTGCTTGAGCACGCTGTCGAGGGTGCGCTGCAGCACGTTGGCTGCATTATATGTAATAGTAATATAGGTGATTCTGATCATATCCGATAGTGTTTGAAGGCCAACGCCTGATTATACACTTCGATGTATCTGGAGGCTACACTGCGCTGTGAATAGCACGTGTTGACCTTGTGCAGGGCCTGTGCCGACAACTCCTGATAGTTCTCATTGTTGAGCACCCATCCCATGCCGGCAGCCAGATCGTCGGCATCGCGGAATCGGGCTACATAACCGTTCTGCTGGTGGTCGATCATCTCGGGGATGCCACCTACCTTGAAACCTACACAAGGCACTCCGCAGGCCATCGCCTCCATCAGTGTGTTGGGCAGGTTGTCCTCGAGTGATGGGAGTACAAATACATCGGCAGCATTATAGATAGCTACAATGCGTTTCTCGTCGTTCACATACCCCAGTGGGATAGCAGGCAGCGCCAGTTGTGAAGCCACATCCTCAGAGTGTCCACCGAGGATGGCCACGGCAGCATTCAGGTTAGGACATGTCTCTACGAGCTGCTTAGTGGCTGCGGTAAAGTAAGCCATACCCTTACGGTCGTCGGTCACTCGCTGCGATACAAACAGGATGATCTGTTTGTCGGTGGGCAGACTTAAACGTTGGCGTGCCTCCTGTTTGTTTTGCGGATGATAGATGTGCGTATCGATGGGGTTTGGGATGCTACAGATATGCTGGTCTTTCAATAGGGCGCTCTTCTTGGCTTCGCCCTCCAGCCACTTGCTACAGGCCACAAACGAGATGTTATGCTCGCTGAGCATGCGCTGCTTCTGGTTCCAGATGCTGGTAGAGAGGTCGTCCTGCGATCCACCACCGGGTAACAGCTGGCACTGGTGACAGCCCGACTTGAAGTAACCACAGCCTCGGGTATAATGACAGATGGCTGTGGCAGGCCAGATGTCGTGCATGGTCCAGACAACCGCCTTATCGCTACGCAGGATCTTGTTGATATTGTCCAGCGAGAGCATGCCTTGGTTGATCCAGTGCAGGTGGATGATGTCGGCCTCCTGAAACTCACGGAGGTTGGTGATGTCTGTGCCTGCATTGGCAATATCTATTTCAAATAAGTGCTGTCTCGAGAAGTGCAGTCGGCAGAAAACAACCAGACGCTCCCATAGGAAGTGCCAACGCTTCATGGGGGATTTGGGCAATTCGGCTACGGTCAACGTGTCGGTCTCCTTGTCGCGTACCAGCATTTTGGCTTTTACGCCGTAGTTATTCAGAGCCTTCATCAGGCGATTGGCTGCGACGGCAGCACCGCCTGTTCGCTCGCTTGTATTAACTATTAATATTTTCATCTTTTGTAATTATTGCTGCAAAGATACGAATAAGTGAGAAGAAATCCAAATATAATTTGAGATTTCTCGAACGTGAGTATCTTCGAGCGTAGCTCAGAGAAATGAATAAGTGAGAAGAAATCCAAATATAATTTGAGATTTCTCGAACGAGAGTATCATTATTCGAGTTTTTGTTAAAACGACGTAAAAATAAGTAAATAAGTGTTGTTTGCGCACACAATTGTTTGATGTAGGTCAATAATAATGTTAAAATATACACTTATTCTGCTGAAAAATTTGCAGGATTCGAAAAAACGTCGTACCTTTGCACCCGTCAAAAGGTTAATAGATTAGATTGTTTTAGGTTAGTAGTAATATTTATAGTTTTAGGTTTTTAGTTATTGGTAAAAGAAAGTTTTCAACAGTGGGATAACTGGAGGTCGCTGTGAAGCTCCCTTTTAAACTTTCAAATTTTTGGCCCTTGTGGGCTGAAAATTTCTTTTTGTAGAAAAAGGATTTTTAGTTAAACATAGGCTTTTGTGATGCCACAGCTCGTGAGGGTTGTGGCATCACTCTGTTTTATGCCTCTTTTTCTATCAGCACCACGGCGTAGGCAGAGATACCCTCTTCACGACCGGTGAAGCCGAGTTTCTCGGTTGTGGTGGCTTTGATGGAGATGTCGTCTTCGTCGCAGCCGATGACCTTGGCCATACAGGCTTTCATCTTAGGGATATGCGGGTTCATCTTGGGGCGCTCAGCACAGATGGTGGCATCGATGTTCACTAACTTGTAGCCCTTAGTGGCTATCAGCTCGATGGTCTTTTTCAGGATAACCTTACTGTCCATGCCATCGGTAAACTCGGCAGTGTCGGGGAAATGATAACCAATGTCGCGCATGTTAGCGGCACCCAACAGGGCATCGCAGATGGCGTGCAACAGCACGTCGGCATCGCTGTGTCCCAACAATCCTTTGCTATGTTCTATCTTAATGCCGCCCATCCACAGGTCGCGGCCTTCAACTAACTGATGGACATCATAGCCCATTCCAACTCTAATCTTCATATACTATTTACTTTTTAAACAGATCCTTGATACCATCCATGTCGAATGTCAGTGAGAATCGCAGTGTCTGGTCGAGTGGGTTGCTGCGGGCGGTGGCAATCACATAGCCCACATCGAGTGAGAACACATTCATCTTGAAACCACCACCTACGGTGAAATACTTCAGGTTACCCTTCGACTCGTCCTGATGATGGTAGCCGGCACGTAACGAGAACTGGTCGTGGTACACGTACTCGGCACCGACACTCCATTGTATCTCTTTCATCTCCTCGCTGAATCCGCCAGGTGCGTCGCTGAAACTCTTGAATATACCGCTGATGGCACTGATATCGCTATATTCATGGCGCACACGGTCCTGATAACTGCTGTTCGACTCATTCTCTTCCTGACGGGGAACGGTGGGAACCAGTAGCTTGTTGGCGTCGGCCGAGATAGAGAAACGGTTGTATTCATCGATAGGTACCATCAACGAGGCACCCAAACGCAGGTTGGCAGGCAGGAACTGACTTTCGTCATCGCCATAATAACTGATCTTGCTGCCGATGTTCGACAGATTCAGTCCGATACCTAATTGGCATTCCCGGCTGCCTAACATCACATAGTTATTATAATACATGGCCAGATCGGCGGCAAAGGCCGAGGCAGGCTTTGAGTCTTCGCTATAGTCGTAACGCAGGTCGCTGTATATCCAACGGATGCCTGCTGCCAACGAGAACTTCTCGCTCAGCATCATCGAGTAAGCTACATCGAGCGACATCTCGTAGGGCTTCACTGTCATACCATCGCTGGCAAACACCTCACCTAAAGAGAAATAGCGTAACGAACCGCTGATGGCCGAATAGTCGCCGATGCGATAGTAACCAGCCAGATAGGCTAAGTCGATATCGTTCACCAGCTGGCGCAGCCAGGGGGTGTAGTTCAGGGCGATGCCGGCCCGGCTGATGCAGAACGGATATTTGGCTGGGTTCCAGTACTGTGAGTTCACGTCAGGGTCGGTAGCTACACCTACGTCTCCCATACCGGCTCCACGAGCGTCGGGGGCTATCGTCTGTGATATCACCGCATGCTCCACGGGATTGAACATCACATTCTTCTCGTCCTGAGCTGTAGCTGTGAATACTGAACAGTGAATGGTGAACAGTGTTACCATCATCCATCTCAGTAAATGCCCTGTATCTTTATATGTATTCATATCTCTCCTTTTATCTACTTAATATTAACGCTATGTCTCTCTAATTATTGCTCTTAATCAGTAATTTAACGGTTTTCGAGTTGCCGTCGTTCAGGGTGAATCGGCACAGGTAGAGCCCCGTGTGCAATCGACTGCCTCCAGCTACGTTCAGGTTCCAGTCGATGGTGATGGTGTCGCTGGTGGGGATGAAGGTGTCGGTTTGTCGCCAAACCTCGCGGCCCGATAGGTCGTAGACATCGAGTGTCACCTTCAGCTCGCTGCCCATACGGTCGTGGGTAATCACAAACTGGGCGTTGGTATGGGCTGGGTTCTGCTTGCAAACCACGTTGAAATCGCCTGCTCCGGCATCGTCAGTGACTTCGAAGGCCAGCTCGACTGTCGATGAGTTGTTCAGGATATCCCATGCTCTGAACAAGAGCTTGTGTTGACCGGTGCTCAGTTCTGGAATGCTGAAGCCGACTCTGCCTGAGCGGAAGTCGCCAAAGTCGTACTCGAAGTAGTCGTTCAGATTATAGGTCTTGTTCATATCGCCATCGATGATGAGCGTCAGGTCGTGACCGATGCTGTTACCTGAGGTGTTGATGCCACTGTCGTCGTAGAGTTCGGCACTGAAGTAAGGCGTGGTGTTCACTTTGCTTCCGTTCTTAAATGATTTCGAGTTCAGGTAGACATATATCGAAGGTCCGATAGAGTCGGTCAAGGCAGTCTCGCTGCCTATCAGTTCAAAGCTGTCGTTCTCGCCGTGGGCAGTACGGCTCTTGTCGCTACTCATGGCGTAGAGGGTCATCAGTCCGTTACCATCGGTATAGCTGATGTCCTTGGGTATTGAGAACGTGATGTGGAAGGTGCCATCAGTCACTTGGTCGGCTCCGCGATAGAGGTATTTGGTACGGTCTTTATAGACAAAGGCTTTCTCTGCGCCATCGCTTCCTGTGTTGTTCAGTCGACAGGTAATGGTCTCTTCGGCATCTCTTACTGAGAGGTTGACTGTACCGTTGAAGTCAGTATCAATGGCCTGATCGAGCATGATATGACCGGTAACCTTGACGATCGAACCTGCTGCCAGCTTGATGATCTCGTCGGTGGCTCTGCCGTTGATGCTATCGACCACAATCTGCTGCTTCGGCGTGGCTAACCGGAGGGCTGGATCGCCTAACAGGGTGTACTGTAACTTGTTAGGAGTGAGGTCGCTGCCTTTGCTCACCAATTCGCATTTGGCCAGTCGTACGGCTTCGCCTATCGAGATGCCTGGTGTGAGTACCTGACGGGTGAAAGCCAGGTTCATCACCTCGTTATAGGAGGCATAAACAGTACGGGTGGTACCGAAGAAGGCAATGCCGCCGCCCTTGCTGTTCAGCATCACCGTCTCGCCGATGTTATCTTCCTGACCGTCGAAAGGCATGATGTCGCACGAGGCAGTCATCCAGAGTGGCAGGTAATTGGACTGCTGGGTCTCGAAATCCTTCAGTTTCATCACCATCTCGTGACTCAGGGCATAGGCAGCGCCATGACCGCAGTAGTTCATGATCAGCGCTCCTTTCTCCAATTGCTGTTTGATGAGTTGTGTCACGTCAGGATAGCTGTAGCCTGTCGATGAGGAGGTGCGCTCGTAGGCGTCCCAGTATATCTTATCTACATTGTAATTCGGGAAGCTGGTCTCTATCATCTTGGCCACTTGGTCGGCAGTCTTCATGTGCGAGTTGTCGTTGCCGTCGTCGCCCATCATACAGATCTCATTCTGCCACGCACCGCCATACTCATTCTGAGCATAGCTGATAATCTTGTCGACTAAGATATTGGCCTGGTCGGCTGTGCGTGCCGGCAGGCGACCTACGGCCACGTCGGGCTGTCCGTTGTAGCTCGAGCTGCTGCCATTGGCTTGCTGTATCACTTCCTCGTCGTCGAGCAGACAGAAGTAATCGTCGCTGACGTAGCAATTCACCTGACTGAAGGAGTTTTCGCTCTCGTAACACAGCAGGAAGTCGTCGGGCTGATAGCCGCTCCACTCTGATGTATTCATGCGGTTGTCCCAGCCGCTATCGCCGAAGAGCAGCAGATAGTGTGGCTTCTCGGTGTCGTTAGCGGCGCGGTCGTACAGCATCTTCAGGTAGCGACGGTAGGCGTTGGCATCGGGGGTGCCACTGCTGAACTCGTTATACAGTTCATCGGCGGGTATAATGCTGACGGTCAGCTGGTCGTGCTGTTCGTGGTAGGCCTTCAGCCGTTCTGCCTGTGCCAGCAGCTTCTGTGAGGCTGGGATGATGATCACCATGTCTGTAGCCGTATCGGCATGATGGTCCTGGTTGGTGATACGACTCACGTATGTTGGTTCCGGCAACGTGCCGTTCAGACTCAGTGGCATGGGGGTATCGTGCTGCAGGTCGATATAGTCCAGACGTAAGTCGCTGCCTGCGATTTGGGTGATGCGGATGGTGTTGTCGGCCTTCAGGTTCGTCAGACGGTATTGATACAGTTGTTCGTCGGCTTTGGTATAGTTATCCAGTATCACGCTCTTGTTGATATGCCCCACTACCGAGTCGTTCACCTCGATGGTGGCTTCGTAGTTGCCGTTGGCCGTTAGCGCAATGCCGATGTTGCCGGTGGTTCCAGTGGCTTTCAGTGTATAGCTTTGTGGGGTGCCTATGTTGAACAGGGTCTTGTCGAACAGGTTGCGACCGCCGTGAAACCATGAGTAGTTATCCACCTCGTACAGCTGGTGGTAATCATGGTTGGTAGGGTAGTGCTGTGCTACAAAGGTGGCACTGTCGGTGGTCAACGGTTCGCCTTCGCTCTCGGTCAGGAAATAATAGCCGTAGTCGGCATACGGATTGCGTGTACGTATGAGCGATTCCTGCTGTTCCCAGTTGACGGGACCTACGGCGTAAAACACGCGTTTGCCGTTGATCGTGCAGGTGGGTACCTCGTGCAGGTCGTCGGTGGTTGTCAGATAGGCGCCCGTCAGCTTCTCTGGTTGCATGGCACCGCCGTAGCCGTATATCTTTACCTTGTCGGGATTGCTGAATCCCGCCTTTCTGATAACGGCATCCGACAGGTGATGGAAGCCACTTGCTGATACGCTGATTTTAGCCCAGTTACCCTCGCGGAGCACAGAGTGTTCCGCATACCGCCCCTCAGCCTTGGTGGTGATGCCAATGGCCATCAGGAGCAGGACTATAATCAGTCTGTTGATGGTATTCACTATTCTTATAAACGTAAAGGGCTGAGTTTTATTGCCTTACTTGCAATTAAACTCCAACACTTTGCGTTCCTCGAGCCAACCCTCTAAGTGGTCGTCAATCTTCACAGGACCTACGCCAGCAGGCGTGCCTGTGTATAGGATGTCGCCGGTCTTCAGGGTGAAGAACTGTGAGATATAGGCTATGATCTCGTCAATCTTGTACAGCATATCGCTGGTGCAGCCTTCCTGTACGGTCTGTCCATTGATATCCAGGTGGAAGTGCAGGGCCTGCAGATCCATGAACTTTTCTTTAGGTACCCACTCGCCGATGGCAGCTGAGCCGTCGAAGCCCTTACAGATGGTCCAGGGCTGACCAGCCTCGCTCGCTTTCTTCTGCAGGTCGCGGGCGGTGAAGTCGATACCTAACGTCACCGCATCGTAATAGCGATGAGCAAAGCGCTCTGCGATGTTTTTTCCTAATCGGCAGATGCGTACCACCACCTCTGTCTCGTAGTCGATACGTCCTAAGTGGTCGGGGATAAAGAATGGCTTACCCTGATTCAGTATCGCTGAATCAGCCTTCGTAAAGATCACTGGCTCATCAGGACGTTTCAGCGTCCCGTGCAGTTCCTGATTATGTGCGGCATAGTTCATGCCAATAGCAAATATCTTCATACGGGGGACAAAGATACGAATAAGTGAGCAGAAAACCAAATATACCAGTCGTTTTTTAGTGTAATGACTGTATAAACAGCTTTGGTGTCATCTGCATCTTACGTTTGAATAAGGTGCGGAAATTCTTCAGATCATTGATACCTACAGCCTCTGCCACACTCTCAACATTGGTCTCGCCCTGGCGGAACAACTGTACGGCTTTGTATATGCGATAGTCGTTGACAAACTCAATCAGTGACATACCGGTCATCTGGCGCAGTTTTTTATATAGCGGCGAGTGACTCATGCCTAACTGTTCTGCCAGGAAGGCAATACTGAATTCCGGATTCTGGAGGTTATCGTCAATCACCTCACGAACACGCAACAGGAATTTCTGCTCTTCCTTAGAGTAGGTCTTGTGTTCGGCAACCGGTTCAGTCACAGCGTCTGTCTGTGATAACAGCTGGTCGATTCGCTTTCTGAGTAGCTTAAGCGATACAGGTTTGGTCAGATACACATCCGCCCCTCTGTCAAAGGCAATCATCATGTCGTCTTCGCTGGCCTTAGCCGTAAAGACGATGGTCTTTATGTGTTGCAGTTTCTTGTCACGTTTCATACGTGTCAGCATCTCCAAGCCCGTCATTCTCGGCATCATCAGGTCCAGAATAATCACATCGGGCAGGAGGTCCTGGGCTTTCTGCAGCCCTTCCTCGCCATTAAATGCCTTTTCAATCTTGAAATCACTCTCCAGATAACGTTCCAGCACCTCTACCGTTTCCTGTTCATCGTCCACAATCAGTATGCTGTGCATGGCGGCAGGATTTCCTTTATGAACAGGTTCCTCTATGAGTATGGCCTGAGGCTTCGTCTTTCCTTCTCCAAGGTGCTTGGGAATAAAGAACTGGAATACAGAACCCTTACCCATCTCGCTCTCGACACTGATCTTGCCGTGGTGCAGCTCCACCAGGTTCTTCACATACGAGAGTCCCAGTCCATCGCCATCGCCCTGTTTCCTGCCACGTTCTGATCTGAAGAAACTCTCAAAGATGGTGTCGCGTACACGTTCATCGATGCCAATACCATTATCTTTTACCCTGAACACCACGCGATCGGGCATATCCTCAATCGAGAGCGACACATAACCGCCCCGATTCGTGTACTTAAAAGCGTTCGATAGCAGATTAGAGATGATGAGCTCCAACTTCAAGGTGTCATAATCCAGCATCAATTCACTGGCGGGAGAGAAGAACTCATACTTGATATTTTTCTGCTTGAACATTTCAATATAAGAATCAGTCTTGTCCTTACAGAATCCCACAACATCGTCATAACTCAGCTGCAGATCCAGGTTTTCAGCCCCTAACTTCCTGAAATCTATCACTCTGCTAATCAGTTGATTGAGTCTGAGTGCATTCCGCCGCACAGCATCCAAATACGTATAGGGCACTTTCACGGTGTCCTGGGCGTTCTCCAGTATCTCCTCTAATTGAGCGGCAATCAGAAAGACCGGCGTGCGTAGTTCGTGCGTGATGCTGGTATAGAAATTCATCTTGGCTTCATCGAGATGACGTTGCGACTTGGTCTCGATGGCCGCCATCTCCATCTGATGCTTGACATGTAAGGAGCGGATATAAGCCCAGATAAGGAAAGTCACAAAAGCAACAATCAGGAACAGCCATAATAACGCAGCCCACCAAGTGGCATACCAAGGCGGACTAACCTTGATGACTAATATGCTGGGATCTCCCCAGGTGCCATCAGCATTGGTGGAGCGAACCAGGAGCTCATAACGACCTGGTGGCACATTGGTATATGATACCTCACGCCGGTGTCCTAACTCCTTCCAGTCATCTTCCAGTCCTCGCAGCTGGCACTGGAAATGGATACGCTCTGGCGACACCAGTTCGGGCACAGAGAAATTGATGGTGAAGAAGTTCTGATTGTGTGCCAGTTGTATCTCGCTTGTCTCCATACGATAGAGGTCAATGGTCAGCTCCTCGCCATTGGTCAGTATAAACTGCGTAAAACTGACATGATGAGCCATCTGGGAGATACGGATGCTGGCAGGATTGAAATAAATCAGTCCGTTCGTAGTTCCGAAATACATGTTGCCTCCATGGGATGCGGAACTATGCGGCGCAAAGTCAGATGTCTTATCATCAATATTCAGTTGTACGAACGTGTTTGTCGCTGCCACATACTGGAAGAGACCATTTGAGGTACCTATCAGCATATCTCCCGTCACATCCTCCTGTAGAGAGCGGACACCATCGCACGTCAAGCCATGATGAGGCCCATATTGATATACTTTCTGCTGTTTTTCATCAAATCGGTAGAAGCCGCCTAACTCATAACCGAGCCATAGCTGCCCTTTCCTGTCCACATGTACCAGTGATAATTCCCCTCTGGGGAAATCTGGCGTATGTACTTTTTCCGAATAGACAGCTACCACCTTGCGGGTTCTGCGGTGGATCTTACACAGGCCCTGATAACGGGTGGCCACCCACATATACTCGCCCTGAAGCGCAAATCCCATGCAGTGGGTCACAGAGTCTACATGCGAGATCTGTCCCGTTTGCTTGTTGAAAACGAAGACATCCGCACCGCCTATCCAGATATTCCCCAACGAATCGTCGCAGATAGTCCATACGTTATTGGCGTCGGGCTCAACCATGGGCATCCGCCATGTCTTGAATTCATGGTGCTGTTTAGAGTATCTCACCAGACCTTTGGTATAGACAGCCATCCAGAGGTAATCGCCGTCATTCAGCATCGATATCACGTTGTCGCCCGGCAACTGGCTGTTCTTCGATGTGAATGTTGTACGTTCGGAAGTGTCAGTATGATAGATCTCCAGTCCGCCACCGTCCAAACCTAAGTAGAGGCGTTTGCCATCGGGGACAACCGACGCAACAATGTCATACGACAGCTGGTGGTTATTACGATTCAGGATATTAAACCACCTGAACTGTTCGGAATAAAGATTCAATCCCATGCGATAGGTACCGATCCAGAGGTTATCCTGATCATCTACATAGAGCGAATAGATAGCATCGCCACTGATAGTACTGTTATAAGGCGTGTAGTTGGTCAGCTTTTCACCGTTGTCGAATACTAATCCGCTGCCGTCCATACCAAAAACCGTCTTGGAGCCATAATCACATGTAGCCATCAGCCCTGGTGGAACATAGGCCTGACTCTCATGGAGATGATTGTTCTCCACGCGGAAAGCACGGCTCTCATAACCAATGCCATAGCCCACAAATATCACACTTTTGTTACGGCTATAATAGATGTTGACCAGCGACGTGATACGTGCCTCGAATGGCAGATGGTCGATGATGCGGGTTGTTTCTTCGTCTATCAGGTATAACCCCTTGGGACCAGCAGCCACGATCATATGGTCACGATAGGCGGCAATAGCATCATACCGCTGACCGTTCTGACTGATGGTCTCAAACAGATAACCCTGTTTATGGCGATATACATTACCGCCATTATCTACCACAAACAGATGTTGCTCCGTTTTCAGGAACTTATTAAAACGGTTGATGTCTATCCCAGAAGTCCGCTTGCCTTGTCGGGGACAATGATGAAAAATACCATCACGTAACGAATAGAAATCGATACCTAAGTCGGTTGCTACCCACAGGCCGGAATCCACAGGTAGCACATCTCTCACAATATTGCAGTTAATGGTATGCTTGTCGTGAGGACGGTTCTGGTAGGTTGTAAAAGAGGTGCCATCGAATCTGCACAACCCATTGGCAGTGCCCAGCCACAAAAAACCGTTGCTGTCCTGACGACTGCAATACACGGTGTTGTCAGCCAGTCCTTGTGTTGTATTGAAGGAATGGAAAAACTTCTGTGCCGACACCGCTGTCGGTGTCAGCACCAAAGTCATCAGTAGTAACGTCTTGATGATGTATTCTGATAAATCCTTCATATCACCACTTTAATGGTGCAAATTTACTTATTTTCCTTTAATTACCGAAGCATCTCATCAAAAAAACTTTCAATAGCAGTCTTGTTCACAAAATGACAGGTCTGGCCGAACAGTGTTTGGCAGTCCATCAATGATTGTAAACCGAGATAGCCGTTTGCGTCAACATCCAGAACCAGTTTCTGATAGGCACTGTTTGAGGAACAAGGCTGACTGTCAGAACCATATACCTCGCATTGACCTAAGTACCAGTTATGCTTAAAGATGCTGCCAGTGCTCTTAGTCATTTCAATCTTACTTGACTCTGCCGAGTAGAATATATTCTCTTGATAGGTGGTGCCATCGGGATAGCCGTCCCAGGAGTTACTGCAGATCATCGTATGATCGATATCAGCAGATGCTTTCGCGTTCTGGTGGATGATATTACGTTCTACCAGCGTATGCTCCAGCTTACCACAGAGATGCATGGCAGGCGAAAACATACCGTCACGTGTGGCTTTAGGGCGGATACCATCGCCGATGCTGATATTGTAACGGACGATGCTGCCCTGATTGCCAATACTGTAATTGCGTTCGTTACCTGAGTCGCATATCAGCATCATACCGCCATAATTATCATGGCTGTAGTTGTACTGCATCAGCGTGTTACGGCAATTATAGTCGCAATCAAATCCCTGAGCATCCCACGGCGCCTTGTGTCCACTCACCTCATTATACTGGATAACCGTGTTGTCGCAGCTCCATGGCCAGATGCCGGCAGCAGCCTGATCGGCGGGGAGGATGTCGGGACAATCGCGCATCACATTATATTCTATCAGACAACCGTCACACCCTATCGGCACAATGCCATCGCCAGGTACACCTTCTATCAGATTGCCTCGAACCACCACATGGGTATTGGGTAACCAATCCTGACGCTCCCAGTAGCCACTCCAGATCATACCGTTACGGCCACAGTCCTTGATACGACAGCCCTCAATCAGCAAGCCATCGAAACGCGAAGCAATGGTTTTTCCGCCGTTTTCAATGAGAAGAGCAGACCCACCACCGGCATCTTTCGATAAGGAGCCGTTGACATCGTGGATATATAGATCCGTTATACGGATATCATGCGAGACGCCATAGTTGGTACATGCCACTTTCACTCCCGTTCGACCTGCCAAACGCTCCTTGCCGGTATTCACGATTTCGAGACCGCTCAGCGTGAGATAATCGGCGTTCAGGATGTGAATGGCATAATGAGACTGTTCGTATCCCTTAACGATGGGCTTATCGCCTGTGCCATAACTGCCTATCTCTATGCGTTGATCCTCACTGCCCTTACCTGTGATTTCTAGCTCACCCTCAAAGGTCTGTCCTCTTCTTAACAGCAACCGGTCGCCTGCATTCAGCTTCTGCTGACTGGCACGTGCCAAGGTCTTCCAGGCGCTTGTCTCTGAAGTGCCTTTGTTCTGGTCAGAACCTGTCGCAGCATCCACATAGTAGGTGTGGCTCTTTTGCGATGGGGGTGCTGGGGGTACCTCAGCACCCATGTCTGAGGTACCCGTTGCACACGAGAAGCAGGTGTTTATTAACAAACTGTATAGTAATGTGTTGAAAAACATCTTGGTCATCTTTATTTCCAGAGCGCGTTCTGCTCCAGCTGTTTGTTACTGTCAAGCTCACTCGTTGGGATGGGCCATACATAATCGCGCTCGCCGTTATAGGTGCGTTTCTCGTAGGCCATGCCGAAATGTGTACGCTCATACTCTACCGCATTGACAGCATCTTCCAGCTCATGCCAGCGATAAAGGTCGAACAGACGCATGCCTTCAAATGCCAACTCCACGCGACGCTCATGTTTGATGATGTCAAGCAGCGCCTCTTTGGTCAGACCTGTGCCTTCAACGCTTTCTACTGTTGGCATGCCAACACGCTGACGTACCTGATCAACCAATGCCAGCACCTCACTCTCCTGATAGCCACCTTTCTGGACCAGAGCCTCTGCCAACGACAGCAGTACCTCAGCATAGCGTACCACATAGAAGTCCTGACCATTATCCCAGGAGTTGCCGGTATCGGCGGGGTCGAAATACTTCATGACATAGACGGTTGAGAGCGATGCGGCAGCTCCACCATACCAGGCTGACTCGCCACCGGTGCCGTTCCAATACATGCCTGGAACAAAGAGTGTAGCCTTCAGACGTGGGTCACGACCTTCCCAGTAGGCTGCATGGGGTTGCCATACATCCAGTTTTCCATCTACCCATGCAGCATAGTCCTGCGATGTCTCCTTGGTTCCATCGAGTTTGTAATACTCATCAGCCAGGTTCAAGGTGGCATTCATAGCCTCCAGTGGGGTGTTCCAATGGGCGTTGAACGAGCAGCCTTCGCTGACACCAGGGCCTTCAAAGCGGACAGAGAAGACAATCTCGGGCGATTTCTCTCCTGCTGGTGTAAAGAGGGCAGCATAGTCAGGCGCTAAGGAATAGCCGAGTGACTGCATGGCACGATAAGCAGAGATAGCCTCGTCCCACTTCTCATTATACAGTGCAAGACGTCCCAGGATAGCATAGCAGGCACCCTTTGTGATACGTCCTAAGTCGGCTGCCTGAGGCAGATCCTCAGCGCAAGCCTTCAGGTTGGCCATCTCGCCAGCTACGATATCTGCGCGCTTAGATGCAGGGCACTCTGCCTTGTCCAGTGTCAGAGGTTCTGTCAGATAAGGAACATCATTATATGTCATAGTCAGATTGGTGTAGATGAGTGCACGCAGGGTCAACGCCTCAGCCTTGTAACGGGCACGCTCTGCATCCGATACCTCTACACGGTCAATATTAGCAATGAGAGAGTTACAACGCTTGATGACCTCATAGCAAGCCGACCAGTAAGAACCAACAGCCCACGATGAAGGACTCTGGGTGCCGTTGGCTATATCATAACCTTCCATCCAACCACTCCAGTTGAAATGGCCACCGTTATCAGTCATACAGTCGAAGTTGAGGGGGCCCATATTCCATGGACCGCCATTATAGAGCTGTTCGCTCTGTAGTCCATCGTAGCATGCCACGAGAGCCATCATGGCATCATCGCTGGTCTTCCAGAATGTCTCTGATGATGATTCTGTAAGAGAGTCTCTCTGCAGCCAGCTGTCAGAACAGGCACTCAAACCAATGATTGCGCAGAGCGCAATGAATATATTCTTTTTCATAATCTGTTGCGTGTTAGAATTTAACATTGATACCAAATGAATAAGCTCTTACGTTAGGATGAACGTCGTTACGGGTATCGCTGCCCGTCTTTTCAGGATCGTAATCATCGAGCGAGGTGAAGGTGAGCAGGTTGCTGCCGGCAAGATAGAGACGTAAGCTCTGGATACCAGCTTTGGCCAGCAGAGGATTAGCCTTGAAAGTGTAGCCCAGTTCGAGACTCTTCAGGCGCAGATAGTCGCCCTTGGTCAGCCAGAATGAGCTGTAGGTATTGTTAAATTCTCCGCCCATACGTGGCATTGAACCGTTGACATTATCAGGTGAATAACGGTCGAGCCAGCGCGATGTCTTGTTACCACCATTTGAGATAGTTGTCTCATCCCAGTTGAAACGGTACAGACCGGCGATACCCTGCCAGAATGTGGTCAGGTCGAAGTTCTTATAGCTGGCACCAAGTGTGAATGCATATTGCAGTTTGGGGAAGGGATTACCGATAATCTGACGGTCGTCATCGGTAATGTTGCCATCATCATTCAGGTCCTCGTACATGATGTCGCCAAGTACAGGTGCCTGACCATTCTGCTTGATCACGACACCAGCCGAATTCTTACGCTGCAGATCGGCCTCGGTGCGATAGATGCCAATGGCCTTCAAGGCATAGTAGCTGCCGATGGCTTCGCCCTCACGGTTGATGGTAGAGCCGCTGATGCTCTCCTGACCGTTCATGTCGATGATCTTATTGCTAACAGCGGCCAGATTGAAGCCTGCCTGCCACTGCCAGTCGCCTTTGCGGTCCTGATAGTTGGCTGAGAGCTCCCAACCACGGTTACGGACCTTGCCGGCATTCTGATAAGGTGCGCTTAACGAACCGAGGAAGATGCCTGGCATAGGCAACTGCAACAGAATGTCGTTGGTGACTTTATTGTACCAGTCGAAGGTCAAAGATACACGTCCTTGTAGGAACGAGGCATCAAAACCGAAGTCGGTGACTGTTGTGGTCTCCCACTTGATCTTCTCATTGGCAATCTTTGAGGTCTTCATACCAATATATTTCTGGTCACCGAGATAGTAACTGCCCTGAGCCGACAAGGTCTCAGAGTAGGCATAGTTACCAATCTCCTGATTACCCAGCTTACCCCAGCTTCCGCGAATCTTCAATGATGAGAGCCATTTGAGATCCTGCATAAACGACTCGTTCGAGATGATCCATGCTGCCGAGAAAGAGGGGAAGGTAGCGTAGCGGTTGCTGCTTGGCAGACGTGAAGAGCCGTCACGACGAACATTGAATTCTGCCAGATAGCGATCGCCATAATTATAGTTCACGCGTCCGAAGAATGACTGCAGACGAGTTTCCTCAGCCGAACCACTCACATGGTCGTTTTGTGAACCACCATCCAGTTCATAGATATTATCTGTGGGGAATCCCTGACGCGAAGCGGTGTTCGTGTCCCAACGACTCGACTGGATAGAATGACCCAGCAGCACATTGATTTGGTGTTCACCAAACTTCTGGGTATAAGTCAGTATGTTCTCATTTGTCAGACTGGTCTCAATCCACTGATAATCGGTCAAAGTGTTTTGTGTACCGGCAGGTGCCAGGATGGTACCTTCTGCATTGACCTTCGCTGCTGATCGGGGATCATAACTGGTCGTGTTGTTATTGTAATACTTGTAACTGAGACTGGTACGGAATTTCAATCCTTTGTAGAGGTCAATCTCACCAAAGATCTGTCCGTCGAAACGGTAGTGCTCATTCTTTTTATAGCCGTTGTTAAGGTCATAAATAGGATTCTTGAATACTGATGCGCCGATGGCATTATTACCATCTACACAGCCATATTCGCCGTTTGAGTAGCGAACCGGTACGGTAGGACGGGTGTACCAGGTGAGCGTACGGAGCAAACCGTCGCCACCTAAGCCTTTTACTGGCTCCTTGATATCCTGTTTGCTACCAGAAAGATTCAATCCGAGCTTTACCAGTCCAAGCTTGGCATCGATATTCGAACGGAAATTGTAACGGCGATTGGCGGTATTCTTCAAGATACCATCCTGATCCATATACTGTGCCGACAGCATGTAGTGCATATCCTTACCACCACCGCTTACCGACAGGTGATGCTGATGCATAGCGGCTGTACGATACATTTCCTTGGCCCACTGTGTGTTTGCAAAGTGGTCAGGATCACTGCCGTCCTTCAATTTTTGCAGCATTTCATCGGTATATGCCTTGGCGGGCTGACACTCATTATACATTTTGGCCCACTCATAGCTGTTAACGAAGTCGGGTAGTACGGTTGCCTCCTGCAGGGCGATGCTGCCCGAGTAGGTTACTGTAGGACGCATGTCGGCACCACGTTTGGTAGTAACCAGAATCACACCATTGGCAGCACGCACACCATAGATGGCTGCCGATGCGGCATCTTTCAGTACCGATACACTCTCGATATCCTCGGCGGCAAGAGCTGACATCTGCGAGATACTGCTCTCAATACCATCAATCAACACCATCGGGTTGTTTTTCGATCCACTTCCCAAGGTTCCAACACCACGTACACGGATTTCCGGATCATCATGACCGGCCTGGGCACCGTTGGTCTGCAGAACAACACCAGGCAGACGACCTTGCAGCATGGTTGAGGTGTTGGCCACTGGAATGTTGGCGACATCATTGAAATTAACCGAAGCGACAGAACCAGTCAGGTTGGCTTTCTTCTGGGTGCCGTATCCCACAACCACCACCTCACTGAGAGCTTGTGAATCTTCTTTTAATGTAACTGTTAGATTCTGACCACTGGTAAAGGCTACCGTTTTGGTCTCGAATCCTACGTAGCTGATGATCAGTGTACCAGATGTAACACCACTGATAGAGAAACTACCGTCCATATTACTAATGGTACCAGTAGATTCATTTCCTTTTACCTGAACCGATGCACCGATAATCGGCTCACCATTACCGTCCAGCACACGTCCTTTCACGGTGCCGTTTTGTTGAGTAGTTTTCGTCATTCCATTACCTGCCATCACCCATTGTGGAGAGGCTACTGACACGGTAAGAGCAAGAAACAATGACAATCGTAGATGTTTGTCCATTTGCTAATGATTTTAGTTGTTAATAATAATGTGGAATCGATATGATAGGTTTCGATGATGCAAAGATAAGGTGTTTTTCTGATATAAAAGGGGGTGAAATTCGTTTCTTTAGGGGTGTTTTTCGTTTTTAGAGGATCATTATCGGAAAATGGACCGGTGTTATACGATAGAACCGCCGATGACATCTATGGGATGTGCATCGGCGGCAGAGATATAGAACTTGATTTAGGATTATCGCTTCAGAAGGTTCATCTGAGTCTGGGGCTTCATCACATTGTTCACCTTGGTCTGCTGACCCTTGACGTTGGCTTTCAGCACTGACTTGATGTCCTGCGATGAGGCACCAACCAGGAACTGGTATTCGCCAGCGGCTACTACCCAGGCTGAGGCGGCTTCGTCGAACGAGGCAAGGTCGGCGGCCTTCACGGTCATGGTGACGGTTTCGCTCTCATCAGGAGCCAACAGCTTGGTCTTGGCATAGGCCTTTAACTCCTTCACAGGCTTGTTAGCAGCCTTGTTGTCGGGAGCAGAGATGTAGAGCTCTACAACCTCCTTACCCTCCAGCTTACCGGTGTTCTTAACCTTGACGCTGATCTCGAAAGCATCGCCCTTCTCCACAATCTTGATATTGCTATACTCGAATGTGGTGTAGCTCAGACCGAAACCGAATGGATAGCTGACGGGTACATCGAACGAGTCGAAGTAACGGTAGCCTACGTAGATATCCTCCTCGTAGTCGGTGTAGTCAACATTCTTCACGTTGCCTTTCTGACCCTGGTTCATCATGTCGATCTTAGGATCCTGATCGATGGGGAAGTTCTTCGAGCTGTAGGCATCGGTGAACTTAACAGGCCAGGTCATGGTGAACTTACCACTTGGCGACTGCTTGCCGCTGAGTACGTCGACCACGCTGTTACCGCCTTCCTGACCAGCCTGCCAAGCGCAGAGGATGGCATCGGGCAGTTCCTTCCAGCTGGCAGTCTCAATGACACCACCGATGTTGAGCAGTACAACAACCTGCTTGCCGGCCTTATGGTAAACCTCGCAAACCTGCTGTAACAGCTGGCGCTCAGAGTCGCTCAGGTTGAAGTCGGCGGCCTTGCGGTCCATGAACTCACCGGAGATACGACCCAGTGTGATGACGGCGATATCAGAAGCTGCAGCCTGCTGGGCCAGCTCGTCGGCACTGAACTGCTTCTCGGCGGGCAGTGGACGTGGCATGAAGCGCAGCAGCATGGCATTCTTCGGATCCTTCTTGGCGGCAGCCTCAATCTCGGCTTCTACCTTCGCCTTGCACTCGGCAGCGTAGGTGGCGTAGGCATTCTTCAGTTCATCAGAAACTACGTAACCACCTTTTTTCAGACCATCGAGCAGCGATACCACATAAGCGTGGTTCACGTTACCCGAACCGGTACCACCAGCGATGAAATCGTAAGAAGTGTTGCCATACAGGGCGACGTTCTTGATGCTCTTGGCAAAAGGCAGGGTCTGGTTGTTCTTCATCAGCACCATACCTTCGGCAGCACTCTGACGGGTCACGGCAGCGTGTGCTTCCAGGTCGGGCTTGTTGCTGTATTTGTAACCCTGGAAACGAGGACTCTTCTCTACCAGGTTCAGAATACGCTTCACGCTGCGGTCGAGGTCGGCCTCGGCCAGCTTACCGCTCTTCACGCCAGCTACGATACTATCGAACTGCTCGGCTTTACCTGGCTGCAGCATGTCATTGCCGGCCCACATCTGCTTGGCACCGTCCTTACCGCCAAACCAGTCGGTCATCACAGTTCCCTCGTAGCCCCACTCATCGCGCAGGATAGTGGTTACCAGGTCCTTGCTCTCAGAGGTATAAACACCATTGATATAGTTATAAGAGGTCATCACTGTCCAGGGCTGACTCTCCTTGATGGCAATCTCGAAGCCTTTCAAGTAGATCTCGCGGAGGGCACGCTGAGAGATATGTGCATCGTTGTTCATGCGGTTGGTCTCCTGATTGTTGGCAGCGAAGTGCTTGATGCTGGTACCTACATCGTTCTTCTGTACACCAGTGATATAGGCAGCAGCGGTCTTTCCTGCTACAACGGGATCCTCAGAGTAGTACTCGAAGTTACGACCGCACAACGGGTTACGCATGATGTTGAGGGCAGGCGCCAACAGCACGTCGGCACCATATTCCTTCACCTCTTCGCCGATGGCCTGACCTACCTGCTCGATGAGCTCAGTGTTCCAGGTTGAGGCCAACAGGGTGCCGATAGGGAAGTGGGTGCAATAATAGGTTGCAGAATCACCCTCACGCTTGGCGTCGATACGCAGTCCAGCAGGACCGTCGGCCAGCACCACGGCTGGGATGCCTAATGAGTCGAGAGGGTAGGTGGTACCAGCAGCACCAGGCACTAAGCTACGGGTAGCGCCAATCACGGCATCATTGCCCGAGAAGCCTGCCATACCGGTACCGATGACAAAGTGCGCCTTGTCTTCAAGTGTCAGCTTACTCATCACCTCTTCCTGATTGATGGTGTTCTTTGGCCCTTGCTTATCGGATGTAGCGCAGCCAGCTACCAATGCAGCTGTTGCTAAAAATAATACGGATTTCTTCATAGATTATTTAAACAATAATGGAGTAAACTCTGAGAGATAGATACGCCAGTTGCGCCAGATGTGACCACCATCGGTCTCCAGATAGGTGTATTTGTGCTTCTTGCTGTCAAGATAGGCACGCAGATCATTGTTGTTCTTGATGAGGAAGTCGGTCTTACCGATACCAATCCAAAACAACTTGGGCTTCTTGCTGAACAGATTGTCGATTTTCTTGTTGCGGTCGGCATAGATGTTGGGGAAACCACCGTTGGGCTGCTGCTGATCGACAGCGGCAGAGAACAGACCTACGTAGCCGAACATATCAGGATTGTTGATAGAGATGAACAGGCTGTGGAAACCACCCATCGACAGACCGGCGATAGCGCGGTGTGCCTTATCCTTCTTCACACGGTAGGTCTTCTCGATAAACTTCACCACATCGGGGAAGGCGGTCTCGAAGCTACCCTCCATGGTCTTTGGCAGCATCATGGTTGGCACCTTGAAGCCCTCGCTGGTCTCGCCTGGGCAGGCCTCCTGTGAGATATTGCCGTTGGTCATCACTACCAGCATAGGCTCTGCCTTGCCCTGTGCAATCAGGTTGTCGAGAATTTGGGCAGCACGTCCCAGCTCACTCCAGGCGTTCTCATCGCCACCGATACCGTGTAACAGGTAGAGTACAGGATACTCCTTGCCGCTGGTCTCATAGCCGGCAGGGGTGTAAACTGTGAGGCGACGGGTGAGTCCGGCTGTAGGACTCTCGTACCATACTTTACTAACTGTGCCGTGAGCCACCTTGTTAACCTTGTACAGATCGGTGCGCTGGTTGCCACCAATCAGGAGCACGCTGAACAGGTTGTTGATGTCGCGAATGTTGTACACATTCAGTGGGTCGATGATCTTTACACCGTCAACAATCATGTTGTAGGTGTAGAGCTCGGGCTTAAGAGGCTCTGTAGTATAGCTCCACACGCCCTTGTCGTTCTTAACCAGATCTACCACACCAGGAGCGTCATAGGTATTGCCTGCGAACTCTACCTTTTTAGTAGGCAGCATGTCGCCGGTAATCTGCACCTTCTTTGCCTCGGGGGCAATCAGGTTGAATGTTACACTGTTGTCGGCATGTACGTCGGGTGAGGCCACCTGTGGGCCCTGACCCCAGCTCAGATTCTGCTGAGCTTGTGCTGCCATACCGGTGAGGCAGAGGACAGCCATAAGCATTAGTTTTTTCATATCTGTTATTCAGCTAAAGAGATAAACATCAAATTAAATGCACCGCTACCGGTAGTGCCGGCGGCATCGATGGTTTCGAGGCTTGTGCCCTTGAATGTGTATAGGGTTTCGCCCTCGCCGCTCTGGGCTGTGGTAATCTCAACGGTACCACCAGTGAGATACTGTGTCTTGCCAGCTGCGTCTACATAGCTTGAACCGCCAGCCATACCGTAGTCAGGCAGTGAGTAACCAGCGCTAATCTGCATGGCGTCGTGGGCATCGCTAACGATAGAGTAATTACCAGTGAGCTGATCGGCACTCTTGTCGTTACCGTTGATGACGTCGAAGTAAGCCACCTGAGTACCATTTGGATCGCATACGGTGATGGTGTACTTGGTTACATCGGGATAGGTGGTTGTTTGCCATGTAGTCCAGTCCATAATGGCTACGGCACTCTCCACAATGCTCATGGTGTAGCCGCTGGCCTCTGGATCATCCTCGCCTACGATGAAGGTCAGTTCGCCCTTGTAGTATGGCTTATACTGCTTACCGTCGGCGGTCTTAACCAGTCCGCTGATGAAGTAGGTTCCGTCAACAAAGCTGACGTCTATGTTACCCTCGTTGATAGCAGCGCCATTGATGGATCCTGCGTATGTGCCGGCATTGCTAACTGTGGTTACTGGTGAGAATGAGCCCTCGCCCAGAATCCACTCCTTGCTACCGAAGCTGAGCGACAGAGTGTTGCCTTCGGCATCGGTAAACTGTGTGTTCAGCGCTTTTACGCCCTTGCCCAATTTGGTGGTAGGCTGTACGCTGCCGTTATTGAAGGTGCAGAAGGTGATGTTGTTGAATTCGCCCTGCAGATCTTCGATAGAGTCGCTGTCGCAAGCTGTGAAGCCGATAACGGCCAGCAACATTATGATATATCTAAACTTTTTCATAATTACTCGTAATTCTTAATTCTTAACTCTTAATTCTCTTTATTACCATTCTGCATTCTGAGTCATGTTAGGATTGAGTTCAATCTCCTTCAGAGGGATAGGTAGAAGCTTGTGCTTGCTCTTGAAACCGTAGTTCTGGTTATTGTAAGGCCACTGTGTACCCTCGGTGCCGAAGGCGGGCACTTCCTTACCCTGCTGACCAAGTGCTGTCTCTGCATCGCCCCAGCGAACCAGATCCTGGAAGCGTACGCTCTCATTGCAGAGCTCCAGACGCTTCTCGGTTTTGATATCATCCAGTGAAACGCTTGTCAGAGGAGTCTCCTTGGCGCGAGTACGGATCTGATTGATATAATCGAGTGCCTTGCTGGTGTTGCCAGCCTGCAGATGAGCCTCGGCAGCCAACAGCAGAACCTCAGCATAGCGCATAATCTTCAGGTTGGTGAACTGAACACCCTGGAAGAACGACTGGTCAACAACGCAGTCTTCCTTCAACGACTGGTTTTTCCACATAAAGTATCCCTCGCAACCATATACCAAGGCACCTGTCTGGATAGTAACGCCAAAGGCTTTCAGCTGGTCATAGGTCATCATGGTCTTGTTGAGACGGTAGCCATTGGCACCCTCCCATGCCACGAAGGCATCGTAGAGCGACTTGCGTGGGTTCATAAAGCCATAAGTTCCCTGAGCAATCACCGCTGCAGCCTGACCGCTGTAGTTCACCTTGTCGGTACGCCAACCCTGCATCAGCAGACCCATGTCGAACTGGTTCCACATCTGCTCGCTATCATTACGCTTCTGCAGTTCGAATACCGATTCGCAGTTGTTGTTGGCTGCAGCATGGAACTGAGCATCGTACTCACCCTGATAGAGGGCATATTTGCCAGAGTTAATCACATTGTCGAGCATGGCAGCAGCCTCACTGTTCTTACCTTCAAAGAGATAAGCCTTGCCTAAGAATGCCTGAGCAGTCTCTTTGGTGATACGGATACCACCCTCGGCATCGTTCACGTCGCTCTTTGAGGGCAGGGTACCACTGTTGATGGCATCGTTCAGATCACTCTCGATGAGTGCCCACATATCAGCAGGGGCGCTGTTGCCTAAGCGATACTCGCCAGGTTTCAGCAGATGGTCTACAACAGGTGCTGTGCCAAAGAGCGTTACCAGCTCGAACGAAGCCCATGCACGGAACACCTTGGCCTCGTTGACGGCACGCTTCATAATAGGTGTGTCACCCTGTACCTTGTCGATAATCAGATTCGCTTTGTAGATGACGCCATAGAGTCCCGAATAAAGACTCTGGATCATGCCGTGGTCGGTGCCGAAGGTGTACTCGTTGAGTTTCTCCATTTCGGCATTGTCGCCGCGAGAACCGCCACCAGTCCAGACATCGTCCGACAGACAGTTCTTGGTCATAAACCAGTTGTAGTGAAGGCCGCGCATCTGCAGATAGAGTGAAGAGGTGGCCTGCATGGTGTTTTCGTCGTTGGTGTAGAAGTCTTCCATGCTTCCCAGGTTGCCGTGCTTGGCAATGTCGAGCTCGCTGTCGCAGCTGCTGAAGCTGAGCGATGAAATGGCCAACATGGCGATATATAATAGATTCTTTTTCATAATTGTATTCTTTTACTTTTTTACCTTTTTACTTTTTTACCCTTTCTTTAGAATTCGATGTTTAAACCAAGTACAACTTTCTTCGAGGTAGGATAGCCGCCCTTGTCGATACCCATACCTGAGGTAGCGTTGGTAGCAGCCTCAGGATCGAAGCCTGGATACTTTGAAAAGGTGAAGAAGTCGTCGAGTGAAGCATAGATACGGGCGTGGCTCAGGAAGACCTTATTGATCAGGCTCTTGGGCAGTGTGTATCCCAGCTGAATCTGCTTGATTTTGAAGAAGCTGCCATCGTAAACCATGGCGCTTGAGCAAGCGTACTTGTCCATATCGTTAGCACCTGCGCGAGGCACTGTACCGTTCTTGTTCTCAGCAGTCCAACGGTTATCGTAGAACACTTCTTTCAGACGGTTTGAAGCTGCGTAGTCAGGACGGTTGATACAGTTGAAAATCTGATTGCCGTATGAACCTGTTCCGAATACAGTCAGGTCGATGCCCTTATAGGCAGCTGTGAGGGTGATACCATAGGTGAAGTCGGGGATGGCGTCGCCAATGCAGGTCAGGTCGCCGTCAGATACTTTGCCGTCGTCATCCAGATCCTCGAACAAAGGATTTCCGGTTTCACTGTCGATACCGGCAAACTTATAGCCGCGGAAGTAGTAAACGGGATATCCCTTCTCGAAGTAGGTAATGGTGTAAGTGTGGAAGTTGCTACCGCTCAGACGTGTGATAGATGGATCGATGTATGTTACCTTGTTGCTCAGGGTAGAGAGGTTTCCGCGGATGCTGTAGTTGAAATCGCCGATGTGGTCGCGCCAGCCAAGCTCAAACTCGAAACCCTTGTTCTCTACGTTACCTGCATTCATTGGTGAAGTGCTGCCGCCGATGATGAGTGAAGGTGTGGTACCCCATACTAGCAGATCCTTGGTCTTCTTAATGAAGTAGTCGACACCGAAGGTCATGCGACCACCCAGCAGAATGCCATCGAAACCGAAGTTCAGCTGCTCAGAGGTCTCCCACTTCAAATCGTCGTTACCCATGGTTGAAGGGGCTGCGGCCTGTGTGTAGTTGATGCCTGAAGAGAAAGGATAGAGTCCGCCCAGTGCCATGTCGGTACTGTAGCTGTAGCCGCCCAGTGCCGAGAGACTACCATTCTGGCCCCAGCTGGCACGGAACTTCAAACTGTCGAACCAGCTCTTGAGAGGTGCAAAGAATTTCTCCTCGCTCAGAGTCCAACCTACTGATACAGCAGGGAAGTAACCCCAACGGGTTTTCTTAGAGAGCTTCGACAGGTCGGCAGCATCAGCACGCAGCGAAGCCTGCAGCAGGTAACGGCCCATGAAGTCGTAAGAGAGACGACCGAAGTATGAGTATTTGGTGCTCTCGTTAGTCTCACCGCTTACGCCCTTGGTAGCCGATGCGTTGGCATAGTTCAGATAGTAAAACAGTGGGTCGTTCTTCTTCAGGGCATCTTCGCCATTGGCAGTCAGTGAGCCATTTACATTATTGCTTGTTGACTTCTGGAACGACATACCAACCATGGCTGTAACGGTGTGTCCGCCAAAGGTCTTCATATAGTTTGCAAAGTTCTCCCACTGATAGTAGATAGAGGTAGAAGAACCTGCGCTGAAGTCGAGGAAATCGCGGCTCTGTACTCCGTTGCCATAGAATGGCAGACTGGTACTACTATTGTTTGAACCTGCCAAGCGATAACCGAAACGAGAAGTGATGGTGAGTCCCTTTGCAGGTGTGAAGTCACCATAGATAGAACCGTTGATATTGAATCCCTGATTCTTTGACAGACCGTTGTCACGCATAATCATTGGGTGATACTGTTCGCCGGCATAGAACTTAGAAACAGCATAGTAGTTTCCATTCTCGTCCTGAAGCAACTGTTTGCCGTTGGCCTGTGCATTTACCATCTGGTAAGGCAGGTTCTCGGCTGTGTATGTGTCGGGAGTAAGAGGATCAAGCATCAGGATGGATGTGAGCAGTGATCCGTACTCGTTGTTTGAAGATACAGAGCGTACATCGTATTTCTCAATCTGGTTGGTGGTTCCTACCTTCAACCAGTCCTTAATCTTATATTCAGAGTTAATGGTAGCTGTGAGGCGTTTGTACACATCAGCGTCGCCCTTAACAATACCATTATTATTAAGGTATGCGAGCGAGAGGTAGTAGTTGCCACGTTCGTTACCACCAGTGAATGAAAGGGCGTGCTTCTGCATGTGACCGTGATTGAAAGCAACATCGGTCCAGGCTGTATTGGTCACACCGTCCCAGTTCTTAAGTAGGTAATCTTTTGTAAAGATGTTACCTTCGTCCATGTACTGGATATACTGCTCAGAGTTCAGCATCTTTGGGATGCGAGCCAGACTCTCGTCGGTAAACATGAAATCGTAAGAGATCTTTCCCTGTCCGGGCTTACCTTTCTTAGTGGTGATAAGTACTACACCGTTACCAGCCTCGGCACCGTAGATAGCGGCAGAGGCAGCATCCTTCAGGATTTCCATTGATGCGATGGTGCTTGGGTCGATACCGCTGATATCACCCAGACGCACACCATCGACAACGAACAGTGGTTCTGAGCTTGAATTAGAGGAATAACCGCGTACGCGTATGGTTGGTGAAGAACCAGGGGCTGCACTCGACTGGATGATCTGCACACCAGAGGTCTTACCCTGCAAAGCCTGTTGTGCGTTGGCAATGGTGCGGTTCTCCATATCCTCGGGCTTTACCTGAGAGATGGCACCGGTAACAGAACTCTTCTTCTGTACACCGTAACCTACAACAACAACTTCGTCGAGAACCTTGTTGTCGGGTTTCATACGGATGGTCATGCCGTTCTTGGCAACTCCTTCGAATGTCTCGTAGCCGATGTAGGTGACGGTGATTACCTGACCGGGCTTGACGTTGACTACGAAGTTACCATCGAAATCGGTGATGGTTGCGTTCTTTGGATGACTCTTTTCGGCAACGGTAGCACCGATGACTGGTTCTCCGTTTTCGTCGATCACAGTGCCCTTAAGTCCTTGGGCGAAAGATGTCACAGACATAAACAATGCCATCAACATCAATAAAATACTGCTCTTTTTCATTGAGATTGTAATTGTTTTGAGTTAATTGTTAGAAATATACTTTGGTTTCAAATTTCGGCTGCAAAGATATAGTGAATTCTTAAATGATGTTTTTTTATTCTGTTTTTCGTTTTTCCCGCTTGTTCAAATCGCTGTAGCTGTTGTCCAATTTGTTTAAAAGTTGTTTGATTCGTTCAAAATAACCACCTAAACGCCATGATATATGGAAGATTTTACTTATCTTTGCATCAGATTACCACAAATAATGACTAAAATGAAACCTATTTTATCAATCTTTACCAGTGTGCTTTGTATTGTCATGATGTTGTCTTGTGAACGACAGGGTGTAACTGGTACTCATCTTGATAAGGACGAAGAGCACGACCTGGTGGTGGCTCAGGAACTGTCGAATACCCGTGTGCAGTGTCTTGCAGAAGATGCTGCCGGACAATTGTGGATAGGCACCTTCAGAGGTCTGAACCGTTACGACGGCCATGAGTATCATCAGTATTTCTGTACTTTCGATTCTCTGGGTCTGCCTGATAATAATGTGCAGGGTCTGCTCTGCGATAAGCAGGGGCGCCTGTGGGTGGCTACGGTGAACGGTGTCTGCCGTTATACCCGGCAGGATACCTTTGAGCCAGTGCTAATGCAGACGGGCAATCGTAATGCCCGAAAGTTGCTGATGGACTCGAAAGGGCGGGTGTTCGTCTATAATGGTACAGAGCTGCTGATGTACGATGAACAGCATCATATCTTCCTGTCGCATATCCAGCGAGCGATGACCAACCAGTCATGGGGCGACTGCTTTATCGACGCTGCCGACGATATTCTGTTGGCAGGGCCCGGCAATCTGCTGGTGTTCAGTGGTGAGACTTTTAAGCAGAAACACGAGGTCAAGGGCTCGCCCAATAATGGATTCTATTACTTCGATCTGCTGTCGAATGGACTGTTCCTGTGCTCAGGCAATGGCTCCTTGGCACTCTACGATACCAAATCACGTCAGTCGGTACCTCTGCCGCAGGACATGATGGACAGACTGACGGCGCACAGCAGCGTGCTACAGGCTGCCTGTCTGTTGGATAACAACAGCATCCTGCTCAGTACCTCACGCAACGGTCTCTTTGAGCTGAACCTGCTGACCCATACTCTCCGTGGACAGAACGATGCGGGCTTTACGGTGCCTGCTCCCGATGCTTATGTGACTCAGATATTCCAGGATTCACGCAAGAATATCTGGATGGGAACCTACGATAAGGGCTTGTTTGCCGATTATTACTATAAAGAGAAGTTCGGCGGTAGCGACAACTACCTGAACCGTGTCCTTGAGAATTCCTCGGTATTCGCTGTGGCAATCGACAAACAGGCGAACCTCTGGATCTCCACCTTGCTGAAAGGCGTTTTCGTCTATCATGCTACCACCCAGAAGGCCGAGCAAATAGAGATAGCCGGACTGCCTGCTGGTGAGCGCAAGAATGCCATCACCCACATCTTCTGTGATCGTGATGGACTGTTGTGGCTGTCGACCAGTAACATCGTGATGAAATGCCGGTATGATGGCAATAGACTGAATATTCTTGGACAATGGCAGGTGCCGATGACGATGGACTTTGAACAGACCGACGATGGTACCGTATGGGCTGCTACCAGCACCACTTATCTCTTCGGCTTCCATCCCGGTGCCAGTGAGCCTGAGGCCAAACAGGCTTTCAATGTCGATTTTACCTTTATCCCCTCGTTGCTGAAACTGAACGATGGCACCATGCTGATCTCGGCATTCTATCAGCAGATTATGAAGATGGACCCCAAGACCGGCAAGCTGAGTCAGCAGGACATCGCCGGCATGCAGCGCTGTATCCGACGTAGTGTCTTCATCCCCACGGATATGCACCAGGATAAGCAGGGCAACGTATGGATAGGTACCGTCAGCAATGGCTTGCTGCGCTATAATCCCCGTACCAACGAGATGAACCGTATTGCGGGTCTTTCGTGCTCGGATGTGGCTGCGATTGAGGAGGACCGTCAGGGTAATCTGTGGATCAGCACCATGAAGGGCCTGAACCGTTTAGATACCAAGACGGGCACCATCACGTCGCTCTATAAGGCCGACGGACTGGCTGGCGACGAGTTCTGCGACCGTGCTTCATGTCAGCTGCCCAACGGCAGTCTGGTGTTTGGCGGTTCCGATGGTGTGACGATGTTCAATCCTGCCGATATCGACACGCTCCGGAAGATACCGCTCCTGTTCAGTCATCTGAAGATTCACAATCAACTGGTGCGTCCTGCAGCTGGAGGTCCTATCGAGACCATGCTGGACTGTTGTAAGGAGATTCGTCTGAAGCATAGTGAGAACAGTTTCAGTATTTCCTATACGGCCCTCGACTTCGGCGAATACGAACGCGTACATTATTATTATAAGCTTGAAGGATTTGATAGCGACTGGATTGACGCGGGTAGTACCCATACCGCCAGCTATGCCAATCTGCCGGCAGGACATTACACTTTCCGGGTGCGCACTTCCGACAGTGCCAGCGACCAGGATGCCAGTGATGTGCGTCAGATAGCGGTGATTGTAGATCCTGCCCCCATGCTGTCGTGGTGGGCTTGGCTGATCTATGCGTTGATAGGTGCGCTGATAGCACTCTATCTCTATCAGAGTGCCCGTAGAGTGGTGGCTGCCCGTCGTGCTGCCCGAAAGGCAGAGATGGAGAAGGAACAGGAACTGCGTACCAATCAGATGAACATGAGCTTCTTTGCGAATATCGCCCATGAGTTCCGTACGCCGTTGACGATGATTGCCGGACCTGTGGCGCAGTTGGCTAAGAGCGACAGAGTCGGAGACGAGGAGCGCAACTTGCTGTGCATTGCCCAGCGTAGCATCCAACGTATGTTCAAACTGGTGAACCAGCTGATGGACTTTAATAAGCTGGAGAACGATACCCTGCGCCTGACTGTAGAACAGATCGACGTGGTGAAACTGCTGAACGATATCTGCGATTCCTTCGAGTTTAATGCCAAGGAGAAGGGCTTGCAGTTGAGTCGCTTGGGTATGGAAGACCTGCTGATGGCATGGACCGATGGCGATAAACTGGAGAAGATTGTAAGTAATCTGTTGTCGAATGCCTTGAAGTTTACCCCACGTGGTGGTAGGATAGATGTGCAGCTGGATGTGGTTGACGACCAGGTGAAGATAACCATTGCCGACACAGGTAAGGGTATCCCGGAGGAGCACAAGGAGAACATCTTCAAACGCTTCTATCAGTTGGATAACCAGACGAAAGCTATCGTCAACTATGGTACTGGTATCGGACTCTATTATTCACGCCGGTTGGCTGAACTGCACCATGGCACCCTGACTGCCG
Organism: Prevotella sp. P6B4; assembly: GCF_000619985.1. Lineage (NCBI taxonomy): Bacteria > Pseudomonadati > Bacteroidota > Bacteroidia > Bacteroidales > Prevotellaceae > Prevotella > Prevotella sp. P6B4. The sequence continues at coordinate 207,174 of NZ_JHVE01000005.1, forward strand.
ATAACCGTCAAGGCGCCGAAGGGGCTGTGTTTACCTTGGTTTATCCGATGAATGAGCCTGCCTATACCGAGGCAGAGCGCCGTCCGCTGGAAGGCGATACTGCACTGGCTGTCGGTGCCCAGTTGTCAACTGGCTGCTCGGCTATGCCGCTTGGCTCTGCCAAGAATAATCCATTGTCAACTGTCGATTGTCAGCAGAATGACGATGACCGCCCGACCATCCTCGTTGTCGACGATGATACGGAGATTATCAACTATATGCGGATGCTGTTCTCGCACGACTATCACCTGGTGACCTGTCTCGATGCCGATACGGCGCTTGAGGAGATGCGGGCCGAAGAGCCCAATATCGTGCTGAGCGATGTGGCGATGCCCGGCAAGGACGGCTATCAGCTCTGTCAGGAGATTAAGCAGGATATCCAGCTTAGTCATATCCCAGTCATCTTAGTGACAGCGAAGGTCACCGCTGAGAATCAGGTTGAAGGTCTGAATGTAGGTGCCGATGCTTACGTCACCAAACCCTTCGAACCAGCTGTGCTCTCTGCGCTCATCCAGTCGCAGCTGAAGAACCGCGACCGTGTACGCAAATTGCTTTCTAAAGCCACTACCACCGAGGAGGAGGGTGTGGATAATGTGCTGTCGGAACAGGATAAGCACTTCATGGAAGAGCTCTATAAGCTGATGGAAGAGGAACTGTCGAACTCGGAGCTCGATGTCACCCGTATCACCAAGTTGCTCTATATCTCACGTACCAAACTTTATTATAAGATCAAGGGCCTGACTGGCGAGACGCCCAGCAGTTTCTTCCGTACCTACAAGCTGAACCGTGCGGCAGAGTTGTTGAAGAGCGGCAAGCATACGGTGGCCGAGATTGCCGATATGACCGGATTCAGTACGCAGAGTCATTTCTCCGTTGTCTTCAAGAAACAGTTTGGTGTCACCCCCACAGAATATAAAGGGTAGGGGAATTGTGCAATCGTTTGCCTCCATGCGTTATGGGATTTCTTTTCTGATGCGAACAACGTATCAGAAAAATCCCTATCTTTGCAGCATGAGAATAAACTAAGAACAAAAATGAAACGGATTTTATTAGTAACCGCCATCCTGATGGCAAATGTATTATCAATGAGTGCAGCAAAGAAACAAGTGATTGACCGTATCGACCCCACCGACTGGTATGTTGGGATGAAGAACCCGCAGGTGCAGTTGATGGTCTATGGCCAGGGGATTCGCGATGTTGCCAGTGTAACCACTGATTATCCCGGTGTGGTGATCGATAGTTTAGTTCGCCTTGATTCTCCTAACTATCTGTTGGTTTACATGAATCTGCGTGATGCGCAACCCGGTACGATGACACTGACCTTTGCCGGTGGCACCGTGAAGGGCAAGAAAGGGGTGAAGGTACCGTATCAGCTCAAGGCCCGCGAGATGAGCGGCGACAAGCGTATGGGTTTCACCAATGCCGATGTGCTCTATATGCTGATGCCCGACCGCTTTGCACAGGGCGCTAACCATCCGGCACAGATCAAAGGCATGCGCAACTATGTGGAAGACCGTACCAAACCCAGTCTGCGTCATGGTGGCGACCTGAATGGTATCCGCGAACACCTCGACTATTTCAAGGAGTTGGGCGTGACAGCCCTCTGGTTTACCCCTGTCCTCGAGAACGATTCGCCCGACTCAAAGAACGGCTTCGCCACCTATCATGGCTATGCCACTACCGATTATTATAAGGTTGATCCACGCTTCGGCTCCAATGAGGATTATAAGCGTCTCTGTGATGAGGCTCACCAGAAGGGATTGAAGATTGTGATGGATATGATTTTTAACCACAGCGGTTTTGAACATCCTTGGACCAAGGATATGCCCAGCAAGGATTGGTTGAACACACCTGAGTGGCTGACAGAGAAAAACAGCGGTCGCGACCCCATGACTGGCTTTACCGCTAATGCCGATGGTTCTGAGCCCGCTAAGAGTGCTTACCTGCAGACATCGTATAAGCTGACACCAGTGGTTGATCCATACGCTTCGGAGATCGATCTGAAGGAGACGGTAGAAGGATGGTTCGTCCCATCGATGCCCGACCTCAACCAGCATAATCCCCACCTGATGCGTTACCTCATCCAGAATTCTATCTGGTGGATTGAAACTGTGGGTATCGACGGCATCCGCATGGATACCTATCCTTATGCCTATGCCGATGCGATGGCACAGTGGCTGAAAGAACTCGATGTAGAGTATCCTAACTTCAATACAGTAGGCGAGACCTGGGTCACAGAGCCTGCTTATACCGCTGCCTGGCAGAAGGATTCGAAGATCACGCCATCTACCAACACCCAGCACCCGCTCACCAATACTTATCTGAAGACCGTGATGGATTTCTCGTTCTTCGATAAGCTGAATCAGGCCAAGTACGAGGAGACCGATGGCTGGTGGAATGGTTTTAACCGCCTGTACAACTCGTTTGTCTATGATTATCTCTATCCCAACCCTTCTAGTGTGATGGCTTTCATTGAGAACCATGATACCGACCGTTTCCTGGGTAATGGCAAGGATACACTGGCTCTGAAGCAGGCTTTAGCCTTGCTGCTCACCGTTAACCGCATCCCCCAGCTCTATTACGGTACCGAGGTGCTGATGAATGGTACCAAGGAGAAAACGGATGGCAATGTGCGTAAGGACTTCCCCGGTGGATTCCCCGGCGATACACATAACTGCTTTACCAAGGAAGGACGTTCCAAGAGCGAGCAGGCCATGTTTACCTGGCTCTCTCGTCTGCTCCACTGGCGTCAGGGTAATGAAGTGATTACCAAGGGCAGACAGATTCAGTTCACCCCGTTCAATGGTGTCTATGTGATTGCCCGTCAGTACAAGGGCAAGACGGCTATGACCATTCTGAACGGCACGTCGAAGCCCGCTACATTTGATGTAGCACGTTATGCAGAAATCATCGGTAAGGCAACAAAGGCTAAGGATATCCTGACTAATCGTTACGTGGATGTATCGAAGAATATGGAGCTGAAAGCGCGTCAATCGCTGATACTTGAATTCTAAGGATGATATTTGAATAGAAAGCTCCCCTCCCGCATAAGGAGGGCACTGAAAAAGTCCTATTAGGCACTTTTTAACAATTACAGTCTGCACATAGTCAGTAAAACATTTGGCTATGTGCAGATTTTTTTGTACCTTTACAGCATAAAAGAGAGTGCTTATGCTGTCGCAACAACAAGAGTTAGTATTGAGTGAGTATAGTGCCTTGTACGACATAGTTGTCCCACAAGACAATCTTCTGAGACGTATCAACGGGCTCGTTGATTTTTCTTTTGTCTATCAAGAGTTGTTAGACAAATACTGTCCAGACAATGGTCGTATGGCAGAGTCTCCTATCCGCATGTTCAAGTACCTGCTCCTTAAGGTC